>JADHUC010000124.1 GCA_016784735.1 Pirellulaceae bacterium | reverse complement strand
GTGTACCGAGTACAGAGTACAGAGCGGTGGGCCCGCGAAGACTTGGCCCACCCTACGAAGACGCGCACACGGCGCGTAGAAGTTGCCGGTTAGACGCTAACAATTGGAGGCGTGGTGATGAGTAACGTCACAACAACGGATCGGAGTCGTCGTGAATTCCTAAAGGTCGTCGGAGCGGGGGCAACTTCGCTGGTAATGAAGTCGCAGGCTGTCGCGCGACAGCGGGACGGCATAGCCGCCCGGGCAATCCTAGTCAGCAAGAGCGGCGGCGACAGGGGAACGGCCTATGTGATGAGCAACAAGATCGCGCGACGACAGGGACGCGTGGTCTGCACTTGGATTGACAGCGACCGGCAAAATCGTTGGGCAATGGTTGATCCGACCACGGCCAAGATCGTGCACGAGGGCACCGTGGGCGACGTCCGTAGGGATAACCACTGCGGTGCTGCGATGACCACAGATACGGACGGCACATTGCACCTGTTGATCGGCGCCCATCACGGCACGTTCGTGCACTACCGCATGCCACCCGACAAGGCAAGCTGGCAGCCAGTGGAAGACGGTGGGTCGATTGGGCACGCAGCAACTTACCCGAGCCTTGTTTGCGACCGGGAGGGCACACTCCACTTGACTTACCGATGCGAACCGGGCGGCCGCAATGCGCGAGTTCACTATTGCCGGCGCGCGAGAAATGGGAAGTGGTCCGAGCCACAAACGCTTGCATCATGTGCGGTGGCGGAACACAGTTGGGTTACGAACTCGATCGAAGTAGGACCGAGTGGGCGGCTGCACGTGGTTATGTCGAATACCCTGCCGGTACCGGACGTTGGGGCCAATGCTCGCTATTACGGCGCCTCTCATCTTTACTCGGACGATTCGGGCGAGACCTGGCGGCAATTTGGCAAGAAAGGGCCGCTCGCATTGCCGGCGCCGGGCGCAGAGCTGAAACGTATCGAAAGTGACGCGATGCAGCCGGAGCGGATCGAGGCGAAGTACGGTGGCGCGGCCGGTCCGTTGAATTCCTACTATCACAAGATACTGTTGTCTAATGTGGCGGTTGACGAGAACGATCAGCCATGGGTGGTTGTGCACAATCTCCTGAAGGGAAGCGCACAACTGTTCCATCACGAGGATTCGACAGGCTGGACGGGCATTCCCCTGGACCAGGCCGTTCGTTCGGTCCTGCCCGGATTCCACATCCTGCACTGCGGCCAGGTTTCCCGTCACCGAGACGGGACGATCGAGGCAGTCTTGATGGTGGCACCGGAAAGCCAACGAGCCTGGGGAACGAAAGGCACCGAACTGGTCCGATTGCTCGTCGGAGCCGACGGTTCCGTTCGCGATTCGGAACTGGTGTGCCCAATTGACCCCGATATGCCACATTGGCTGCCCAGCATCGAACGCTGGTGCTGGCACGCGCCGGTGGACAGGCCCATGCTGCTGTACACGCGCGGCATCAACGCCGGCGGATACCAACACAACCGGAACCAAGTTAAGACGGAAGTGCGGTTGCAGATTCCATAGCAGTCAGTTCTTTTCGAATGCTGCGATGGTTCACTTCGGTTACGAACCAGACTTGCCCGCGGTGAATACCGATAGTTGCACGATGATTTTGCCCAATGATGATTACGGCTGTATTCGTTTAACCCGAAGCCGGAGGCGATGGCGGGCAGCGGAATGGATTGTCCACACGCAGCGCCCGCCATCGCCTCCGGAGACTGCTGAATAAGTCGTGGGGTAAGCTTCCAGCTTGCCAAATACGCAGGCAAGGAAAACGTGGGAATCAACAATGCACAAGGTCGGCAAGCTGGAAGCTTACCCCACTTTGGTTTCCGCTAGCATTTCAGCGGGCTCCTCCGGCTTCGGGTTAAACGAACAGGGCGTCTCGATAGTGCGAGTGCTTGTATTCGCCAACACCGACAGGTATTCAGATGCGGAGATTCACTGCTTTCGTAGCAACGATACTGTTCTTGCTCATTTCAAGTGCCGCTTACGCGCGCGTTTGGACCGACGCTTCCGGCAAGATGCAGGTCGACGCGGAGTATGTCACGTGCCAATTCGACAAGATCTGGCTGCTGCGTTCCGACGGTCGCGTGTTCGGCGTTGCGCCAGATGAACTGAGCAAGGCCGACCGGCAATATGTGGACGATTTGATCCAGGAGAGAGAAGCGAATCGCGAAACCACGCAGAATCCGCCGGGACGCGTTCCGTACGGCGTGGGACGTGAAGTCTGCCGGCTCAAGGATGCGAACATCGACGAGAGCAGCGGCGTGGCATGCTCGCGGCGGCATCCCGGTTTCTTCTGGACACACAACGATTCGGGCGGGGACGGACGAGTCTATTTGTTCGACGCGAAAGGCCGGAACCTTGGGTCAATTCTCCTGGAAGACGTTTTGCCGTTCGACTTCGAGGACATGTTTTCATTCCAGGCCGACGGGAAGAGCTATCTGGTCTTGTGCGACGTCGGCAACAACGGTCGGGCCGCGGCGATACAGCTTATGTACGTGATCGAGGAACCTCCTTTCGACCCAAAGAAGGGTGTCACGGTCGAGCAGGTGCCGGTTGTCCAAACGATCGCCTATTCATACGAGGATGACCACCGCGACTGCGAGGCGGTCGGCATTGACCCGACGGACAAAACGATTCTGTTTGTCACCAAGGAGCGCACATCGGAATGCTACGTGTATGCGCTCGGTTGGCCGAAGCCCAACCCCACGAAGGCCTTCTCGGCCAGACATATCGGAACGCTGAAGATTCCCGCCGTGACCGCCATTGATGTTTCGCCCGACGGCCGGCGCGCCGTGGTGCTGACTTACAAACATGCTTACGAGTTCGTCCGCGGCGAAGGCAAGAGCTGGAAGGACGCCTTCTCTCGGGAGCCTCGCAAGATAATCATGCCTGAGCGAGTCCAGGGCGAATCAATCTGCTACGGAGCGGACGGCAAGACGCTGTACCTGACAAGCGAAAAGCTGCCCACGCCACTTCTGATGGTTCCGATGCTGAAGTAGCAACGGCGGCCAGACCGACAATGTCCGTGAAAGGCTTGCCATATTGGCATCCGGCCGGTTTGGGAAATCGCCGGTTTGCGTCGACTTAAGTTCGTGGTACCAAACGCGATAGGTCACTGGGGGAGGATTTGCGTGACTTGGCGCAGAAACTGCATGACCTATTATTCTCGTAGTGTTCGAGATTTCCGCTTGGCGGTCGAATTACACGGTATATCGCCTGCGATGAATCATATCAGGGAATTCCCTATGAAGTTGAAACTTGGTCGGCTCGCCGGAATCGGCGTTTACGTTCACTGGTCGTTTTGGATCCTGCCCGTGTGGATACTGCTATCCACGGTACGGGACGGACGCGGTTGGGCTGCTGGACTTTCGGCCGTGATCTTTGTCTTTGCCATCTTTGGCTGTGTCGTATTGCACGAACTGGGCCACGCTTTGATGGCTCGGCATTATCGCATCGGCACTCGTGACATTACGCTGTATCCCATCGGTGGCGTCGCCAGTTTGGAGCGGATGCCCACGCGTCCCAGTCAGGAATTGGCAATTGCACTGGCTGGGCCGGCGGTCAACGTGGCGATCGCCGGGGCACTATTCGCCGGAGCCGTTCTGACCGGCCTCGGCAACTTGGCGCCGGCGGGTGACTTGATCGGTGGCCCCTTCTTGAGCAGTCTGATGTGGGTGAATGTGGCCTTGGCGGTATTCAATCTGCTACCTGCATTCCCCATGGACGGAGGACGAGTGCTGCGAGCCTTCCTGGCCATGCAAATGCCATACGTCAAAGCCACAACCATTGCCGCAAGAGTCGGCCAAGTGGTTGCCATTCTGCTTGGCGTCCTCGGACTGTTCTCGGGCGGAACTCTGGTCCTGGTGGCCGTGTTCGTCTTCCTGGCCGCGCAGGCCGAACTGACCATGGCTCGCATTCGCGAGTCCCGCACGAATGCGCCGCCCGTCCTGGAGCCATTCTTGCCACCTCGGACGCCGGCATTCGACGACGACCGCGTCGTCGATGCCGAGATCGTCTGGCTGGGCGACGTCCACACGGATGAAGACGGCAAACGAAGTATGTTCATCGTCTCGGACCGGCCCCAATACCGTCGGTTCCACGAGAACTGAGGTAGTACAGCCCGGTCACTCCGTCACCGGATAAGTCGGCAAGAATTCTCCGTAGAGTTACCGTGACTTACTCTCGGGGGCAGTGCGTTGCCAAGCCGGAGCTTGGCAACGAGGAGTTGCTGACGCTTTCCGTCGCGGATCACTCATCACCGCGCTAGTCTGCGGCTGACGGTTCGGCCGGAGCTGTCTCCGTTTTCGACGGTCGTGCCGCGGTAGCTCAGGCGGCCTCGACGCGGCAGTGATAGCCGAACGCCTTTGGGTCGAATCTGAACGGCGCCGGCTTTGCCGTAGAATTGGATTCCGTCGGCCTCGAAACGGAAGTTCTGCAGCGCAAGCATCGCGTAGTCTGTGCCATGCTTGCTTTCGATCTTCACGACGCGACCATCGGCCAAAGCTGTCATCTTTGGCGTCGGTTGATCTTTCATCACGGGATAGAGCACCGCGGCCAGTGGCTGGTCGGGGGGCATCTTGACTTGCAGACAGCGTTGCGTCGATTCCCGGCTGGCGAAGCTGCTGGCTCCGGCCTGTCGCGTGATTTGGCTTGTCGTGGGCCGTACGTCGGTGGGCTCGGCGAAGAAGACGGCCAAATCCGCTTCAAATCGTCCCGCGGCGCGAATCGGATTTTGTGTGACCGGAGGCGGGTTGTCGGTGGCGATCCAGACTCGCCAATCGGCTTCTCGCCCCGATAACACGCTGTCGCGGATCAGGAAGTAGGTCGGCCCCAACGGATCGTCGTCTTTCACAAACAGAATCTGCCGGTTCCAGCCGGCCCGCTCGCCACGCAGGTAATCAGCGCCGTCGCCAGCAGCGAATTCACGAATCCGGCCCTCGTTGCCAAGCTCTTCGACGAACCCGTCGTCTACGCGACTGTGGTCGGCGGCCGGCGCGCGGCCGTAGTAGCCGAAGTCCTCGCACAGCGGGCTTCCCTTGCCCCAGAGGATGAACGATCCGTCGTCGTAGTCGTAGTGCTCGTGCATGGGGCCCTGGATGTAGTGCAGGTACGTCTCCCGATCGCTGGGGAAGTGGGACCGGAAGACAGCGCCGGCATCGGGAAACAACTCGCTGCCCCACGCCGGAGCGCGGGCCGGCATGGATTCGTCCAAGACGACTTGTTCGTATCCCTGAATGCCCGGATAGGCGCCGCCGATGCCCAGAGTTCGGGGCATGCCGTGTGCCTTCCACATCCACTGCATGTGCTGGGCGTACTGAGGGTCCTTGTCGCGGAACAGAAACGCTGCCCAGCCGGACAGGCAAGTGCGTTCGCCCAAATACGTGTTTCCGATCGCTGGCATGTGCCGATCACCGTCAAGCCGCGGATCGGGCGGCGAGCAGATCTTCGCCAGCCAAGCCATTGTGTTTTTCAGTTTGGGATGATACTGCCAATCGGCCTCGGCGAAGCCCGTGTTACGAAGCGCTAACGCCATCGAGACGATCGCATCCATGCTGACGGTCATGTAATGGGGTGCTTCGAGCCAGCCGCCGTTCGGGCCGCACCACTGGTCCAGTTCGCGATCCATTTCGTCGATGGCGAGCTGGGCCCAAGTGCCTGCCTCCGGGTGACCGTGGATCGAGCATGCTATCAGGCCGAGCATTCCGCGCGCCGTCGTTGTCATGTTCGGATTCGCGCGGTAGCCGCGCTCGGGCGAATGAAACGTGGGACTGTACATCGTGTAACCAAGAAAGGCCAGTTGCGCCTTCAGGCGGGTCCTTTCTTCCGGCGTTAGGACTCCTGGGGACAACACCAGATCGGACAGGATGGCACTCCACATCATGGCGCGTGTGCGGTGATGTGGACAGCTTCCTTGATTGCGTAGCCCGTCCTGCTTGACGAATCCATCGACCGCGCCCTGCGCCAATTCCATCACCTTGCCCGCGATATTTCGCCCCAATTCCTTGTCGCTGGTGGCGAGGAAGTAGCTGACGTGGTCCTCCATGCGGTAGGGAAGGATCTGCGCTGTTCGCAGTTTGACCAACCGGTCGAGATCAACCTCGAATCGCTTCCGAAATCTATCCAGCTCGTCACGAGTCAGGAAAAGGCCGGGATGCGTAGTCTTTCGGTCATCCCACACGAACACGTAGTCCTTGACGCGGTCCAGGGCAAGTTCGTCGTGTTTGATCAGGTGTTGCTGAGGAAGCGGCGCAACGCGCGCCTCTTTTTCAGGCACCGACGGGGCCTTGGACAACGCGGCCAACATCCACTGGCGGCGATAACCACGCAATTGGAACTTGGCCACGAGATCCGACTTGCGGAACGGAATCGTCGTTTGCCATTCGGTGCGGTCCGGCTCGACCCACGCACCCGGCTCGCGAGCACCGATCATCAGCAGATCGTCGCTGCCGGAACGGCAGAAGCCCGCCCAATGTGCCTCGGGCGTCGTGTTCCACCACGTGGGCCAAGGATTCAGCAGGAAGGCCGTCTCGCCCGCGACCGACGACGTTTTCACCAAGCGGCAGGTGTTCTGGTTGTCGCGATAGGACAATTCGTCCGGCGAAAAACCCTTGGCCAGATCAAGCAAGTATGCGGAACCCTCGGGCATATCAAACTCTTCGTCCACCAGCACGACGGGCTGGCCCGCGATCATCCGAAACTGCAATCGCCAGAAACAGAACTTGGGAAACTCGTAAGACACCAGCACGTCGGCAAAGACAGGACCGCGAGCGAGCAGCGTTGTCTTGCAGGACTTGGGCACCAGTGGCGAATCGAGCTGCCCACCGCCGACCCAGCGTCCCGATTTAAGGCGAATACCCGCGATCGGTCCGCCCGCCACGGCTTCTCGCCCGCCGAGTCGAACGCCGGTCAATGCGTTCTCTAACGTCACCGATTCGTTCGCTTCGCGAATGCGAAGATCTGTGGTGCGCGCCGGGTTCCCTCGGATCAACCGGTACTCGCTGGCGCCAAACTCCGCGACAGATGCAAGGAAGGCGATAGAGTCTCGCTCCGAGGTGGCCAAGTCGGCCGGCACCCATTGATATGTCACAGGCTTCTCGTCTGGGCCGATCAGCGCGAGGTCGTCACGCTCGAACTCGTCTTTTGATACGGGGAACATGACCAGTTCGTTCTGCCATTCGCGTTTGAGGAAATCGCGGAGGGCAAACGTCGCGACGACTTGTTGAGCCATCGCTGGCGTCGAGCCAAGACACAGCAGAAGCAGTGGAATCGCTGTTCGAACGAGCATCACATGGGTCCTCTCAGTGCGCTTGGTTGCGGGGTCAGTTCAGTCGTGTCCGACGTTGTGTGAAGACTTCGCCGGATGGACAGCGGAGGCCTTGTCTTCACTAACATTCTGGGCTCAAGCCGCCGTGCTTCATGACGGCGGTATGTGACTTTCAACCTAGAACCAGCAGCAGGTCCTCCACGCCTGGATGCCCCTGAGTTCATCTCAGGGGTGCCTCACCTCGCCGCCAGGAGGTAACAATCCACCGAAACAAGTTCGGTGGCATTCGCTAAGTGCCATCTATTCCGTGTTGCTAGGTCGAATGTCATGCACCGCTGGCGTTAAGCCAGCGGCTTGAAACTTGGATAAAGACAAGCTTCCCAGCCTATCCCAAGAAACTCCTGCAATGTTCGAGGAATCAATCGGTTGAGTCGAGCCCTTGTTGCTTGAGGCGGTCGAAGTCCTCAACGCTGAAGCCTTCACCGTCTTGCTTCGAACCATCATGATCTTCGTCGAGGACGTCGTGTTGGCTCAAGCGGATATTCCGAAAATCCCTGTCGGAGATCAAATAGTACCAGTCAGAAAAGCGACCGTTCAGTTCCTTGGCGCGAGCCTTAATCGCTGCAACCCGCTCCTCGTACTCTTCCAGCCTTCGCTCGTTTTCTTTCGAGATCCGCGTGCGTTCGGCCTGCAGGCGCGACCGGTCATCAAAGGACTGCGCCCGGGGCAGTGGTTCAAGATCGGGCTTGGGAGCTGCGTCCTGATCGAATTCGGCCGTCACCATCAGGTAGCGCTGGAAATCGAGTTCGTCAGCCGGCTCTTCTCCGTCGCTTTCTTTGGCCGTCGCGTGCCTGCTCTCCTCGTCGATCTTCCCAAAACGCAGGCGATAGCGGATGCCGTCTTGCATCAAAACATGGACTTCTCCCTCCTGGCAGAACAGTTGCATCCCGTCCCGCAGCTTGGCCGCGAAAAAACCGCGTTCAAGAAGCGAACTAAGGGCCTCTCGATCTGCGTCCTGCGCTCCCTCGTCTGCGAGAACGGCGTCAAGCCCCTCGGGTTTTCGGCTAACATCGACAATCTTCAAATCAGACAAAGCGTGTCTCATATCGTTCAATATGCTTGTATTCAACACCTGATCGTCCGTCAGTTTCCGGCTTTTCCATTTTTCGTGCTCGAACGTTTTGTGTTCCAGAAGTCGCCACTTCGATTCATCTTCGTCGTCGTATCCCAAAGTCATATCGGTTCGTTGCACAAGGGCGGCGTTCGCTCTTGCCATTTCAATCGAGTAGTCCCGGATTTGGACTTGCTTGATGTCCCACGGATTCAGTTTCAACAGGTCCTCGTCGATCCAATCGGAGAAACGGGTCGACAGCTTGTCGGTGTTCACCCGCACGGTGTAGACCGGGATCTGGCCGACGCGGCGGACGTAACGCAAGTCGGGACGGTCGCGAACCTCCCGTCCAACGATCATCGCCAGCAATACGTTCGCTTGACTATCTCGGATCGTCACGCGCAAGCCCACGCCCTCGGCCCCGGGCGGGAGCGTGCCAGGATCGGGATCGACCACCCCGTACAATTCATGATCGCGCCGAGTTTCGCTGGCCACCTCCAAGACGGTCAAATCCATCAGGTCCGTGATGGCCGCAACCAATTGATCCCTGGCGTCCGTGGGATAGTTACCGTGCGAGGGGATCGACCAGCGGCCGTCGACCTGCGCCACCGTAAACGCGCGGGGTTTGTCGATCGCCGCGTCGTGCTCGACGATCTCCAGGCCGGCTGCCGCCAGGGGACTGTCGAAGTCGGGAAACAGCGGCTCGCCGCGCAAATCCGGCGTTTCGACAGCGCCACGGGGGCCTGCGGCAACTGGCCCTCGTCCGATCCTGCTGATTTCCAGGTCACGACGGCGCGCGAGTTGCTGTTTCTTTACCTCCAGACGTCGCTGTCCATCTTCGTGTGCCAGCTTCAACTGCATAAGCAGCTCGCTTTTGGGCTTGTCCTCGCGCTTGATCCGCGACTGCAATTCCTCGATCTTCTCAGCATACGCGCGTTCTTCCAGCTCGACGGCCTCGTCGTATTCCTGCTGAATTCGTTGTCGAAGCTCGGCCTCCCTGCGGTCGGCGGCGATTTGCTCGGGCGTACGGTTCAATACAGGGTGTTTCCCGCGGCGACGGCGGATTCCCAGGAACCGTTGGTCGCCAGCCAAGACGTCCAGCGCATTGAGGATGAAAGTCACATTGTCGAAGTCGTAATGTGCGCCGCCTTCCGGCGTATCGCTCTGTTCGCTGAGTCGGAAGAACGTTTCGTGCAACATATCGACGTCGGCCACCAGAATCACGTCCAACTCGCTCGGGTTTTCAACGCCAGCGCGTTTGACGCTTCCGACGATGTGGGCGGCTAGGGTGTAGGGTGTACGAGTAAAGATTTGCCTCCGCCCAGTGTCTATTCCGCCGGAGCGTCCGGCTCCCATCGTCTGCATGAGTTCGTCATATCGACCTTCGCCCGTCATGGTGCCTGTGCGCACCAATTCGGAGAATCCCAGCTCGGAGTCACTTCGTCTGTTCACAAAGCCGGGAAATGGGAACAGCATGTGCTGTATCCCAGCGCTGACCACGTCGTTCTCGTTGAAAGGTCGATTTGCCCCGGATCCAGCATCCACAAAGACAAATCCTCTGGGCAGAGAGGCCAAGATTGGATAGGGGTTGTAGTCCTGCCAGACGACTCGGTCGTTGGAAAAGTCGACACCCAGCAACGACCAAAGCGGGCCGATGTCACCCTTGGGTTGCGGCGGCTGTTGCTGGAACATCATGTTCGGACCGGACGCTGGTAGGCGCGGGGCGCTGGTGGCGGCCGCGCTGGTGACGAACGCCGGGAAAGGATCTTCGAAGATCAACGTCGGTTGTCCCTCCGCGACCGCTTTGATGAAGTTATCCATCTGCTCCGCCCCCAATGATGAAGGCTGCACCGCGAGCAGTACGTCGTATTCCTCGGTGATCGGCCCGCTCGAATCGACCGATATGACGCTGTAGTGTTTTTTGAGTTTGTCGATGATGGGCCAGTCAGGCACGGCGGACGTTTTCCGTGCGGCGAAGTGGCCAAACAGTTTGGCGTCGGTCGCCAGCACGCCGACCGTCTTGCGTTTCTGTCCGCTGACCGTGCACAGCGAGCGAACCAACTCGTATTCGACCGACATGCCGCGGTCCAGAAACGGTAGGATCACGCTCTCCAGGCCGCACGTGACGGCCACGCCCATGAACAGGTTGTCTGTGCGCGTGCCTTGGCGAGTCGTGCTCATCACCTGTCGCGCGATGATACCGAACCGCTCTTCCGCCCGGACTGCTTGCTCGGTGAAAGGCTCGGTGTTGTGGATCTGCACTTGGATCTGCTGGCCGTCCAAGTTCTTCAGTTCATCCATCGTTGCCTTCAGATTGCGTTGCACAACAACGTACGGCTCGGGCAACGAGGGACTGATAAACGCCTCGATGCTCACCGGTCGCGATAGCTCTAACCCGGCAACCAGCTTCTTTGCGTCGGCAGACATGGCCGTCGGCTGGACGGCTACTTCGCGCGGTCCGGGATCATCTTCGACGGCTCCGGACGCGGCGGGGACTCTTGCCAAGGCATAAACGCCTTTGACAGACAACGGGATGCACCGTACCGGGTTTTGTTCGTTGCCGACTTCCCACAGGGCCGCCGAGGGCACTTTGTCCGCAAGGAACCGGTAGAGTTCGTCGCTGTCGACCTGGCCGTTTCCGTCAAGATCTGCTTTCCCCCGCAGGCCCTCGGCCAGAAGGTAGGCAAACAACCCGTGTTGCTTTGCGCCCCACTCGCCCGACGATTCGTTTTTGGCACAACTGCCCAGCGTGATCAGTCGGTCTGCGTTCTGCAGGGCGATTCCCAACTCGGCACTGGATGCGCCGATCGACTTCTTGTCTTTCTTGTTTTCGCCGTGACCACAGTCCAGGATCAACAGCTTCTGCGTCGCCTTGCATTGGTCGAGCATCTCGCGCAGATCGTCAACGAGAAAGCCCGTTTCGGCCAATCGGGCTTTGTCGCAATCCGCAGGTGCAAGAATCCCGTGACCACGCTCGTCCACGAAACCAAGGCCGGAATAGAACACGACTACCGTATCGCCCTGTTTGCTCTGCTTCAGCCAATCGGCGATGTGCTTCCGTAGATTGGCGCCCGACGGACGCAGACGCTCCTCGGCCTGATCATCGCAGATCAGTAGGACCTGCTCCGCCGGGTAGCCGCACACGTCGGACAGGACATCGGCCACGAGCCGCGCGTCGGCCGCCGGATTCTTCAAATCGGGAATCTTCGAATCAAAGTACTGGCCCACGCCGACGACCACCGCCCATTTGTCACCGGCTTCGAATTGGCGAGCCAAGACCTGGTCAAGTTCAGTAGGTTTTCGGCCCTTGGACGGATCCCGGGCAGTAAGCGATGCCGTCAGGCTCGCGACAATCATACTCGACAGTAATAGGCGGACAGTGTAGGTACCCACGGATGAGACTCCTCGGTTGGCCAAGAGATGGTGAAGTGTCGACGAGGTTTCCGCATCGGTGCGAGCGATTCTCCTAACGGAAGCATATCACAACGCGCCGCATCAATCATCGACCGTGAGACGAATTTCGCCGTGCCCAAGAAGTGGTACCGCAAATACTTCAGGTTTCGACTACAATCAGACAACGTCTCAAGAGCGATTACCGAAGGAGTCACGCAAATGAACAGACGATCGATATTGTTTTCCCTTTGTCTTCTTCCCACGATCACGAGCATTTTCGCGGCCGAACCCAAAGTCGTCTATGTCAAAGCGCGCGTTGACAGCGAGGTCAGCGGGTACGAAGGCGTCAACGCGTTGGATGGCAACCCCAACACGATGTGGCACACGCAGTTCCGGAATGGCAATCCCAAGCATCCGCACGAAATCGTTGTCGACCTCGGCAAGAGCTACGAGATTACAGGGTTCGCATACTTGCCTCGACCGGACGGCGGCAACGGGACGATCAAGGACTACGAGTTCTATGTCAGCGAAGACGATAAGGAGTTCGGGCCACCGGTTGCCAAAGGCGCAATTGGCCGAAGCCTGAGCGTGACCACCGTCAGACTTCGCGCGAATAAGACAGGGCGTTACGCAAAGCTCGTGGCTTTGTCCGAAATCGCAGGCAGACCGTGGACTTCGATCGCCGGTCTGCAAGTCCTGTCGGATGGGGTCGAGTTCAGGACGCAGGGTTCGCGCGGGGCTGTCGTCCGTGGCTCCTCGCCGTCTCGCCCGGCGCTGAAACGCCAAGGGCCCGACGACGGTACGGTCGCCGGCGCTTTGGAATTCGCGCGACAGACGTTGGCTTACGTCCAAGAGACTGCACCTCTGCCGCAGTTCTCGGAAGAACTGAAAACGCTTGAAAGAAAAGCCGAACAGACGGCGGATGATGCAGAGCGACAGACCCTTTACGCCGAGATCAAGAACCTACGCCGAAGGATCATCCTCTCGCACCCGGCGCTTGATTTCCAGCGGTTGCTGATCAACAAGCGTCCGCCCCCAGCCTTCTCTCACCAAAGCGATCAATACCTGGGCCGATACAGTGGCCTGGGCGATGGGTTGGTGATACTGGACGATTGGAAGACCGATCCCAAGCCGACGGGTGTGCTTTCCGGGCAACTGCCGCCCGGTTCCATGTTGCATCCCGACTTGTCGTTCGATGCTCGAAAGATTCTGTTTTCCTACTGCGATCACGGCGAACCGCGGGCCGATCTGCGGCGGTTCTTCGTTTACGAGGTGAATGTCGATGGCAGCGGTCTGCGGCAGATCACCGGTACGGCTATTGATCCGCTGGAGGGTTTCGAAGGCCGCCAGACAGTCATGATCGAGGACTGGGATCCGAGCTACCTGCCGGACGGCGGCATTGCATTCATCAGCACCCGCAACCAGGCCGGCGTACGATGTCATCACGGAGGACGCTACTGTCCAACCTACACGCTGTATCGTTGCGAGCACGACGGATCGGACATCCGACCGATGGTCTACGGCGAAGCGAACGAATGGGATCCCAGCGTGATGCACGACGGGCGAATCATTTGGACGCGTTGGGATTACATCAACCGCCACGACACCATTTACCAGAGTCTCTGGACGATCCGCCCCGACGGCACTGGGACTGCGCACTTTTACGGCAACTACTCTCGCAATCCTTGCAGCATCGCCGAAGCCCGGTCGATTCCAGGCTCGCACAAGGTGGTCGCTACCGCCACGGCGCATCACAGCTATACGGCCGGTTCGATGATCGTGATCGACCCGCTGGTCGGCCAGGACGGCGATGCACCGCTCGAGCGAGTTACTCCCGAAATCCCGTTCCCGGAAACAGAAGGCTGGGGCCAAAATGCCACCGCCACGCCGTGGCCGCTGAACGAGGACCTGTTCCTAGTCGCCTACTCGCAGGAAACGCACGCTCGTCAAGGCGGGCGCAATTCGCCGAACGCGTACGCAATCTACCTGGTCGATACGCTGGGCGGACGCGAATTGATCTATCGTGACGCGGAGCAATCGTGCTTTGCGCCCATGCCCATCGTGTCGCGCCCCATGCCGCCCACGCTGCCATCGACACTCGCGGCCAAGGAAGAAGAAGAGACCGGCGTGTTTTACGTGCGAGACGTCTACCAGAGCACTGAGGAGTACCCGCAAGGCAGTATCAAGAGTCTTCGCGTGCTCCGTATGTATCCGCAGACAACCATTCGCGTACCGGATCGCAGCGCGACGCTGTTTGAAACGCCCAAGCAGGTGTTGGGAACCGTGCCGGTTGAAGAAGACGGCTCGGTGGCATTTCGAGCCCCCGCCAAACAGCCGCTGATGTTCCAACTGCTAGACGAGAACGGCATGGCGGTGATGGGGATGCGATCGTTCGTCTACCTGCATCCGGGCGAGACGGCCACTTGCGTCGGCTGTCATGAACAGCGGAACTCCAGCCCAACTCGCGTGCCGCTTCCATCCGACGTGAGCATCCACGAGCTTGCGCCGTCCGCCGGGCCCAGATACGACGGCGGTCTGAGTTTCGCTCGCACCGTGCAACCGGTCTTGGATCGGCACTGCATCGGTTGCCACGGACTGGAGAAGACCGAAGGCGGGATCAACCTGCTTGGCACCATGGACGCCGGACCACTGAAGCTTGGAAACATCCGGGCCAGCGCCGCGTATCATTCATTGACACGGAAACCCGGCCTCGTGTCGATTGCCCACCGCAACAAGGAGACGGCCTTCAGCGTACCGAAAGACTATTACTCGCACGCGGGGCGGTTGGCGCGTTTACTCCTGGACGGTGACGAACACCACAAACCGCTCGGTGGCCCAAACGGTGTTGATCGGGACGGCTTCCAACGGATCGTCGACTGGCTCGACGTCAACGCCGAGTTCTACGGCGACTACTCCTGGAACAAGCAGGAATGGGTCGGTTCAGAACCGGACGGCGAGAAAGCTCTCCGCGCATTCGTTGCAGCGACGTTCGGCCCCGAATTGGCCGAGGAACCATACGCCGCGCTGGTGAATGTGTGCGTCCCCACCGAAAGTCGCATTCTCAAGGCCCCGCTGGCCGTTGAGTCGAGTGGTTGGAGCCAGATCGACAGTGCCTGGGCCAGCACGCAGGACACGGGCTATAAGAGAATGCTGGATTTGGTCGAAGCATCAATCGGCACCCTGGAATCCCGCGATATCTGCGGCACCTGCAACCGGACCCCCTGCGAATGCCGCGGCTGCTGGGTCCGGCAGGCCCGCGCGGATCACCAAGAGAAAGCCGCCCTGCAGGTGACCGACGCGGGCCCGAGTCCATAGTGATGTGTTTGGGAATTGGGCAAGGCACGGTGTTAGCTTCCTCGTTTAACCGCAATGCCCAACGGGCTGCGCGTCGGCGAGGACGTTACCGGTGTTTCTACCCGGCGTAGAGAGGGTCGCCAATTCCGACTCAACTCCCGCGCGGGCCGCTGGCCCTGCGGTTAAACGATCTCGAGAACGGAACATTGTATCCTGCGCATCGGCCGTCCGTATTTGGTAGTCTATGGGGAACATTCGGACGTAACCCGCCACCAGGTACACAAGGATTGCCGTGATGAACCGCCTATCGCTCTTCTTGCCCGTCTTCCTCCTCTTGTTCGTAAACTGCTTCAGTGGCCACGCAGAATCGCTGGCAGCGGAGAGCGACAAAGCCGCTGCCGAAAACGAAGCTGTAATGGAACTCGGCATTGGCGGCGTTGGCGGAGTGTATTTCTTGGCCGAGCCGGGGGAGTTGATTGTGGATCTTCAGAAGCGCGACCGAAACCGGCGGGGGCGACCCGCCGAATTGCGGGCGATTCTCGTTGGTCCCGACCGGCGCGTGATCCAGGAGGTGACCATTCCCGACGATGGACAATCGCGCGGTAGCGGGTTGGGACCCGTCCAGCAGGCGCGTTTGCGGACGCAGGTGGATCGCAAGGGCGTCTACGGACTGAACGTCACCGTGTCGCAGGATCGGTATGGCGACGAGGTCGTTTGGGGCTTCAAGACGAACTGCCCGCGCTACCTGATCGAAACGTCGCGCGGACACAAAGACGAACGACATCAAGAGCCGATCGTTTTGTTGAACCCGGACAAAGCAGGCGACGTCTGTTTTGCGCCGCGAAAAGGTGCATTTTCTATCGAGGCCGCAAACGTGCCCAAAGGCGTCGATGAATTGCCAGTGTACGATGGACAAGACAATTTGGCTCAAGCGCTCCCGGTGGACGCAAACCGTACTGCATCTCATACGTTTCCGGCTGACAAGCAACGCGGCGCTACGCCCTGGCGGCTGAGCTTGCCCGTGCAACAGGCCACACTCGATATCGACGGCGTCACACGCTGGGACAACGACGATCTCTCGCCCAACATCTCTTGTTGGACGCCGAATCGGCGAGCTTGGTTTCCCTTCCAGATGTATCGCTGGATTCTCACTCCGTACAGCCGCACACTATACGGCCAACCCGGCGACAAAGGCGATGTCGTCTTTCAAGTGCACAACAACTCGGACCAGACGAAGGCGATCGGGCTGCAGATCGAGTTTCCCGACAGTGAATGGTCCGCCGAGCTTTCTGCGGATCAAGTCGTCTTGAAGCCGAAAGCAACGGCCAAGGTAGTCGTCCGTTACAGGATCACAGGCGAGGATCAGACGCGCGTGTGTCACTTGCGGGCGACGCCAACGGATCACCCGGATTTCTCGACCTACTCGACGCTGACCGTCAAGCCGGGAGCAGCGCCGGCCACGGAGCCGCTGGACATCCCGATTGTGCTCAAGCCATATCTGCACGAGAACGAGCAGTTCGGGTATCTGCCGGACTATCCAGTTGAAAACCAGCCGTATTTCGACTTGGAGAATCGGCCGTTTGTGAACGTCGGGGGCAGAATCGCGTCGTGTCGCGACGGCCGGTGGACGACGAGCGACCTGCGGAGTGCAGTCGTATCGCGAGGTGCCGGTTTGAAGAATCTGACATTCGGAACGGTATCGACCAAGGTCGCGTTCGATAGCACGGGTGGCGTCTACTTGTTGGGCACGGCAGGCCGCCAGGCGGCGCTACTGCATTCGTCCGATGGCGGAAAGACGTTTGCTGCCTACTTGATTCCCGGACAAGAGAATCGGCCTCGCTCGTTCGACTTCGAGCAGTTTACCGGGAACAACGTTCCAGACGGACCGCCGCCGATCGTGCGTTACACTCGTACCGGCGAGGATCCGCGTCTTCGATGGCGGAAGATGAACGACCTGGAACTGCTGCTGCCGAAGCGGACTGACGAAGGCATAACGGTGGAGGGGCCCATCCTGATATCCAAACGCTGCATCGGGCTGTCTACTCACTCGGGTATTCCGGCCACCGTCGTTTCGCGCGGGTCAAAAGTCCACGTGGCCTGGGCAGAGGCCACCGAGCCGGAGGTAAAGGTGCCAGGCGTGCCCACTTACGTGGTCACTTACGATCGAAGTAGCGGCGAACTTGGCGAGCCTGTGCTGGTCGGATACGGAGCGCCTCCGAACGACATTCACAACTCGCCCAGTATCACGATGGACAGCCAGGGCTACTTGCACGTGCTGGCTGGCACGCACGGCCAACCGTTCCAATACGCTCGGTCGCTAGAGCCGAACGACGCCCACTCGGGCTGGACCGAGGCGGTGCCGGTCGGCGAAGGCTTGCGGCAGACGTACATTGGGTTTGTTTGCGGTCCGGACGACACACTTCATCTGGCGTTTCGTTTATGGTGGTATGGAACCGAACCTCACCCAGCCAGCCACCATGCAACGCTCGCCTACCAGCGAAAACGCCCGGGCGAGCCGTGGGAGGATCCCCGCGTATTGATCGTCCCGCCATTCTCCGAATACAGCATCTTCTATCACCGGCTTACGATCGACCGGGCCGGACGTCTGTTTCTGTCGTATGACTATTGGTCCACGTTTTGGTTCTATCGCAACGACCACTTGGGCAACCGTCGTGCGCTATTGATGTCCGAGGATCAAGGCAAGACGTGGAAGCTGGCCGAGACACGAGCTTTTCAGCGTGCGGTTGGCAAACGTTAGAAGGACGAGAGGTGCAGGTGTAGTAATGAGAACTACGATCGCAGCGATTCTTTTTCAGGTACTTCAGCTTCTCGTCGCGTTCGCTTGGTGTGGAGCCGCCGAGTCGGAATCGGGTTATGCAGATCCACCGATGCCCCAATACCGTGTGGACAATGCGGAGTTTGACGCCAGTGTGGCGGACATCAAAGCGGTCTGCGATTCGGCTGGTCGAGAACTGTGGCGGTTTTTCCCGGATTACGAAATCGAACCGTTTGTCGTGGTGCGCGGACACACCGGCCCTATTGTTCTTTTCGAGCGCAACGCAAAAGGCGAACTGGTTTTCAAGTTGGACACTCACAGCACCTTTTGGTGCCAGTATGCATATCAGTTTGCGCACGAGTTCTGCCACGTTCTGTGTGGCTTTGATCAAGACGGTAAGGAAAACAAATGGTTCGAGGAGACGCTGTGCGAAACGGCCACGATGTTCGCCATGCGAGCCATGTCGGAAGCTTGGAACGACGATCCGCCTTATCCGCACTGGAAAGAATATCGACATTCGATCCGCAAGTACGTCGACGACTTGATAGCCAAACGGGACAAGATCTACGAGATCTACACGGACGGCTTGAAGGGATTCTATCGGAACCACAAGGAGGAATTGCGGAAGGACGCCAGCCAGCGCGAATTGAACGGCGCCATGGCGATTGTCTTGCTCCGAGTGTTCGATGACAAGCCAGAAAGCTGGGAGGCCGTACGCTGGCTGAACAGCGTACCCGCGGCCGAGGGCGATACGTTTCAGCAGTATCTCGATAAATGGCACAACGCAGTACCGGCGAGGCATAGACCGTTTGTCAAACAGATCGGCGGTTTGTACGGTATCGAGATCGCGACTGAGGAAGACACGGCAGAACCTAGTGTGGGGCTAGACAATGGGTGACGTCCTGGTTAGATTCGCGCGATGCTTGGCATTTTCCGTCAGGCCGTTTAACCCGAAGCCGGAGGCGATGGCGGTCGCTACGTGTTGACGGTCCTTCCCACTGCCCGCCATCGCCTCCGACTTCGGGTTAAACGATTTCGAAAATTGTGCAAATACCAATGAGGGAGTGAAACGATGCGGAAGCACGAAAGAAAGAGCCCGGCGTCTTTGCTGAGTACGGGAATCGTCCTAACGGCGATGGTGTCTGTGTTGTTGTCCGGCGCGTTTACCGCGCCCGCGGCGTGGGCCGTCGCGCCTACGGCGGAACAGATTCTGGAGGCGACGGGCGTCCAGGGCGGACTCGTCGTCCATGTCGGATGCGGCGACGGCCAACTCACCGCGGCGTTGGGTGCCCGTGACGGCTACCTAGTCCACGGGCTGGATGCCGACGCGGCCAACGTGGAACAGGCTCGCGCCCACCTGCAGTCGCGCGGTATCTACGGCAAGGTGTCGGTGGACCGGTTGCCGGACAACCGCCTGCCGTACGTCGACAACCTGGTAAATTTGTTAGTCGTCAGTGGTCCGTCGTCAATCGAGAAAGAAGAGATTCTTCGGGTGCTGTGTCCTGGCGGCGTTGCCGTAGAACTCGATCCTGAAACCCGAAACCTGAAACCTGAAACCCTCTTCCGCAAGCCCCGCCCCGATGAAATCGACGAATGGACACACTATTTGTACGACCCGACGAACAATGCCGTGTCGAAGGACGAAACGATCGCCCCGCTCCGCCGCATGCAATGGATCGGTAGTCCACGTTGGTCGCGGCACCACGACCACATGTCGTCGCTCAGTTCGCTGGTGGCGGCAAATGGACGGCTGTTCTACATATTTGACGAAGGCTCGACCGCCTCGATCGTGCTGCCGTCGCGCTGGTTTCTGATCGCCCGCGACGCCTTCAACGGTACGATACTGTGGAAACAACCCATCGAACGCTGGCACACGCAGCTTTGGCCGCTGAAGAGTGGGCCGGCTTTACTCACGCGCCGGCTAGTCGCTGTCGGGGACGAGGTCTACGTCACAATGGGACTGGACGCACCGCTTTGCGCGCTGGACGCCGCCACGGGCAAGACGCTCCGCACGTACAAGGGCACCGAGGGTACCGACGAAGTCCTTGTTTCCGAGGGAACGCTGTTCCTGGTCGTGAACAAGACCCCGGAGAAAACCTGGCAGAGTTACTCGGCCATCGCCGACGTCAAACGGGGCGTCCAAGGCGCCCAATGGTCGGGCGACGAGAAGATCGTCATGGCCGTCTCGGCGGACAGCGGTGATATCTTGTGGCAGAAGAAGTCCTTCGTGGCTCCATCCACGCTGGCGGCGGACGACCAGCGCGTCTACTTCCACGACGGCCAGAAGGTGGTGTCTTTGACTCGGCAGAGTGGCGAGCAAGCGTGGACTTCCGGACCGCTACCAATTTGGCAGAAGATTCAGTCGTGGTACGTCCCGGCGCTGGTCATCTATAAGGACGTCGTTCTTTGGTCCGGCGGCGAGAAGATGATTCCGCACCGTGGCGGTCAGGACGTGATGACGGCGCTCTCGGCCGAGACCGGCAAGACGCTGTGGAGTGCGCCTCACGCCGCTTCGGGCTATCAATCGGCCGAAGATTTGCTTGTGGCCGGAGGCCTCGTCTGGACCGGTGCAACCACCAGCGGCGGCTATGATGGCATCTTCAGCGGTCACGACCCGCACACAGGCGAGGTCAAGAAGCAGTTTCCACCCGATGTCGAGTCCTACTGGTTCCACCACCGCTGTTATCGGGGCAAAGCCACTGAGAAGTACTTGCTCATGTCGCGAACGGGCATCGAGTTCCTCGACCTCGACAAGCAATCGTGGGAACTCCACCACTGGGTCCGCGGCGCCTGCTTGACCGGTATCACGCCCGCGAACGGTATGGTCTACGCGCCGCAGCACGATTGCGCTTGTTATCCCGAAGCGAAGGTACTCGGCTTCGCCGCTGTGGCACCCGACTCGAAGAGCTTGAACGCCATGCGAGCCGCGGCGGATGACCAGCGGCTGGAACGAGGAACGGCGTTTGGAGCGGTCAGCGATCAGCAATCAGCGGTCAGTGAAAACGAGTGGCCGACATATCGGGGGAATGGGGCTCGGACCGGATACACTTCGATGCGCGTGGCGGCTGAATTGAAACCGGCTTGGGAGACGAAGCTGGGCGGTAAGCTCAGCAGTGTGACGGTGGCCGATGGAAAGCTGTTCGTCGCGTCGGTCGATACGCATACGATGCACGCCCTGGATGCAAAGACCGGCGATCCGGCCTGGAGTTACACGACGGGCGGTCGCGTTGATTCGCCGCCAACGATCTGGCAGGGTTGCTGCTTGTTCGGTTCCGCCGACGGATACGTGTACTGCCTGCGAGCGTCGGACGGTGCGCTCGCCTGGCGGTTCCGAGCCGCGCCCATCGACCAGCGGCACACGGTGTTCGAGCAGGTCGAATCGGTCTGGCCGGTCCACGGCAGCGTTCTCGTCCAAGACGGCTCGGTTTGCTTCGTAGCCGGTCGCTCGATGTTCCTGGATGGAGGCCTGCATCTATTTCGTCTGGATCCGAAGACGGGCCGAGTGCTCACCCACCGCCACTTCGACGACAAGGACCCCGAAACGGGCGAGAACCTTCAGGTTCGCCATCAGACGCTCCAGATGCCGGTGGCGTTGGCGGATATCCTATCGAGCGACGGCGAGCGACTGTACATGCGGTCGCAGGTCTTCGATCTGGAGGGCAATCGTCAGGCGCTCGGTCCAAACTCCGGCGACTTGGTCCTTCAGGCCACGGTCCAGCGCGGCAAAGAGGCCCACCTGTTCGCTCCGTACGGTTTCCTTGACGGTTCGTGGTTCCACCGTTCCTACTGGGTGTACGGCCGGAGTTTCTCGGGCAGCCACGGCGGTTACTACCAGGCGGGCAAGTTCGCTCCGGCTGGCCGCATCCTGACGGCCGACGACCGGAACGTCTACGGCTACGGCCGCAAGCCGCAGTACCTGCGTTGGACGACGCCGATGGAATATCACTTGTTCGCCACGAGCAACGATCCGCCCGAGTTGCCGGACATAGCCGGCTGGCGTCAAGGCACTAGCGGTTCATGGATCAGCGTCGAGAAATCCCCTAGCTTGAATCCCACCAATACGCCGCTGGCCGTCGAGGCATGGGTAAAGGCCGACAAGCCTGCGGGCGCAATCGTTGCTAACGGCGGGCCCTCGCACGGCTATGCTCTGTTTCTCCAGCAAGGCCGGCCGCACTTCGCGATTCGCGTCAAGGGAGACCTGTTTGTAGTCAGCGCCAAGCAGAAGGTGGTTGGCGACTGGGTGCATCTGGCTGGCGTCCTGACCGCAGACAAGAAGCTCGAAGTCTATGTCGACGGCGAACTGGCAGCGACCGGCAAGGCCGGCGGCTTTATCGTCGAGGAGCCGGCGCAGGCCATCGAGGTGGGCGCGGACTCTGGCACCGAAGGTGTCGGCGAGTACCGCGGCACGCTGCCGTTCACCGGCCTGATCGATCAGGTGCGAGCCTACTATGGCACGGTGAGTGCCGACGAAATCCAGAAGCATTCCCAAACGCCCGACGACACGACGGTTGCGGATGCGAAGCTCGTGCTGGACTTCACCTTCGAGAAAGGCAAGGCTCGCGATCTTTCGGGCAACAACAACCACGGCAAACTGGGCGGAGTAAAGCCGGTCGAAGGCAAGCTGGGAACCGCCATCGAGTTCACGGGGCGATCGGCGTCCGGTGGAAAGAATCATTTCGTCCAATACCACTGGTCCGTCGAGAACCCGCCCGTTGTCGCACGGGCCATGGTGCTGGCGGACAAGACTCTGTTCGTGGCCGGGCCGCCCGACCTCGTGGACGAAGACGAAGTCGTGGCCGACCTCGTCAACCCCGAACTCCTGGAGAAACTCGCCGCCCAGGAAGCCGCACTTGCCGGCAAAAAGGGCGCCATATTGCTGGCCGTATCGACGACTGATGGACAAACGCTCGCGCAGCAGAAGCTCAAGTTCCCGCCCACTTGGGACGGCATGGCCGCGGCCAACGCATGTCTGTACCTCTCGACCGTCGATGGCAAGGTTATGTGTCTGGCCGGCGAGCAATAGGTCCGTCGATCATGGTTTCGACTGGACTGCACCGCCATCAGTGAGGAGTGGCACATTTCCTCGTTTAACCCGAAGCCGAAGGCGATGGCGGCAGGCGGGATGGATCGTGCATGGGTAACGCCCGCCATCGCCTTCGGCTTCGGGTTAAACGAACTATTTTCGATCGAAAGCCCTACATCGAGGATTTTGCCATGTCATTGAATCGGCGCAGTTTTCTGGGGTCGGCGGCCGGCGCGGGTACGTTGGCGCTGCTACCCGAGTTTCGAGCTTCCGCAAGAGAATCTCGCTTCACCACCGAGCAATTGGAGCAAGCCGCTGCGAAACGCGTTTTGAACGTCGAGTCGATCAAAACGCCGGTGATCATCGAGTCGATCGAACTGCTGCAATCTGGTCGAGACTATGTTGTTCACGTGCGTTCGAAAGATGGTGCCGAGGGTATCTCGGTGACAAATAGCCGTGCGGCGTACCTGTATCCGATCCTCAATCGATTGGTCATCCCCTACTTCATCGGAAAGGACGCCCGCGATCTCGAATCGCACCTGTTCGAAGTGTACCGCTACCGCAGCAACTACAAGCTTCAGGGCCTGGCGTTGTGGTGTCCGCTGTCCTGGGTGGAGTTTGCCCTGCTGGATATGCTTGGGCGGATCGCGGGCAAATCGTTGGGTGACCTATTGGGAGGCGTGATCCGCCGCAAAGTGGCCTACTACATCGCGAGCGGTCGGCGCGACTCGACGCCCGAGGAGGAAGTGGATTACCTGTCGCGTCTGGTCGAGGAAACCGGTGCGAAAGCGGTCAAGTTCCGGGTCGGCGGTCGCATGAGCCGAAACGCCGATGCCATGCCGGGACGAACGGAGAATCTGATCCCGCTGTCCCGAAAGCGGCTTGGCGACACAATCGCTATTCACGCAGATTCCAACAGCTCGTACGACCCGCCCAAGGCCATCGAGGTCGGCAAGATGCTGGAGGACATCGGCGCGGTCTATTTCGAGGAGCCTTGCCCGTTCGATCATTTGGAAGACACGAAACGAGTAACCGATGCGTTGACAATACCGGTTGCCGGCGGAGAACAAGAGTTCAGCCAACGTCGTTTCCGTTGGATGATACACAACCGCGGTGTCGACATTGTTCAGCCCGACTTGCAGTATTACGGTGGGTTGATTCGCTCGGCCCGCGTGGCCAACATGGCGCAAGTCGCCGGCATGCCTACCACGGTGCACATCTCCGGCGGACTCGGCTTCGTCTACATGCTACACTTCGCGTCGCGTACGCCGGACATTGGGGCATACCAGGAGTACAAGCGAGGCGTCGAAAGGTACAGCCAATGGTTCGACCCGCCGTTAGAGAGTAAGGACGGGATGCTGAGCGTTCCGACGGGCCCCGGTGTGGGCATTGCCAATATTCCGGAACTTCTGAAAGACGCCGAGCGCGTGACATGATCGCGTACCGGGAGAGGATGCCGAAAGAGATGAATCAAACCAACCGCGACGTATCAGTGCAGTCACCGGTTCGTAGTACGGCCTTGTTGAGCTTACTCGCCTGGGCGACGGTGGCCGTCAACGCGGTTTCGGCTTCCGACTGGCCGACCTATCAGCACAACATCCGACGCGCTGGTTCCACGGAGGAACGGATCGAGCCGAACGAACTCGCGTTGCTGTGGACGTGGCGATCGCCGCATCCTCCGCAGCCGGCCTGGGCGGGGCCCGCCAAGTGGGATGCGTACGCGAAACGCAGGGATTTACCTCCCATGCGAAGTTATGATTTGGCGTTCTGCCCAATCGCGGTTGGCGATTCCGTCTTCTTTGGATCGTCTACGGACGATACGGTCTACTGTGTCGATGCGGCCAGCGGCCAGGAGCGATGGTCCTACACCACGGACGGGCCGATTCGAGTAGCCCCAATCGCTGCGAACGGCAAACTCTATTTCGGATCGGACGACGGCTACGCGTACTGTTTGCGGTCCGACGACGGATCGCTTGTATGGCGATTCCGGCCGGAAGAATCTCCCAGACACATACTGAAGGATGGACGCCTGATTTCGCCGCATCCCTGCCGCACGGGCGTACTGATCGACGATGGAATTGCGTATTTCGCCCACGCGTTGTTGCCCTGGAAGGACGCTTATCTGTGTGCGGTGGACGCGGAGACAGGCCAGATAGAAGGATCGAGGTGCTACATACGCAAATTCAGTGGTCTGACTCTGGAGGGCGCACCGGCCGCGACTTCGCAGTTGTTGGTTTTCCCGCAAGGTCGAGTCGCTCCGCAGCTCTTCCGTCGCACCGACGGCAACAACCAAGGGCAACTCAAGAAGAGCAGCGGGGGATCTATCGTCGTTGCCGCACTCGATTCGACGATTTTCCACGGCCCGGGCGCCGACTCGCGGAAAGGAGCGATTCATAGCAGTAGCTCGACAACGCTGGAGATGATCGCCAGCCACGGTCGCGCCCGCGCGATGGTCGTTGCGGGAAATGTGACATACATGCTGACGGACAATGCTCTGATCGCCTCGGATCTCGCCAGCCGCAAGGTCCTGTGGAACGTTCCGTGCCATTGTCCTTACTCGCTGATTGCGACCGGTGACGTTCTGTTTGCCGGTGGCGACGACCAAGTAGCGGCTTTCGCCGCCAATGACGGAAAGCTACTGGGGCAATATCCCGTCGAAGGCCGAGCTTACGCTTTGGCGGCTGCTAACGGTCGTTTGCTTGTGAGCACTGACGACGGCGTGCTGCACGCGCTTGGCGCGGGAACGGTCGCAGTTCCGCCACCCGGTTCATCTCCATCTGAGGGTTCCGGCGACACGGCGGGCCCCGAACACAAGGTCGAGCCGACGGCGATCGCCCCGATCGAACACGAAGGGCTTCTAGGCCGGTGGGTCTTTCAGGAACCTCACACGGTCGGCAAGACGGTTCGAGACCTAGCCGGCAACACGCCGGCGACCGTTCTCGGCAATGCCCGTCTGGCGCGGGCTGGAAAGCACCAGGCCCTGGAATTCGACGGGCGCGAACAGAGCGTTCTGATCGCGAGCGATTACACGCAAGTGCAGGTGCCGGAGAAGGGCATTACGGCCGAAGCATGGGTGCGCGTCGATAGGCCGCTGACTTGGGGCGGGATTGTCGGTATCGTGCAGGACAACGGCTCTTACGAACGCGGCTGGCTTCTGGGGTACCGTGAATCGAAGTTCAGCTTTGCCCTCGCAGGCAAAGAGGGCAACGAGCGCCTTGCGTACCTGACGGCAAAGACCGACTTCCAGCCGCAACGCTGGTATCACGTTGTCGGAACCTACGATGGGACGACGATGCGGTTGTTCATCGACGGGCGTTTGGAAAACACCTCTACAATCCAACAAGGCTCGATCAACTATCCCCCGAAAGCGCTTTACGAAATCGGTGCCTATCACGACGACGACGAGAACTTTCGTCTGTCGGGGATGATCCACGAGGTATGCGTCTACGCCGATGCGCTCGATGCCCGTGAGGTGGCTCGACGATTCACGTCAAAGGCATCTCGTTTCCCTACTCCCGCGGCGCCGCCGAAGACCATCCGGTTGGCGGCTGGCCCTTGGCTGCAGTTTGTCGAGCCCGGTGTGGCCACGGTCCGCTGGCGTACCGCGGATCCTTCGCCGACGCGGCTCGATTACTGGCTGGACCAATCGCCGGCAAAGGTCGAAGACGCCGCGCCCAAGACCGAACACGAGGTACGACTGTCCGATCTGGGGCACAACCGCGTGTACCGGTACGTCATCTATCGCAAGACGGACGACGGCATGCAGGCGACCCGCGAATACGAGTGCGATACGTTCTACAACTACACGTTGCCGCGCGCCCCGTCGGTGGTTACGACGGAAGAGCCCGGCCCGGCCGGTCGAACCGCCGAACAGATACTCTCGCGTACCGGCATCCAGCAAGGAATCTGTCTGGTGATCGGCTCGGGCGAAGGACGACTGGCCCGAGAGCTGGCCCGACGCAGCCAATTGCGAATCATCGGTGTGGAAAGTGACCCGGAGAAAGTCGAAGTATCGAGGGGGGCGTTGAAGAAGGCAAAACTGTACGGCGCTCGAGTCACCGTTCATCATATCGACCGGCTCGACGCCCTCCCGTTTATCCACAGCTTTGCGAACCTCGTGGTTTCCGAAAAGCTGCTCAGCGAAGGAGAATTTCCCTGCAGCGCCTCTGACGTGTTGCGTCTGCTGAGACCGGACGGGGGTATCGCGTACGTGGGACAGCCGCGCGACGCCGAACAGCCTCTAACGGCGGATCGCCTGCGTGAATGGTTGGACGCCGCGTCGGTCAAGGCGGACGTGACCGACGACCGGCAGGGAGTCTGGGCGCGAGTCGTGCGAGAACCGTTGCCGGGCGCCGCCGAATGGTCTCATTTGTACGGTCGTCCGGACAACTCGGCATTCGCGGGGGAGCACCTGGGCGGCGCGAAATCGGCAAAGGACCTCCAGATTCAATGGATTGGCCGCCCCGGTCCTCGTTTTCAGCCCGATCGCAACGGGCGAAAACCGTCGCCGTTGTCCACGGGCGGACGTTTGTTCGTGCAAGGTCTGCACCGTATCGCTGCGTTGGATGCATTCAACGGAACCGTGCTCTGGTCATTGGAGATCCCGGATTTGGAGCGATTCAACATGCCGCGCGACTGCAGCAATTGGTGCGCTGATCGCCGATTCGTCTATGCCGCCGTTCGCGACAAATGCTGGCAGATCGACGCGAGCACCGGCCATGTCGTCCAGCTTCATGACGTCGACCCGACGGCCGCCAAAGACTGGCAGAATGACTGGGGATACCTGGCAAGCGTTGGAGACAAGATCATCGGCAGCGCGGTCAAGCAAGGCACGTCGTGGACGAACTTCTGGGGCGGGGCCGACGCGGGTTGGTACGATGCGCGAGCCGGCGCCGTGACGGACAAGATTTGCAGCGACCATCTGTTCGCTGTCGAAAAGAAGACTGGGGCAACGGCCTGGACCCGCGCGGGTGGCGCTGTCTTGAATTCGACGATTACCGTGGCCAAGGACCGCGTGTTCCTGGTGGAGTGTCGCCATCCAGAGATCATGAAAGGAGAGGAACGCCGAGTGGGCGGGGAAGAGTTGTGGGAGAAACAGTACCTGGTAGCTCTGGACGCCAAGACGGGTATGCTGCTGTGGGAACGCCCGATCGACACCGAGGACGGGACGGTCGTCTTCTACATGGCGCACAGCAAGAACCGACTGGTCATCGTCTCGTCCACCGGCGGCCAATATCACGTCTATGGGTTTTCAGACAAGGACGGTCAGCCCATCTGGAACCAGAGTTTTGGTTGGCCCGAAGGCAAAGGGGATCACGGCAAGGCCATGTCGCGCCCGGCGCTCGTCGGCGATCAAGTCCTCGTGCGGCCCATGGTGTACTCGCTGGCAGACGGCAAGCCCCAATCGCAGCGCATGCCGGGCGGTGGTTGCGGCACATACGGTTGTTCGACCGACGCGGTTTTCTTCCGTTCCGGGACCGTCACCATGTGGAGTCCAGAGGCGGGCGGATCGAGTACCTGGAAGCGGCTCCGCCCCGACTGCTGGCTCAGCACCATCCCGGCCGCAGGCATGTTACTGTCGCCCGAAGGTGGAGGCGGCTGCAGTTGCGGTACGTGGTTGGAGGCATCCGTCGGCTTCATGCCGGTTGGATCGAGTCGATAGGAGATCGAGATATGCCACTGCCTCGTTTAACCCGAAGCCGGAGGCGATGGCGGGCGATGCGTGTGGACGGTCCATTCTACTTCCCGCCATCGCCTCCGGCTTCGGGTTAAACGAATCAATCTCGCATGGGTGCGGTATACGTGAACGGCTTGCCGTGTTCGAGTTCGCGGTATCTTTCGCCGATACCTTCCACGATCAGATTGGTGCGCAGTAACCGTGGTGGCAGGCTGTTGTCTGGAAACATGTCGTAATGGCACGGGATGGCCACCTCGACGTCCAGTTCCCGAGCCAACCGCGCCGCTTCGACCGGTCCCATGTTCCGGAAACCTGGATTGATCACGGAGACCAGAAGATTGGGTTTGTGCGGGCCAACGGCAATGGCCAGCAACTCGTGATACGCGGTATCGCCCGTGATATACGCCGATGGCCCGCCGTCGACACTGACAAGGTAACCGACGTGTGTCAGGTCGTCGCCGCTGTATGGGATGGCAAACGTGGATCGGATCTGCAGATCGCCGACATCGTGCGTCTTGTTGGGCCAGGTCAAAATGATCTGGTCCGTTGGCACGCCCAAGGCTTCCAGTTTCTCGACCGTTTCTGCCGGTGCCAGGTAGGGGCCGTTTCCTCCGGCGGCGCGGTATCCGGCCAGGGTTTCCGGATCCAAGTGATCTCCGTGACTGTGTGTCATTGCATAGATATCCACCGCCACCATCTCTTCGGGCGATAGCGGCGGCGGGACAAGCCGATCCAAGTTAAGCCCGTTTTGTTCCCCGATTGCTTTGCCGGAGTTGGAAAGATATGGGTCGATCACGACAATCTTGCCGGCCGGGCTCTTGATCACAAAGCCTCCTTGGCCCAACCACCATAGCGTTAAGGAGTCTTCCGGTACCTGGTAACTCTGGAGTCTTTCGGCGGAGAGGGTTTCCATCTTGTGTCCTTGTGGTTGGCTCCAATTCTTCCAGCCCGAAGGGGCTTTAACATATCAGCCCAGGGCAGAGCGAGCCCGCCGCGGCGGGGGAGCGACGCCCTGGGTAGGAATTCGATCAAGCATGATAGCCCTGAAAGGGCGAAACAAACCGGTTAATCCCACACGTATCGTTCGTCGAATTCGATCCCATGGCGTCTGAACAACGCCCGCAATTCATCCTGAAACGTCATTCTACGATGGTGCTCTGCCTGGTTCTCAATGTACTTCCTGACTTCCTTCACATTAGATTGACTGACCGAAAAACCGGCGTATCCGGCTTGCCATTGAAAGTCTTTGTTGCCCGAACCATCGCTCGTCTTCATCCACTTCGAGCTACCCTTCTTGACCTCTTCAACGATTTTCTTGAGGGCATGATTCTTCGAGAGCGAAAACAGTGCGTGGACGTGATCTTCGACACCGCCGATTACGAGTGCGGGGCTTTCCCATTGCCTGAATATACCAGCCTGGTATGCGAAGAGACCTTCCTGGACATCTTCGGGAATCCACGGCTTGCGGTATTTCGTACTGTAGACAAGATGGATGAGGTTCTTGACCAGGGATTGTGCCATTGTCGCGCGGCTCCAGTTTGTTTCGCCCTTTCAGGGCTTGTGTTCATGGTGCCCTCGTACCCCAGGGCGGCGCTACGCGGCTATCGCCGCTCCGCTCTGCCCTGGGCTGATATATGGCTGCCCCTGTCGGGGCGAAAATGTGCAGATTACGATTAGACCTCCGGTCTGTCTTGTCCGTTCGTCTCTGGCAAAGGGATCT
>JADHUC010000123.1 GCA_016784735.1 Pirellulaceae bacterium | reverse complement strand
CTCCGGCTTCGGGTTAAACGAAAACTCCCGGAATTCCCCGATTACCTTTTTCTTGGGAGAAACGGCATGAGACAAAAGCTACAGATGGTCGTGCTCGGCTTGATGGCATCGTTCGTTAGCTGGCCCGCTCACGCGCAAGATGCCTCGGTCCCTTTCCCCGAAGCCTTGGACGCGGCGTCGATCTCGGTCGATCGGCTGGACAGCATCTTCGAATACGGACTGCTTGTTGGCAACGGTGACATCAACGCCCTTCTCTACACCGAGGGCGGGCAGCTTGCCATGATGCTGACCAAGAATGACGTTTGGGACGCTCGGCTCGATTCGGCGTTGGACCCGCCGCTTCCCACGTTGGACCTGATCAAGCGACTTTCAACACAACAAGCTCAGTCCGGTGGCCGCTCGACTCTGCTGCCGGACGGTTGGGGCAACCAGGGTGCCGACAGTTACCATGCCCATCCCTATCCATGCCCTCGGGCGTGCGGGAAGTTGGTCTTGAGCAATCAACAACCCAAGCCGGTCTGGCGTCGTATCCGGGCCGAGGGCACACACAACGGATGGGAGTTCCGCGACGGCGCAGCCGTCATGAGTATCGAAGGGCGGGCCGAGGCGTCCAATGGCTTTTCGCTTGGACCGCTTAATCTCGACACTTCGCGTTACAGCCGGCTGCGCTTTGCTGTCTCGGGCACGGAGAATGCCCAATACTACGTCGATGTGATGGATCCCGTTGGCGGCATCGTGTACAAGAGCGGCTGGACCGAAACGGCGTCTGAATTCCAGGAAGTCGTCTGCGAATTGCCGCCCGACAAGACGGTCGCAAGACTCATCCTCTACACATGGACCGAAGACGGCAAGCGAGCGGAAAATCGCTTTCAACAGTTGGCCTTTGAAGGCGCCACCGATTCGTTGCCGATCGACCTGGCCGACCTGGCGGATCCGACGTGTCCGGCGCGGCTCGACATTCGCCGTGCAGTGGCAGAAGTCGCTGGCCTGGATGACCGCATTCCCAAGGCCCGTATCCGCGCGATTGCCGATCGCAACGTGTTTCTAATCCAATCGGTGTGCAGGCCAACGCTCGCAACGATCCCGTCGGCCGATATTCCACAAGCGCAAACAGGAGAGACTGCCGGTGCAAGCTGGCTGCTCCAGGAGATTCCCGGCGATCTGGACTGGCCTGGAATGCAGTTCGCCGTGGCAATGGCATCGAAAGATCAGGTTACGGCCGTGGCCATTGTCACCAGTCGTGAGGCAGACGCACCTGTGGACGCGGCTATCGAGCTGGCATCCACGACGTTGGGTCAGGCCTCCGACGAATTGGTACGGCGTCACGAGGCTGTCTGGCAGCAGTTCTGGTCGGCCAGTGGCATCGACTTGGCGGATACACAGCTTCGCGACATGTGGTACCGCAACTTGTACTTCCTGCGTTGCGTTTCGAAGCCGGGTGTCGTCCCGCCGGGCCTTTTCGCCAGCTTGGTGAGCGACCGCCCGGCATGGCACGGCGACTACCACACAAACTACAACATCCAACAGACGTTCTGGTCGGCGTACGTCACCAATCACCCGGAATTGAGCGAACCGTACGACCGGCTGATCCGCGAGTACTTTCCCCGTGCCCGGTGGCTGGCTCGTCAAGTGTTTTCCATGGACGGGGCCTTTTACCCTCACGTGTTGTTCGCCTACGAACCGCCGGACCCTGAAAAGGTCAACAGCCCGAACGGCCGCCAGTACCTTCATCATGTCTGGGGATTCACGTTGGGCGTGGCCGGGTTCACCGTGCAGCCGTTGTGGTGGCACTACAAGTATCAACCGGATAAAGAGTTCCTCGAAGAAACGGCTTATCCCGCGGTGCGCGACGTGGCCACGTTCTACGCCGAATTCATCGAACAGTGCGAAGATGATGGTAACGGAAAAGTCGTGCTGGGCCCCAGCGTTTCTCCGGAGCACTGGGGGTGGACAAAGGACTTTGAGCGCAACCGGAACTGTGCGTTCGACATTGCCATGGTCCGGTACACACTGAACGCGGCGATCGAGGGCGCGGAGATACTCGCTCGCGATGAAGAATTCGTCACGCGGTGGCAGCGTGCCATGGCCCGCCTGCCAGAGTACCCGACGACCGGCGACGAGGAACCTGTGGTCGTCGACGTCGAGGGCGCCCCGCCGATCACGTACAACATCGCCGTGCCGGCGACGCCGGTTTTTCCAGGCGATGTTGTTACCGCGTTTTCGCCTGATGCAGAAAAAGCGATCTTTGCCCGGACCATCGAAGGCCTGCGGTGGAACGGCAACAATTCTTCGATCTTGCTTTCGGTGGCTCGAGCGCGCCTCGGCATGCCAGACACCGCTGACTGGGTACGCCAAGAGTTGAACGCCCGGCTTCGCCCCAACGGCACGTTGACGCTCAACCGCCGCCACCCGCCGCAGCCCATCAACAACTTCGGGCATTACACCGAGCAATTCGCCGCGTCGATGGCCGTATCCGAATTGCTACTGCAGAGCGTGGGCGACGTGATCCGCGTCTTCCCGGCATGGCCAGAGGATCTCGATGCACGGTTCCAGAATCTGCGAGCCCAGGGCGGATTCCTTGTGTCAGCCGAACGGAAGGGTGGGAAGATCGGCCTGATTGGCGTTCTTTCCACCGCGGGAGGAGAGATTCGCCTGCTCAGCCCGTGGCCCCGGATCAGTGTCCGTCGCAGTGATGGCGCGACCCATTCGCTTCGCGCCGATGATCGAGGTATCGTCTCGTGCGAGACGACGCGTGGCGAGCGGGTCGCGTTCTTTTCCGCAAAATGATCGCGTATGCCTCAGGAGGCAGGCGTTATGGTAGGTCCCGCTTGCCGAGCGGGACCTGAATGCGGCGACAGACTTGAAGTCAAGGTCCCGCTCGGCAAGCGGGACCTACCTTCCGAACGCCACGAAGTGCTCTGGTATGCGCGATCCTATGGACTGACATCCACGACGTTGCTGATATCGCTACGGTTACTGCTATCGTCGAATGTACGGACCGCAAAGTAGACACGTTCCTCATCAGGGACACCCGCAACCGTGAATCGTTCTTTCGTGCCTGGTCTGCCGGGTGGCGACTCGCCCGTCAGGTTCACGGCGCGCCACCAGTTTCGTTTCACGCCATCGTCACGTGCGAAGTCCCACTGCTCGTACGCCACAATTGGCAACGTCGCCGCCTTGACTTGGTAACGGACGACGCGACCACCGCCTTCGTCCGCCGGAGCGGCGAATGTTACCTCGGCTCTGCCATCTCCAAGCAATCGAACCTTCAAGTCGTTCACGCCCGCCGGAGGTTGCTGGTCCTCGCGTTCACGTGCCTCATGGTAGAACAGTCGCGACACTTCCAGGACCGTATCTTCCTTCGGTGGCTTGTGGCCCGCGAATCGATTCACTTCGTTCGGACCGCCGCGCAGTCCCTTCGTGCGGTACTCCCGTTTCGAGCCGTAGTACCAGAACTCGCGAGCCCTTTCCAGCAGCGACGATTCGCCTGTCAACGTATAGCCTTTCGCACAGGCATCGGGGTAGAAACGCGTGTACCAACCCGAGTGGACGCAACCTTCGCCGTCCTTGGTGTCGGTGTGTTCGAATGCCCACGGATCAAAGACCATGCCAAGATCTGGGACGTCAAAGTAGGTGTAATACCAAGTCTGATGGCATTTGGGGCTGAGCATGTATTTCCCCGTGAATTTCGCAAACGCGATGACGAAGTCCCGCATATCTTCGTCGTCGAAGTAGCGAGCGTACAAATCGGCGCCGTTCTGGATATAGATGTGCTGCCACGTACCGCCCATCGAACGCACCGGCCAACTCTTGTCGCCTTTGCTCAAGCGATCAACCGAGTCGCCTTCGACCGTAAACGTGATGCCCTGTTGGTCCATCCACTTCTTGATCGGCGGCGACAGCAACTTGACGTTCATGCCGCCATAGCCCCCACCGATTCGGCTGCAATGGAATCCTCGCTCGTCCAGAAACGGGCTACCCCACAGAGTCCGAGCGCACAGGTGACAGAGATCTCGGATGTACTCGTTCTGTGGATCTGCCTCCAGCACGCGCATGATCACTTCGAAACCACGTCCAAAACCGCGGATGGAACCGACGGCCAATTCGCCCGGTTTGAAGTCCTTAAAATGGCGGTATTCGTCGTCCTTCTGTTCCACGTTGTCGACGGCTGCTGCCAGGGCGTCGGGGTCGCCCGTGAGGCAATAGTAGTCGGCCAAGCCTGATCCGTAGAAGTGACAATAGCAGCTCTTGGACAATGATTGGCGTTGCAGGTCGGTGCAGTCGGGGTTTCCTTTGCGATCGCCCCACGGTGGTCCCCATTGGAATTGCCACGGCTCGCGCACAGGACGGTTACCTTGCGGGCCGCCGGTTGGAAACCATATGCCGCCGTCTTTCCATGCCCAGCCATCGGTCCGCCAGGTTTGAAGATCCATGTGATAACGTGCCCACGCCTCGGCCAAATCGAACCAGCCTCGATCGCCGCTTCGCAGGTACATCAGCAGCAGGCCCTGTACGCTATCTGCCTCACTCTCGTAATGATTGTCCTCGCCAGCCACGAACGCTCCGAGCCCCGGCTGTGGTGCGCGTGGCAGCCGACTGTCGGAGTAGGTCCAGCCCCATTTTCGATAGGCGATCTGTTCGTCTTCCAGCGTTCCGAATTGGCCGGAACCCAGCACATCGCACTTGCTATAGTATCGCCCCGGCGCAAGGGCCCACAGGCGACTGTCGGCAACCTGGGCCAAATCGCTCAGTTCTTCAGCTTTTGCCGAGGCTGCAAAGTCGAACAGGTACTCGGACGAATGGTGCGAGCAGTCGTACAGCCAGAAACCGTCGGACTTCCACGGTTCGCCCACTCGGCGATCGACATTGTACTTCCTGTCCTTGGGCCCTTGAAATCGTTCGGCGATTCCTTCGAGAACCAGCTTGCCACCGTCGACTGCCAACCGACGTGCGGGATTCGAAGCGAACAACCGATCGCAAACGAAAACCGAGTTGGCTCCGTTCATTGCGATCCAGCCTTGCGGCCGATCGTCCGGGCCATTGCCGGTCCACAGCACGCGATCGCCGCTGCCTGCTTTTACGGCTCCGGGGATGTCCTGATAAGTGTCGTGCAATAGGAGTCCCTGATGCAGCCAACCCTGGCCGCCTGCGCTCAGAGGTTCCTTCGCACCGAGCAGCACGTCGTCCGGAGTCGAGGCGAGTTCAAGCTCGATCGCGGATCGACCGGCGAGGATTGCAGTGTACGTTTCCGAATTGGAGTTACACAGTTTGTACTTCACCCACACACGGCTGCTGCCAGCCCACGCTGTAATCCACGCTCTGTATCCTGCACGCAACGGATCGCCGTCGAACTGACCAGCCACCTCGATGGTGACACGCAAGGGGCCCGCGTAATGGAGCTTCACGGAATCAGGCGGCCCCGCAACGAATCGTTTCGGTTGCCACTTCGCTCGGTCCTCCCAGCCGGTACGGCCCTGCATCTGAACGTAACTGACCGTGCCGCCGCTTATGACAGGCATTTCGTCAGCGGTGACGGCCTCGAAGAGTCCGAATGGTTCCGTCTTGCTCAAGTCGAGCGTGATCTTGCCAGTATCTACACGCACGTTTCGCTCGTCGTGCGCAACCTCCAGGCGATCAACGGGCCGAGCCTTCGCCTTGGCCGCCCGCAACGTGTACCGATTCGTAGTGTGTTCGCCGACATCATCCTGGAAGTCCAGGAGCAGCCATCGCAACGTCCCGTCCGTCTCGACCACCAGCGGTGAGACTTGGCACGGAATTTCCGTGCCGTCGGCCCGCACAAGCGAAAACGGCTGGTCCTTGCCAAAAAGCCCTTTCGGCAACGGAACGCCGCCGGAGATCTGCTCGCCAACTCTGGGAACGCCTGCTGCTTCCTGAACCGTCAACTCGACGCTGAACGACTCGGCCAACGCAACCGTGGCGGGCAGAGCCAAGGCGACTGCCAGCGCACGGCTGAAAACGACGGTCGGCTTCGACATGATCTCGCCCCCTGTCTACCTCTCAGGACTTCTTCATGTACTCCGCCGGGAACTTCCACGGGGCACGATACTCGGGCACGGCTGCTGCGGCCGCTGCGTCGTCGCCAGTGATCGTCTCCGTCTCCGGATCGAATCGAATGGACCGGCCGAGCGTGTATGAAAGGTTGGCCAACGTCAGCGCAAGGTCCACCTTGTAGTGATAGTTGACGTTACAACTGGGCTGCTCACGCGTCTTGATGCAATCCAGCCATTCGCGTTCGTGACCGGGCGAAGGAGCAATCGACTGCTCGGGAGGCGTGTCGTCTTCCAGCAGCTTGCCCTCGGGAACGATCTCGTACTTGCCATAGTCGGCAAACAGCGTGCCTCGCAACGCATGGAAGTAGATTCCCAAACGGCGAGCGGGTGTTCCGCGACCGAAGTCGAAGGCAAAACTGTTGCAGGTGCTCATCATCCAAGTCATCGTCATATTCGGATACTGCCACAGTATCTCCTGCGTATCCGGTGCGTCGCCGTCGTGCTTGACGACGAAGCGTCCGCCGGAGCAACTGGTTACCAGCGGTACGCCCAGATCCAGGGCCCAGATCGGCAAGTCGATAATGTGCGGGGCCATACCCGGCGTCCAGCCGCCGGAATAGTCCCAGAACGAGCAGTGGTTGTAGCTGCTGGCCGCCAGGATCGAGTTGTACGGCCGCTCGGGACCAGGTCCCAGCCACATATTCCAATCCAAGCCCTGCGGGGCATCTTGCTTGGGCGCGAATCCCAGGCCGTCCGGCCCTTGGTTCATCACGTTGAATGTGCGAGCCACGCTAACCGGTCCCAGTTTGCCCGAGCGAATCCATTCCACAACGCGACGGTAGTTCCCACCGGCGTGGATCTGCGTGCCGATCTGACTGATTCGTTTGTGTTTGTTCACTGCGTTCCGCACGGCCAATGTCTCGGCGGGGTACAGGGTCATTGGCTTTTGCAGGTAGATGTCTTTGCCTGCTTCGACTGCTTGAATCGCGATTAGCGCGTGCCAGTGTGGTGGCGTTGCGATAATCACCGCGTCTACGTCCTCGCGTGCCAGCAGCTCCTGGTAATCGTTGTGACCTTTGGCCGTGTCTTTGTGCTGATCGACAATCCGATCACGACGTTGTTTCCAGACGTCGCACACGGCCGTCACCACGACATCGGGATGATGTGCGCAGTTGCGAAGGTTGCCAACTCCCATTCCGCCCGTGCCGATGATCCCAAGGCTGATTCGCTCGCTGGGCGGCGGCTGCTCGGCATTGCCAAACGCCGCAGCCGGCACAACGTACGGCGCCGCGATTCCAGCGGCCAGGCTAGTTTCCAGAAATCGACGACGGGTCGCTGACGGCGGTGTGGACATGGATGGTTCCTTTCGGTTAGCAAGGGTGAATTGGCAGACACTTTGGTTACACCGCCCGCGGCCAGCTTTGTCCCGTTGGAGTCCAGGCTTCAGCCTGTTCTTGCAGCCTAAAGGCTGTACTCCAACGAAGGTTTCGCCTGCGGGCGGTATAGTTTTCGCTCTGACCGTGCGGTCCGCCAACCGATGGCCTTGGTTGACGTCAATCTCGCAGACAGTACTGTAGCAGCAGTAGACGCCGATGGAAACAAGTTTATCGGGGAGCGAGAGCCCATGATCCAATTTGAACACTTCGCGTTGAATGTCGAGCAACCCCACGAGATCGCCGATTGGTACGTGCGGACGCTGGGTTGCCAGGTTCTCTTGAAGATGGAGGCAGAGCCCCACACGGTTTTCCTTGCCGATGCAAACGGCCGGGTCTTCTGGGAACTCTACAAGAATTCGAAGGCGCAAATGAGCCGTGTGTGCCACGGTGACCCAGCGGTGTTCCATGTGGCCGTTGCGGTGGACGATCTGGACGAAGTAAAATCCAAGGTTTGGGAGGCCGGCGGCACTTTCGTCGAGGAGGTACGCACCGACAGCGGATCGGTTCTGTTGATGATGCGCGATCCCTGGGGAATCGCCCTGCAACTATGCAGTCGCGTACCGCCGTTCGTCGGGGGCGGAGGTTAGGGTCTGTCGGAGGCGGGAGGGCGAGGCCGAGCCGCGGCGTCGTGGACGAGTCCGGCTCAGCCGGAGCTTCGCCCTCCCAACGTGCCGGCCGCCGCGGTGTACTCGTCCAACAGTCGCCGGTAGAGCCGGTATTGGTCGATCGTCACATGCGGCGGAGTCTGGTGGTCGACACTGGGAATGAAGCCGCCGGACTTCATCAGAGGCATTAACCGCTCGAATTCGTCGCGAATCGCCTGCTCGCCTTTGTCCATGACCATCTTATTGAAATGGCCGACCATACAGATTTCGGGATACTGTCGGCGGATCGCCATGCCGTCGACTCCCGCCTGCCGTTCCAGTGGCAACACGCCTTTGATCCCCTCACGCAGCAGCCACGGCACCATCATGGTCACGTCTCCGTCGGTGTCCACGATCGGGATGATGTCTTGTTCGAGCAAACGCGGGACGATCTGGCGGTAATACGGGGCGATGAATTCATCGAAGTGCTGCTCGGAGATCATCGGGCCGTTGTTGTACGACATGTCCTCGGCGATTGTGGCGAACGTGGGTACACACGTTTTCTCGACCTGATCGAGAATCCGCAGGTTGAAATCGGTCAGGTCCTGGTTGATTCGATGAAGCAACTCCGGCTGGTCATAAAACGCCAGGCTGATCTTCGTGAAACCCATCAGCGTACGCGGGAACCAGAAGTAACCTTCCAGCGTGATCCAGACGACCGCTTCGCCGCGGGCTTGTCGCTCGGTCCAGGCGGCCATGGACTCGATCGCCTGACTGTGATCCGGGAAGAACTTCGGACGCATTTTCAGATAGTCGTCCATATTCGAGACGATTCCCTCGACGTGATGCTGGACCGCGTCGATCGTTGCGTCGGTGGTCGAGAACCAGAATTGCTGATAGGGGTCGAGATCGAAATAGTCGGCAATGTCGAACACTGACTCTAGATGTTCGGGCAGGCCCTGTCGGCGCCAGTTGTCGATCGTCTCGTCCCACCACATAGCCCATTCCCAACGCGGCAATCGGTCGACCGGCTGGCAGCTCATCACGGCGCGGAACCGCTCAACGTGAGACATGCTGGTTCGCTTCTCCATCACGTTAGCCTTTCGCACTGGCCAAATAGTTGCCGTAGCCAATCACCATGGTCGACGCGATCAGCGTCAGAATGCCAACCCAAACAAGTGTCTTGGTCTTGCCGCTCGTGCCACGCCACTCACGGAAGGCAATGCCCCACAGGCTGCTAAAAACGATGATGAACGCCATGTGGATCGACCAGCTAGAGAACCCGTATTCCTCGCCAAGCTTGGTCGTTCCCATGCCGTAGAAGAAAAACTGGCCGTACCAGATTACTCCCGCGAGAGCCGCAAGAAAGTAGTTGCGAACTTGTTGGGTAGCCGGGCCCGTGACGTAATCCTTGAACGAACGGTTGCGAGCATTCAGAATCAGGCACCAGACGGCGTTGCTGAAAAATCCGCCGATCAGGATCACGACCAGCACCGGATTGTTCGAAAACAGTGGCTCGGTGCCACTCTTGACAGCCACATCAGCGATAGGCTTGCCCGCTGCCAAACCGAAGGCAAAGCAAGCGCTCAGAATGCCCGATATCGTCGCCACGGCAAATCCCTTGCCTAGGGCGAATTCCTGCACTGCCTCCTTCTTCTGCTCGTCGCTCAATTCCTTTTCTTTGCACATGCCCGCCAAGCCACACAGACCAATGCCCGCCAAACACACGCCCACGCCAGCCAGGGTCGTCTGCCCTGGCGTTAAAGTGAACAGTACGACCAGCCTTTGCCAGTCTGCGGCGGTTCCGGTTAAGCCGTCATAAATGGGCGGAACAAGCGTGCCAAAAACCATGCAGAAACCCAGTGCCACGGAATAGCCTAACGCCATCCCGAGGTACCGAACCGATAAACCGAAGGTCAGATTCCCCAGTCCCCATAGCAGGCCGAAAAGAATGCATAGCTGGATGGAACGGTCCGGGCTGGCATGGAGCATTCGCGTCAGGTGGACCACCGAACCGGCAATATGCGACAAAGCGTGCCACGGATCGTCGCGCAGCCACTGGACCAATGGCGTGGCGGTGATAAGAGCCACGATCCACGGCGCCGCCAGCCAGGCTGCCAGGCCCATCACCAACCAGTAACTCTCCCACGCCCAACGCTTCACCTGCTTGAGCGGAGCATAGAAACTGCCGGCAGCAAACCCGCCGATCGCATGCAGAAACACACCGAGAAATGGATTGGGTGTCATTGAGGATTCTCAGGTGGGTAATAAATTGGTGGTTATAGATGCAGACATCTGCGACTCCGTCTCCGTTTCGGTTCTCAACATTCTACCGCCAATCTATAACCAGCGGCTTATCCGTGCAAAATGGCGTTGGCCAGCTAGAGTCGTCCCGACCAACCGAGCATTTGCTTTTCGATATCCATAGGATAGCTGATCTTCACATCCGTGATCGTGCCGGCTCCGTCGCGCACGGCAGTCAGTTCGGGCATGACGAATCCGGCGTAGGATGGGCGATCGAGCTTCTTGTAGCGGTCGACTACTTCGCCGCGCAGTTTGGGATCGAACTTGATGCCGTGCGCTTCCAGCAAATCGGCGGCGGCCTTGCGGTCCCCTTCCGATTTGATCCGCTGCACCTCCGCCAAGAGGCGGCCCACGCCTCGCTTCCACTGTGCGATGTCCAAGACGACGTAGTAGGTCTTGCCCTCTTCGTGGCGCACTTCGATCGAGTCGGTGTTGTCCATCAGCCAATGGACGATCAACTGGCGATTGCGCATGTGGTCCTCTTCCAAGCGGTCGCCTTCACGAACGCGGCGAAGTTGGGACATTGCGTTGCGCGTGTAAGCTTCGTACGCCGCGCGTTCGATTTCCGCGCGATCCTCCTCGGCAACCAAGCCTAATTCGGCAAGCTTCTTGTCGCCAATGAACCACAGGGCAACCAAATCCGCTCGCGTCTCCTCCAGTGCCGAGTAGTATTCGCCGATCGTCACCGATGGGTCGACCTGCAACTGGTCCGAAACGCGGCCCGAGGCGTGGCCGATCACCTCGTGCATATTCACTTCCAGATCCAACGCCAGCGATTTCCATTTCGTCGCTCGATCGAGTTCACCGTCGTCGTAGCAGAACTCGCGACGGGCCGCCGGTGTGCTGGCCTTGTCATACGCCTCGATCACATTGCTGAGCGATACGGATTTGCTTCCGTATAACTCGCGGATGTCGCCAGGATTGGGCAGGTTGATTCCGATGGGCGTCACGGGTCCAGCGTCGCCCGTTTCCATGACCGCTTGAATGGCCTTTGCCGAAATTCCCTTCACCTTGGGCTTGCGGTATTTCGAATCAAAGGGCATGCGGTCTTCGAACCACTGGGCGTTTTCCGCGATTCTGCGGATCATGTCCATTTTCTCGGGATCGTCATAGTAGACGATGCCTTCAAAGGCCCCTTTTTGTCCGCGTGGGTCGACGTACACTTCGATGAAGCCGTTGATTGTGTCCACCGGTGAATCGTCATCGGCAACCCAGGCGATGTTGTAGGCGCGGAAGTCAATGGGACTGCCCGTGCGGTAGTATTGGACCAATGCTCCCAACGCCCGCGCCATCTTCGGAGTCGCGAAAGGGATCGCCGCTTCCATGTGGCCGACAATCGCATTGATCTCGTCAGCGTACATACCGGGCGGGACCACGTCGTCGAAGCCGGCTCGCCAAATGATCTCCTCCAGCGTCCCGTCGGGGCGTTTGGTCAGCTTCGAGTTCAACGCGTACAACTCGTCGAAGCCTTCCAGGTCTTTCAGCGTGACGCCTTCATAGAAGTTGTTCGCGCTCGCTTGGAGGATATCTTGTCCCGGTCCTGGCGATTTGTTCGTCACGTGCGAGTCGACGGTGGGATCGAAAAGTAGCGGCTCCATGCGGGCCAACAAGTCGCCAGTCGATTCACCGGAAGCCTTAGGCAAGTCGGCGCCGTTGGCTTCGGCCTTCTTCACGGCAATAACGAAATCCTCGGGAGAGCAATTCAACACGTATTTCCGGCTGGTCACCGCACTGTGAGGGCCGTTGTTGACCCAAAACAGTTTCGTGTAGCGACGAATCTCGGCAAGCGTTTTGGCTTCGATCCCTTCGGAGTTAGTCAAAACCTCCTCGATCAAGTCGCGAATCTCCAAGGAGTGTTTGTACTTCTGGTCGATGAAGATGTCGCGGCCAGCGATAGCGGCTTCGGACAAATGGTAGATCAGAATTCTCTGCCGCAGCGGTAGTCGCTCGAAACCGTTTACGTAGAGCTGCACGATCGCGACATCGTCAACGCGTTCGAGCAGGTATTTCCTGCCGTCGTCAGCAGTCGACGTGGCCGCCTTTTCTCCGCAGCCGTTGGCAGCCCCCGCGTTCCGCGGAACCTTCGCGAAAAAGTAGATGATCAGAAGTGCAAACGATAGGGTCAGGTATCTTTGCCGGGCCGTCATCAGTCATAACTCCTTTGTGTTGCCGATGCAGAATTGAATCACAGGGGAATCTCGCCGCCAAGGGGTACGCGTTTGTTCCGTGTCGATTGCCGCGCGCGTACGCGTATCTTACACTATCGTGCACAAAACACTGCGGAGGTAAAGCATGTCTGAATATGAACTCTCGCGTCGCCAATTCGTGGGCGGCTCGTTGGCGGCTTCGTTATTGACTGGTATGCAGATCGAATCCCGGGCAGAAGACGCCGAGGACGGGGCGAAGTACCGGATGTTTTGGGGCGATATCCACAATCACAACGAGGTTGGATATGCGAAAGGGTCGCTCGCGCGGTCCATCGACAATGCCCAAGAACATCTCGATTTCTTTGCCTTCACCGGTCATTCGTCATGGCATGACATGCCCAAAATGCCTGAGGACAGGCACATGAAATGGGTCAACGGCTTCAAGGTTCAAGCCGATCATTGGCCCAAGACGCGGCAGATGATCCGCGAGGCCAACACCGAAGACTTTACGGCGTTGTTGGGCTACGAATGGCACTCCAGCCGCTTTGGCGACTACTGCATGATCTTCCCCGACGACCAGCCCGACTTGTACTTGCCCGACCACGTGGAAAAGCTGCTCGATTTCGCCGAGTCGAAGGGGGCGATGGCCGTGCCGCACCACGTTGCCTACGCTCGTGGCTGGCGCGGCGCCAACTTCGACCATTTCCGTCCATCGGCGTCGCCGATCGTCGAGATCTTTTCGGAACACGGGTGCAGCGAGAGCGTTACCGCGTCCGGCCCCTTCATACGACATAGCATGGGCGGACGCGACACGGTCAATACGATCCAGCGCCAGCTTGAGAAAGGACTGCGATTCGGGTTTGCTGCCTCGTCCGATTCGCACCGCGGCTACCCTGGTGCGTATGGCGAAGGCGTGGTGGGCGTCTGGGCGCGTGACCTGTCGGCGGCATCGTTGTTCGAGGCGTTTCGTGCGCGGAGAACCTGCGCCGCGACGGGCGATCGCATCGTGTTGGACGTGACACTGAACGGTCAACCGATGGGTTCGCAGATAAGCTCCGTCAGCGAGCGGGAGATCGATGTCAGCGCCCAGGGCCAGGATGCCATCGCTATGATCGAGCTAGTCCGCAACGGCGCCGTAATCCATCGCCATTTCCCGGAAGACCATTTCGACGGCCGCTTGAAGTTACCGGGCAAGACGAAATGCCGCATTCGATACGGCTGGGGACCGTGGGCCGCGTTGGATCTCGGACGCACCTGCCTTTGGGACATGGACGTGCGCATCGATGGGGGCCAGTTCACTGCAGCCGTTCCTTGCTTCCAGTCGGCACCGTACGAGGAAGATTTGCGTGATCGGCTGCGGATTGTCTCGCCCACCCATCTGCACTTGGCGTCCTACACGTCGCGCGTCAAATGCTTCGCCGAGGATCCGACGAAAGCGATCGTGTGTGAATTAGATGCCGGACCGGACGCTGTCATGTCGATCACGCTGCGCAAGCCGTGCGAGCAGACGGTCAAGACGCGATTGGCGGATCTAAAGAACGACAACCAGATCACCTTCACCGGCGGGTTCACGACCGAAAGCTTCATGATCCACCCATTGCTCGCCCCGGAAGAATACACTGCCGACCTCCGTTTCCAGGACCGCCGCCCCGCCGATCAAGGCACCGACTGGTACTACGTGCGAGTCACCGAGAAGAACGGACACATGGCATGGTCCACTCCGATATGGGTCGGCTGACCGCTTGCCGCGTATGGAAAGTGCTGAATCAGCCATTCCCTAGGGTCTGCCTGCCACCGGCTTCTCCGCAGCGTCCAGTGGTTCGACTTTCGCGAATCTGTCGGCCGGAAGAGTTCGCAGCAGTTCCGGCAGGTCGTAGGTGGTCAAGGCTCCGTGGATGACGTTCTCCATCTGATTCATGGCCAGGGGCGTACGCACGACATTGTCCCACGAGATCAGACAGTTCTCGAATCGGCCCGATGCGAATAATTCGGGCTCCAACGCGACAGCGTGCAGCGCCGGCGGCCCCGTGCGCCCGACGCTGATTAGATGCACTGGATTTGGCGTTTGGCCTGATTCGTACGTTTCCAGAAAACGGGCGCAGATCAACACGTCCTCGGCACGCATCGCCAGGTACGATGTGCCCAGCAAGTAGGCCGTGATCACCTCGCGCCAAGCTGGGCCTAGGTGACTGGAATAGCGATGTTTGTCCCCGCGTGAAGTTTCTCCGATGCCTCGCAGGTCGACTGCCAGAACGATGTGACCGTCACGGGCCATACCGTCCAACCGTCCCCCAGACGCCGCGTCGACGTGTTTCCCGTCGGCGTGAACGCAAAGGTAAGCATCGCCTTCTCGGTCTGCCGGAACAAACGCCAGAGCCGGTAGTGCGATACCGTCTTTGGGCCGGATGATCAGTTTGTCGATGCGATAGCCGTCGCGCTGGATGGCTCCCGTTTTCTCGCATGTCGGCTGGGGTAGGTCTGAGAGTCTTCGGATGTCCGTGATACGACGGACCTCGTCCAATGCCTTGGCTTTATCGTTGTTGCGCCAGAACGTCTCACGGCGTTTGGCCAATTGATCTTCTAGTTCGATGTTCAAGTCGTAGACGCTTCGCGCGCCGGGCAGCAGCATCACCTCGCCCTCAGGCGTACACCAGACGTCTTGTTCTTCGGCGATCGGAAAGTCGGTCTCGGTGATCGCGTCATCCACTTGCAGCAACCAACGGCGCATCCACCGGCAGGCAGCCACACGCATTGCCGGTGGGAACCCGTGTTTTCCATCGGTTTCAAACAGATCGACTCGCTCGGCGAATCCCTGTCGCGTGTAGAATCGTTTGGCCTGACGGAAGTTGTGCCAGGCACCGTCGATGTCGAAATAGTCCTCTGTGGCCGTCATGATCAGCGTCGGCTTCGGCGAACGCATCATCACGTAGTCGGCGTGGTCCATGCCGAAGGCGATCTGTCCATGGATGTCTTGTTCTGCATCTTGCGGCCCGATCGTGTCCAGCAGTCGGCGAAAGCTGGTCAGGTAGCACCCCGGCGCCGCTGCAAAGATCCGGTCGTCCAGCGCCATCAGATAGCTGGTCATCGTGCCGCCGCCGGATATGCCCGTGCATCCGATTCGCTTCGGATCGATCTCGCTGCGACTCTGCAGATAGTCGATCGCGCGCATGCCGTCCCAGGTGCGATAGGTCGCCGTGTTACGCCCCAACAAGATCGCCCCGACACCTGCCAGATTGTGCCCCATTGTGCTGGCGGAAATGATCGGCTTGCGGTCCTCGCCGATCAGTTGATGCCGCTCGCCCTGGTCGATCGGATCGTAGCACATTGCGGCCATTCCGTTCTTGGCAATCAGAATCGGTGCCCGCTGGTACAAGTCACGCGCCTTGCCGGTACTGCTGTGCCCGCATGGCACCAGCACACCGGGATACGGCGGATCGCTTTCCGGCAGATAGAGGATCGCCGTGACGTAATGGCGTGGCTGGCTTTCAAAGATCACTTTTTCGATTCGATAACCATCGCGTTGCTCACGGCCGACCACTCGTGCGTTCAACGGCGTTCGCTGCGGAAAGCCACCAAGTTTGTCAACAAAGAACTGGTGCATGCGTCTCTGATAGTCGACAAGCTGCTCGGGTGTTTGCAGCTTCTCGTACTCGCGGTCGCGTCGGTCCGTCGCTTCGTGCACACGCGCGAGCAGATACTGATGCATCATCTCGGATGGTAGATGGCCATCAACCCGCTCGGGAAGGACGCGAAGATCATCAGACTCGGCCCCGACTGTTGCCGCCAGAACGCAAAAGGCCAGATGTAACATGGCATTCATTTCTCTCTCCTTGCCGCCGAAAATCGCGGTACTCGCTTGCTCGCCTCCACAAGCCCCGGCGCTTCTGAATCGTTCAAGCCAAGGACTTTGTACGATGGTCTCGTCCACTCATCCTGCAATACTTGGACGATGCCTGCAACATCCCCTGTCGGTGATGAGGCGCCTGATGCAGACATAGAGCGAAAGCACGAGATCTGGTCGAGAGTCGTGGGCATGTTGAACACGAGCCTTGCGCGCCCTAAGAACGCCGCGCCAGCCCAATCCCTGACGGTCAACCCAAAAAATCGTCCGCGAATTTGAACTCGCGATACAGGCTGTCCGAATCGTTGTACAATTCGAAGCGGTGGGGGATCTGCAGATCCCGAAAGTCGCTTGACAACTTGGTCAATGCAAACTCACCGCGATTGCCGTCGAAGGCACCGTTGAAAAGATGCTGGCCACCGTCCGTTGGCTCGAACCGCAGTTCAATCGAATCCGCTTCCACACGAAGACTCTCACGGCTCAGGCAAGATGCCGCCTGAAAACGTGTTTGCCAACCACGGTTTGACAATTGAATAGCCAGCGAGCCCAGATTGCAGGCGGGTTTGATGCGCCCGTAGCAGTTGTTTGACTCGGGGAACATGGTGTTCAGTCCGCCTTACCCAAATTACAGAGTTCTGTAGTAAATGTCACTTTGATGATACGGGAGTACTCGAGGGCTACACCGTTGAAATCAATCGAAGGGCCCGGATATCCTGTCCTGTTCGTCTAATAGCCACGGAACTCGTGCCCGCAGTCGCACGCTTTCCTGCGCACGTGGACGTGGGCACCGCACTTGGGGCACTTCTTCTCCCGTGAATGTTGCCGCGGTTTCTTTGCAGGGGCTTTCTTCACTGCCTTGCGTTGCTCTTGCCTCGACGCATCGGCCTGACGCACGGCACACTGTGGATGGACACCCCCCGGCGAATAGGACGGCTTCCCGCAAACAGGACAGATCTTCTTCCCCGGTTCGGCAATTAGGGGAGTCGGCCTCTTGTTATCGCTCATGGCATGTCCCGTGTGCAGGATGGAAATCGAGACCTATCTTTCTGGCTCGATCCTCTTCGCGACACGGGCGGGACTGTTGCGTCACGCGGGGAGGGAAGAGAATAGTAGTAAGAAAGACCGATGGCATTCTCCGTCCAAGTGATAATTGAGCCGTAACCCTTGCGCAATACGCAATACTGGTCATATTCTACGATGTGGTCGAACGGGAGTCTATGCCTAAGCTGCGTTCCGGAGTCCTTCTTCGAGCTCGGCGAGCAGTTGTGCGCCCAGCAGGAAGACGGGCGCGAGCTCCACGTCAGAGTGATGGATGAGTCCGACGACACGGTAGCCTTGGATGGCAACCATCCGTTGGCCGTAAAGAATCTTACTTTTGATCTTCAACTCGTCGAAATCGGGTGAGGCTCCGCGATTCTGGACAAATTCCGTGGGCAACCGGGGCGAGCGCCAATCACAATTCTCGCCGCCCTCTAGCAGGTGAACGACGACGGTTTGGCTACTCGTCGGTCGCCGGTTGATCGTCGAGGTTCGGTTCGATGGGCGCGTTGGCCTGTTCCTTCTTCTTGCGCCGACGTTCCCTTTTCTCCTCGGCCTTGCGCTTTTTGACGAGTTCCCGTTGTCGCTTGGCGTAGCTGTTTTGGTCCTTGGCCATGCATCATCCTCCATTAAATGGTATGGCGCAGCAGCATACGCTGGCCTGAGGCCAAGAAGCGGTCCCCGGGCTGGCGGCATACTGAGATATGCCTAATCGCCGCGAAAAATGAGTCGGGCATCGGGCGCGCGGCGCGCGGCGCGCCCGATTGAGCGAGGGGTCGTTAGTAGCGTCCGCCTCGACGGCCTCCGCCGCCGCCGCCATACCCGCCTCCGCCTCCGCCGCCACCGCCATACCCGCCGCCGCCACGGCGTGGCTCGCGGGGCTTGGCTTCGTTCACCTTGATTGTCCGACCGCTGTGCTCGGTGCCGTCGAGCGCCTCGATGGCCGACGCCGCTTCGGCGTCGCTGTTCATTTCCACGAAGCCGAAGCCTTTGCTACGGCCGGTCTCGCGGTCCTGGATCACCTGCGCGCTGAGGACACTTCCGAACTCGGCAAACATCTGCTCCAGTTCGGAACTACTGACGTCGAAGCTCAGATTCCCGCAATACAACTTCTTTCCCACCGTCAAACTCCTGTAAAAGCAAAACATGACCCGATTCTCGGGCCAAAAAACAAAGGGCCTACTTGGTGGCCCAACCGGTGGGACACGGGCGATAGAAATGGCCGAGAGAAATCGACGCCACGTACTCAATCGACGAGCCAACCACCGGAAGTATAGCCTTTCGCCCATAGGATGTACAGACGGCTCCGAACAGCCGTCCTACACGGACTTCCATTTCAGCCTCGCGTCTCCGACGCGAGTCGCCCGCACTCGTAGCTTCCGGGATTCGTCAAACGGGCTGCACGTTTTCGGCACGGGGTCCCTTGGGGCCGCTGCCCTCCTCATACTCAACAGCCTGTCCTTCCCGAAGTTCCTCCATCGTCGTGCCAACCAACGCAGTGCGGTGAAAGAAGATGTCACCTCTCTCGCCTTCAATGAATCCAAAGCCCTTGTCCGAAATCAACTTCTTGATCGTACCTTGCGGCATACCGGCCACTCCCAACAACAGAATTACAGAACTCGCCTCAGAAAACTAGCCAACTCTATACCATAGCCAGCGCACACTGTCGATGGCGGGTAGCCTACGCGTGAATCCCAGCCCCGACAAACCACGTACAATGTCGAACCGTCACCATGACGCTCAGCCGACACCCGCCATGTCCTTCCGCTCGGCCACGGTTTCGCTCCTGGTCGGAACACGAGTCATTCGGAGACTCACATTACGGCACCGCCCAGCCTTCACGCCACCCCTATTGGTGGATTCAATGAAAATGAGCTTCCTCTCGTAGAAAGTTGGTGGTTCTCGCGTCCACCCAGCGGCAAGACGCTTCTCTTCGCGACGGATTTGCCGCAACACGTACGGCCCACCCAACAGCGAGATCAGTCGCGATTTGAGTCCGAATTCGCAATGCAAGTCGCTCAATGGCGCCGCCATCTTGTCGTGCATTACGGTTCCCTCCGCATCCGGGTTGGAAATGGCCCCGCTGCTTGACGATCTTTCGCCGATTTTGCTACGCTCGGGTTCAGGCAGGCCCCGCTTGCTGGTACTGTGTTAAATTGAAGACGACGGGTAGGCCGGAACTGCGCGGACTTGTTCCGGCCTACATACTCTACCCGTCAAAGACGATTTGACGTCGTACTAGAAACACCAGAGACAGGGCCACCTTGCGATGCCCCTCCGACCTTCCCTTAAGCGGTCGATCACTCTGGCGGTCATCATGATCGTTCTGCTGGCTGTGCTGACGGTGGGTTGGGTGCTGTTGAACGTCTTCGGAGCAATGGACAGGCCGAGTTTTGCCGGCTGGCACTGGACCTTCCTTTCGGTCGGCACGGCGTTCATTGTGATCTTGGTCGTAGGAGTGGTGCAGTATCTCGTTCTGTCGGTCCAGGCAATCAACCTCAGCCGCCGGCAGTCCAACTTCATCGATAGCGTCACGCACGAGCTGAAATCTCCGATCGCCTCGATGAAGCTCTATCTACAAACCTTGCATCGACGCGAGGTGAGCCACGAGCAACAGACAACGTTTTACGATTTTATGTTGGAGGATCTCGATCGACTCGACCGGCTAATCAATCAGATGCTCGACGCCGGGCGATTGGAGTCGGAACGCAGGGACGGAGAAGCGGAAGATGTGGCTCTGGCAGAGCTATTGAAGGGGTGCGCCAACGCGGTTTGTCTAAGCTATCGGGTCCCGCCAAGCATCGTCCGGTGGGAAATGCAACCGTGCGTGGTTCGGGCCAGTCGCATTGACTTGGAGTTGATCTTCCGCAACCTCCTGGACAACGCGGTAAAATACGCGGGCTCCGAACCGCAAGTTGAGGTTACGCTAAGGCCGGATACCGATGGCCGGGCGATCGTGCGAATTGCAGATAATGGCAAGGGAATTCCTCCGAATCTACGGCGAAAGATCTTTGGCCGATTCGTGCGATTGGGCCTTGAACTGGAACGGGAGAAACCGGGCACGGGGCTGGGGCTTTACATCGTACGAACGCTTGTCAAGAGGCTGCGCGGCCGCGTCCGGGTGCGTGACGGCGTCGAGGATTGTGGTACCGTCTTTGAAGTACAACTTCCGATAGGATCATGACCATGGCTGAGAAAGAGCACATTCTCGTCGTGGAGGACGAGGCGCACTTGGCCACCGGGATCAAGTACAACCTCGATGCCGAAGGCTACCGTGTAACTACGGTCGGTGATGGGCAGTCGGCGTTGGCGGTGCTTGAGGAGAACATTGATGACGTCGATCTGGTGATCCTCGACCTGATGCTGCCGGGCATGAGCGGTTATGCGGTTTGCGAGGCTCTGCGGGCTCGAGACAGGGATCTGCCCGTAATGATCCTTTCGGCGCGGACGCTGGCTGAAGACCGCGCTCGCGGTTTCGACGTTGGCGCCAATCAGTATCTCACCAAACCGTTCGACCTGGACGAATTCCTCAGCCGCGTGAGGAATCTGTTGGCGTTCCACAGTGCTCGTGGGGAAGAAAACGAGGAGGAGCCAAACCGGATCACAGTGCTCCAGTTCGGAGAGGCTGCGGTCAACTTCGACACTTTCGAGGTGACCGTTGGCGATCGGCCGGCGCGGATGACCCAATTGGAGATGAGCTTACTTCGCTATTTCGCAGAGAACGAAGGTCGCGTTATCCCGCGGAATGAACTGCTGGAAAACGTCTGGGGATTGCCGGGCAACCTGCAGACCCGTGCGCCCGATCAGTTCATTAGTCGCTTACGGAAGGCATTCGAATCCAACCCGGCACAACCCAAGCACTTCCTGACGATCCGTGACGCGGGATATCGCTTCATTGCCGAGCCGGATGAGGACTGAGCCGTGCAACACGGACGCTCACCTGGTTCAGCCACTATTCGACGAACTCAGGATGATGCTTTCCTTCGTGCTCCTCTACCTCTTCAAGCAGCATCGCTGATGGGAACTCGGGATCGGCTTCCACCTTGATCTCGTGTTCGAACTGTTTGCCGTCGGCGGTCAATCGGGCGAGGTAGACGCCGGGCGCGACCGAGGGGCCGGTGCGTTGTGCCCGCTGCCCACTACGTGGCGCAGAGGTTCCGCGGCGAAGGTCCCACGTCACCCGGTGCAAGCCCTTCTTTTTGTCCGTGGGTAAATGGCGTACAACGTTGCCACGGATGTCTCGGATTTCCAGCACGGCATCCTTCACGTCAGTGCCGAGATAGTAGCAGATTCCCGTGCCGAAGTCCGGATTCTGTCCGAAAAAGTGTCGATTACCCGAATGGGAGGATGTCAGTGCGCCGCCCCACAAGACACCCGCAGGTGGTTTGAACAAATGGACCTTTGCCGCGGCAACCTTCTTGGTGAATCCGCGCAACGGCGTCACGTCGAGCACCCACAAGCTACGGCCATGCGTGCCGACGACGATCTCGGTCTCCGAGGGATGCACGGCAATTTCGTGAATGGCCACGGTCGGCAAATTGTTGTTGATTCTGGTCCAGTGCCCGCCACGATCCAACGACGCCCATATCGCGAACTCCGTTCCGCAGTAGAGCAGGTCGGGATTCGCCACGTCCTCGCGCACGCAGCGAGTCGATCCGTCCGGCAGGTTGCCGGTGATGGAACGGAACGTCTCGCCAGAATCCTCGGTGACAAAGACGTGAGGGGCATCGTTGTCGCTGCGATGACCGTCCAAGGCGACATAGGCTCGACCAGGTTCATGTCGCGAAGCTTCGATTGAACTGATCAGGTATTGCTCGGCCAGGCCCAAGTTCTTGGTGATGTCCTGCCAGTTGTTGCCGCCGTCGCGAGTGACCCACAACGCTCCGTCGTCGGTTCCCACGTACAGGGTATTGGGATCTGAAGGCGATTCAGCCAAAGCCGTGGCGCTGCCGCGATCGGATGCAGTGATCTCCGGCGAGATCTTTCGCAAGTCGTTGCCGCGGTCAAGCGAACGAAACACGAAGTTGCCCGCACAGTAGAAGATGCGCGAATTGTGATTGGACAATAGGTATGGCGTTCTCCAATTGAATCGGTACTTCGTATTTTTGTCGGCCTTGGGGCGGATGCTCGCTCGTTCGCCCGTTCGCACGTTTACGCGGCCGATCCTTCCGAATTGGGCCTCGTAATACACCAGGTCGGGCTCGTTCGGATCGACACGACAGACGAAGCCGTCGGCGCCACCGACCCGATACCAGTCAGCATTACTTGGACCGTACCTGCCGCGTGTCCGTGACGGTCCTCCCCATGAACCGTTATCCTGGAGTCCGCCATAGACGCGATATGGTCTTCGAGTGTCGACCGCCACATCGTAGAACTGCCCGATTGCCAAGATGTTGTGGAAGTCCCACGTCTGGCCGCGGTCGTAGCTGACGTACAGACCACCGTCGCAGCCAAGTATCAGACGCCGGCCGTCGCGAGGGTCAATCCACAACGCGTGATGATCGGGATGCACGCGAATCGAAGCCGTCTTGAACTCCGCGCCTCCGTTATCGGAAGAGTGGAACGCGATCCCCAAAACGTAGACGTGCTGGTCGTCGCTCGGATCGACGCGAATCTGGCTGTAGTAGAAGGGTCGCGGGTTCAGGCTGTTGATCCGTTGCCAGGTCTCGCCGCCGTCGACCGACTTGTACACGCCACCCGTGTCGTTGCCCTCGGGACCTTGTTGATCCTGCGCGTTTGCGCGTTGTCCGCCGATATAGGAGGTAAACGGCGTCGCGGATGCGTTGCCGGGTCGCTTGCCCCACGTGATCTCCAACGTCTTCTCTTCGTCTCCTCGCTTGATCTTGAGCGAAGATTTCTGCTCGGGTTCGTGCTTGCGAATGGCCAGGACCAAATCGTTATAAGTCTCGATTTTGTTGCCGTCTATCTCCAAGACCTGGTCGCCTGACAGAAGGCCGGCTATGCTCGCCGGGCCATCGTTCAAGATCCGCTGGATCTCAGCCGGCCCCGATCCACCGCCGCCGCTGATGCCCATGTAGGCGCCGGCACGACCGTGGCCAATCTTGTCACTTTCCACGATCGCGAACACCGTGTCCGGCTTCTTTGGGTAGTAGCAGACACCGATTCGGCCCAGGGGCCGGTTTGGTAATCCCTCGGTCAGCTTCTTCCAGTTGGCTCCACCGTCCGTCGTCTTGTACAACCCGCTTCCCGGCCCCCAACGTTTCGCCGGATTCGCACCCTCGAACCGGTCTCGCTGGCGTTCGTACATCACCGCCAATAGCGTCTCGGGATCGTCCGGATGCATGGCGATGTCGACGCAGCCGGTTTTCTCGTCGACAGACAAGACCTTTTGCCACGTCTTGCCGCCATCGGTCGTCTTGTAAAGCCCACGCTCCTCGTTCGTGCCCCAGAGTCGGCCCAACGCGCCGACATACACAATCTCGGGATTCGTCGGATGAATGGCGATGCGCCCAATCTGAAACGTTCGTTCCAGCCCCATGTGCGTCCACGATTTACCGCCATCGCTCGATTTGTACACTCCGTCGCCCCAGGACACGGAATTGCGAGCGTTGTGTTCGCCGGTACCGACCCACACGATGTCCGGGTTCGAAACCGATACGGCCACATCGCCGATCGAAACCGTTTTCTCCTTCTCGAAAACCGGCTGGAATGTCGTCCCATTGTTGGTCGTCTTGAACAGGCCACCCGAAGCCGTTGCCACGTAAAAAACGATGGGATCGGATTCCACGACCTCGACGTCGACGATCCTGCCGCCCATCGACGCCGGCCCAATCGAACGCCAGTTCAACGCATCGACCCAACCGGGATCAATTTGAAGCGTGGGCTGACTTGCCGGTTCTTGTTTCTTCGCCTGTTCTTTGGCTTCCTTTTTGGCATCCTTCCCTTCCTTGGCAGTCACCTCTGTTTTCGCGGCCACAGGCTCATCGGCTGGTCGGCTCGGCACATTCTCTTTTACTTTCGCATCGGAAGACGGCTGCTCATCGTTGGGCTTTGGAGTCTGCGGTTCAGCCGGCTCGTCGGCAGGCTGTATCGCGACCGGTTCTTTCGGTTGTTTGGGCTCGTTTTCCTGAGCGGCAAGCAAAAAGGGAGAAGCGATCAGGGGGATCAAGAACGGGAAGAATCTGGCGGCCATCAAATACGCACCTTGTCGCTGGATGGAATGTTGATCGTTGTTCATTCCGAATCGTTCTATTATAGCCTCACCTTTACGTTTCGTCTGGACTGTCGCGTATCGTGGCACGAGCGGCCCGCCCAGTGTAGAATTGTGCCTCACCTTTACGCTTCCGTACCGACCTGTGATTTGGGACACGTTCCTGTTCATAGCCAACATGAGACCGGAGAACTCAGACAATGAAGAGTAAGAGAATCAAAGCCGCTTTGCCAACGAGTTGCCTACTGGCAGTATTTACTTTCGTCGCATTTGGGACGGGCGTTCGCCCTTCCTTGGCGGACGAGGCAGGTGACGCCACAAGCGTCTTCGCCAAAGACAACCTCGTGGCCTGGTGCATCGTGCCGTTCGACGCCTCGAAGCGAGGTCCCAAGGAGCGTGCGGAGATGCTCCAGCGACTCGGAATCAAGAAGGTGGCCTACGATTGGCGTCAGGAGCATGTGCCGACTTTTGAGGAGGAGATCCTTGAGTACAAGAAACGTGGCTTGGAATACTTCGCGTTTTGGAGTTGGCATCCTGACATGTCACCGCTGGTGAAGAAACACGGCATCAAACCACAGATTTGGATCACGAATCGGAGTCCCAATGCCGAGACGCAGGAGGCAAAGGTCGAGGCTGCTGCAAAGCAACTGATGCCACTGGTTGACCAGGCCAGAAAACTAGGCTGCAGACTGGGCCTCTACAACCACGGCGGCTGGGGCGGCGAACCACGGAACATGGTCGCTGTGTGCTGGTGGCTCCAGAAGAACGCCGAAGCCGATCATGTTGGTATAGTCTACAACTTCCATCACGGTCACGGTCACATCGCCGACTTTGCCGACTCGCTCGAAGCCATGAAGCCGTATCTACTGTGCCTCAACCTGAACGGCATGAACGACGGAGCGAACCCGAAGATCCTGCCGATTGGGCAGGGGCAGCACGAGAAGAGCATGATCCAGGCCGTGCTCGACAGCGGCTATCAAGGCCCCATCGGCATCCTGGACCACCGGGGCGCAATTGACGCCGAGAAGAGCCTAAGTGAGAACCTGGAAGGTCTACAGAAGCTGCTTGCGGAACTAGGCGAGGCGGAGGCACTCAAGACTTATGCCCGATAGAGTCCCGGACCGCGGCATGCGCATCTGGTAGGTCCCGCCTGCCGGGCGGGACCTGGACACGGGCAGAGGCTGGGAACAAGAGGTCCCGCTCGGCAAGCGGGACCTACCTCCGCAACGGCAAGCTGCACAAGGAGAAAACTCATGAAAGCTTCACGACGAGCCGGCATCGTACTGGCGGCCGTGGTCACCGTGCTTATCTCTCAGTCGCTCGCGGTTGTTGCGGCGGAACCAATCGGTCCCTACGAGCCAGCATGGGAGTCGATCGAACAGCGACCACTGCCATCGTGGTTCAACGAGGCGAAGTTCGGCATCTTTGTTGTCTGGGGGCCGTACTCGGTACCCGCCTGGAAAGACCGCGGCTACGCCGAGTGGTATGGCAACAACATGAACCGCGAAGGCTCGCCCACATGGAAATTCCATCACCGCGTGTATGGCGAGGACTTCCGCTACGAAGACTTCGTGCCCATGTTCAAAGCCGAGATGTGGGATCCGGACTTCTGGTGCGATCTGTTCGCAAAAGCCGGCGCAAAATACGTCGTGACCACGGCAAACTACCACGATGGTTTTGCCATGTGGCCGAGCAAGTACGCGCAGTTCAACGATACGGACAGGTGGAACAGCGTCGAGCGCGGGCCGAAACGTGATCTGATCGGCGACCTGAACGCCGCCGGCGAACGTCGCAGCCTGAAAATGGGAATCTACTACTCACTATACGAATGGTACCACCCGTTGTGGAAGAATCCGGAGACGCGTGACCGGTACGTAACCGAACACTTGCACCCAAAGTTCAAGGAAGTCGTTGCCAAGTACAAACCGTGGTTCATTTTCTTGGACGGCGAATGGGCTGCGGACTACAAGTTCTGGCGCAGCGAGGAGCTGGCCGCGTGGCTGTACAACGAATCGCCCTGCCGCGAGTACGTCGTGGCCAACGATCGCTGGGGGCAATGCCGCGGAATTCACGGCGACGTGTACGAGAGCGAATACGGCGGCGGTCTAATGTGCTCGCCGGAGCATCCCTGGCAGGAAGACCGCGGCATGGGACAGTCGTATGGTTACAATCGCGCCGAGAGCATATTCGATTATGATTCGGCCGCCGAGATGATCAGGATGCTCAGCCGTTGTACGGCGGGTGGCGGAAACTACTTGCTGTGCGTTGGCCCGACCGGCGACGGTCGTATCCCTGTGATCATGCAACAGCGATTGCTGGAGATCGGTGACTGGCTGAAAGACCACGGCGAAGCGGTCTACGGTGCAAAGGCCAGCCCGTTCTGGCCGCGCCGTTTCGAGTGGGGTGGCATCTCGGCGAAGCCTGGAAAACTGTACCTTCACGTTTTCGCCCCAAAGACCACACGCATCCACTTGACCGGTCTGCGCAACAAGGTAAATCACGCATGCATCTTGCAGCACAAAGACACGCCCGGACTGAAACTGACACCGACCGATGCTGGTTTGCAGATCGAGTGGCCATTGTACTTGAGCAACGAAGCCGCAACCGTGATTGCTCTGGAGATCGACGGCGAGCCGGATGTGGACAAGACGCAACATCAGTTCGCCGACGGCCGAGTCGATCTGTTATGCCGGGCGCTGAAGATTCACGGTACAAAGGCTCGGCACTACTACCGTGGTCACGGACCGCGTTTGCGCATTATGGATTGGACGGACCCGAAGGAATACCTTAGCGGACAATTCGACGTTTCTCGCCCCGGCACGTTTCAGCTTCAGATGACCTATGCCGCGCCGCCTGGGCCGGGTTCATTTCAATCGCGCACAATGGCCAATCGATTCGTGGTGGAAGTGAACGACCAACGAATCGAGCATCAATCGGTCGACACCGGCGGCGAGGAGCGTTTCAAGACGGTCACGATTGGCGAAGTTCGCATCGAAAGCACCGGCCGTCACACATTCACGATTCGCCCAATCGCCGAAGGTTGGCGCGGACTCGGCCTGCAGTCGTTATCGTTCGTTCCGTCTTCCTAATAATGATTGATATCCAGATTCGCTCATACTAAGGATGAAAACATGAAGCCAGAGATTGGCGCAATTGACTTGACCGTCATCGTGGTTTACTTGATTGGGATTGTTGGCCTGGGCTGCTGGGCTGGGTTGCGGCAACGACACAAGAGCGCTGGGGGCAAAGACTACTTTCTGGCCGGCGGCACGCTCACCTGGCCGATCATCGGCCTGGCGTTGTTCTCGACGAACATCTCGACGATCCACTTGGTTGGTTTCGCCCAAGAAGGCTACGTCAACGGGTTGGCCTACGGAAACTTCGAATGGATGGCTCCGTTCATCCTGGTGATCACGGCGTTGTTCTTCGCCCCGTTCTACATCCGATCGCGCGTGGCAACGCTGCCCGATTTCCTCGAGATGCGATACAACCGCGCGTGCCGCGACTGGCTGGCCGTGTTGTCCATCGTGGCCGCGATTTTTATCCACATCGGCTTTTCGCTCTACATGGGGGCGGTGTTGCTTCGAGGCATGTTCGGAATCGATCTTTACGTGAGCATCGCAGCGACGGCTATGCTGACGGGTATCTACACGATTGTTGGCGGCTTGATGGCCGTGGTCGTGACCGAGTCGATTCAGACGGTGATTCTTCTGGTGGGGTCCGTCATCATCACGGCTGTCGCCTACCATCACGTGGGAGGGATCGAGGGCGTCAACGATACTCTGGCCGCAAGCGGAGAACAGGTGAAAATGACGATGCTCCGTTCCGCCGAGGAACAACCGGAACTGCCCTGGTATGCTATTATCCTAGGCTACCCTGTAATAGGCATATGGTACTGGTGTGCCGACCAGACAATCGTGCAACGCGTCTTGGGCGCAAAGGATGAGAATCATGCCCGTATCGGCCCGTTGTTTGCGGGTTTTATCAAAATCCTGCCGGTGTTCATTATGGTCCTGCCTGGGTTGATGTGTTATGCACTCGTACAACAGGGCAAGCTCGACATCGAAGGAATGAAGAATCTGGAAGTGGCAAAGACAGTTACCCTGGATGAAAGAAGACTGGCGGTACCGGCACGGCGTTTGGATCTGAAGGGGAGCAAAGTCATCGCGGCAGGCAAATCATTTGAAATCGATGGCAAGGATGCCTATGTGCAAGACAACCTGCTCTATATCGACGGTAAAGTCCAGAAGGACACGGAGGATACATACGGGTTCATGATGCGGGAACTGCTGAACCCGGGGCTGCGGGGGCTGATTGCCGCGGCGCTGTTGGCGGCGCTGATGAGCACGGTTTCCGGGGCGTTGAACTCTATCGCGACGCTGTTCAGCTTCGATATCTACAAGCGCTGGCGGCCCCAAACCACGGATCGGACGCTCGTGCTCGTCGGGCGCATCACCACGTTTGTTGCCATGGTTATCGCGATCGCTTGGTCGCCGTTCCTGGCTGGATTCGAAAGTATGTATCAGGGCATCATCGCGTTGATCTGCTACATCGCGCCCCCAATTACCGCCGTTTTCGTGCTGGGCGTGTTGTGGCGCCGGGCATCGGGCATTGCGGCTCAACTGACGCTCTACATCGGCTCGGCTCTCGGGTTTGTCGTCTTTCTACTCTACTGGTTCAAAGTGCTTGACTGGATCAAGGACCAGACCGGCGTGAGCGTGCCGCCGATGATGGCGACCTTCTATCTGTTCGTCATTTGCCTGGCTATTCAGATCGCAATTTCGCTCATGGCCCCACATCGCCACACGCCGGAAAGCGCGAAGCTGGTGTGGGGAAACCCACTCGAGGCGCTCCGCAGCGCCGGTTGGCGGGGGATCGGCGACTACCGTATCCTCGCCGCGGTCCTGGTGATCACGATGATCGCGCTGTACATCGTTTTTGCGTAACTCCGGCTGGCCGCAGCGAGAAGGTCTGCAGAATGATCGAGGGCAAGAAGGAAAAGGAGCAGATTATGATGTTTCGTCTCTTTTCACTCGGATGGCTGATACCCGTCTTGCTGGTAGCAATGGCCGCATCGAGCGAGTCGCGTCCGGCCGTCGAGCGATACGGCGCGGTGATCGGCGTGAAGCCGGAGAAGCTAGAATACTACAAGAAGCTCCACGCCAATCCCTGGGCCAGTGTCGACAAGGCGGTCAAAGCCGCCAATATTCGCAACTACTCGATCTACCTGACGCAGTTCGACGATGGCAAGTGGTACTTGTTCGGGTATTTCGAATACACAGGCGATGACTTCGAGGCGGACGCTAAAAAACTGGCAGCCGACGGCGAGGTCAAGCGCTGGTGGAAAGAGACCGACCCGTGCCAGTTTGGGTTGGAGAACCGCAAGAAGGGCGAGTGGTGGAAGACGATGGAGGAGGTCTATCACTTGGACTAGCTTGGGGCATGGCACCGATCGCGGAACCGAGGCTAGAATGGACCACCTCTCAAAAACTCGATTGTCTCACTTGTGTTCGTAGTGCCGCCTTTAGGCGGTCTTGGGGCCGCAAACCATTCAGAAGACCGCCTAAAGGCGGCACTACGAGCGGACTCCACGGCAAAGTAAGACAGTCGAAAGAAACAGCCATCATCCAATCAGGAGACGAGCAACATGAATTGGGTCAGACTGCCCACGGCGGCTGCAATTCTGAGCCGCAATGAGTGAGACGAAATCGCGCGGAAACGCTTCACGCCAAGTGCTATCGGTCACGGGCATGAACTGCATGGCGTGTGTTGGACACGTCAAACAGGCCCTTGAGCAGGTGGATGGCGTCGACTTGGCCGACGTGGATCTAGACGCCGGCCGTGCGGTTGTGCATTTCGTCGGCGACCCCGTGAATGCCGACGTTCTGGTCGAGGCGGTCAA
>JADHUC010000122.1 GCA_016784735.1 Pirellulaceae bacterium | reverse complement strand
GGGCCCTTGGTGAAATCATCCGTAAGGACAGGATTCTGCTCGCATTTCTTCCAGTGGATGCCGTCGTCGCTGGTGGCGAGGCATAGGTGGATGTTCTGCTTGCCGGGATTGTCCTTCATCGCGGTATACCACATCATCCATCGATCATCGACGCGACGCACTTCGGGGACAAATGCGCCACCGTCGTCGGGGGCACCCGGTGGGCCGCGTTCCAGCAACGGATCTTCGCCGTAACGTTTCCAGGTCAGGCCGGCGTCGAATGATTCGGCCAGCCCGAAAGCCCAATTGCTGCCTCCAGCGCCTTTGAGGCCCCAGCCGGTATAGTACATTCGCCAATGTTGGTCGGTCGCTTTGACCACCCGCGGCTGGTTGAGCAGGTTGCCTTCCCAATTGTCTTTCCGGGGTCTCAGTACGGGGCTGGCTGGGTTCTCTTTCCAGACCAGCGGAAGGTCGATGGCCGCTTCCGCGAACCCGATCCCGGCCCCCGCCCGGCCGCAGTAGAACATCTTGTACGACCCGCCGTCTGGATTGCGAACCACCGACACGCCATTGGTCCAGCCGTCCCAAGCGCCGGACTGACTGGGGCCGTAGATCGGGTTGGCCGAGTGCTTCTTCCACCGCTGCGGAGCGGTCCACTGCTCGATCCATCGGACGCTGATCGGACTGGGTTCTCCCAAATCGATCGTCTCGGAAAAATACTCGCCGCTGCGACAATACCCGTCTTCGCGGTGTTCCAGACGCAGCCTCAATCGGTCGTCAAGAGTCACACCCTCGTGCTTGCCACGGGCTAGATCGCAGCCGCCCGCCCGCAAGTGCCGTGCGGCAGCTTGTTCGGCGACAGTTGCAGGATTCGCACTTAACGACGACACCCACGCCAAGCTCGCCGCCAGTGCTGCCATCATCAGTCTGGTTTTCATCATGAACCTACTCCATTCACTGCACTCGATTTCTTGTCACCAGGCAGCGGGGTCAATCGCGTACCTGCAATTCAACCCGTGATGAGGATTGGGTCGCGATTCTCTTGCCGATGACTTCGGCGACGCACCGGTTTCCCTCTGGCGTCAAGTGGCAATAGTCCGTGTACATCTCGAATGCCGCCCCAATTCCTCGATCTCCTCGTTCATGTCGATAAACTCAGCGTTCCCTGCGAGCGTTTCAGCCATGGCATCCGCAAGATAATCGTCGAAGAAGTACCGAGCGACTTGCATCGAGCGGGCTGTCAGTTCGGGCGACTGACGCTGGAACGGTACTACTTCAGCAAGAGCCTGCTCTATGGTCGAGAGTCGCTTGTTGCAGCCTTTCCGGAGAAGCATGGGCTGCAGGACAAATACCATTTTCACATCATCCGCTTGAACGGTCGCCGAATACTGTCTTAGGATTTGCAGAAAACGGCCGGCGTTTGCGACGTATTCGGCTCGGTGGTCCAGGTACGCCTCTTGCGCGAAATTTACCGGATCACATGTGCTTGTCTCAGCCCGAACTTCAGGCGAGATCCGCTTGGCTCGGTCGATCAGCTTTGAAAGCACATAATACGTACCCGTCCTTTGCATCAGCGGCTTCTCGAAATGACGGTTCCAAAGCGCAATGCAGTCCTCCAACTGAGATTCGGCATCGTGGTAAGGTGTGCCGCTGACGATCGAGGAAACGTCGTTCCATCCTTCCATGTTTACTACATAGTCCGGCGAGAAGCGCGAAATGACCTCTAAGTATGACAAGAAGGATTGGTGAAACTTCCGCTCGTATGCGGCAGCAGTGATCACTTCGAATCGACGACTCGGAAAAGCTTGGGAAAGGTATTGCTTCAGATAGCCAGCAATACTGCGCCTGTACACGTGGACTCCCCACGGATACTTGTGAACGGCACCATAGGCATCGGTCTGCCCAGCGCTGAACGCCGCCGAGCCTCCTAGGAGAAAAACTCGAACGACCCCGTCGGGCTTCGCGACCGAGACAGGGCTGTCGGACAGAAAACCGTGGGCATCTAACTGCGCGTCCGGTTCATCGGGCAGCCCGCGGATCGTCCAGAGGCTGAAGTCATAGTGGGGCGTATTCCTGTAGACGGTGTATCCGGAGACGATTCGGTTAAGAGGGTAACGTTTGCGCAGTTCCTGATGTCCTTTTAGGCGAATCACGACATTGGAGCACAACTCGATCAGAAGAAACGCAAGAATGAGAATGACAACCACCGTTTTCTTGCGATGCCGAACAAAACGATTTTCCGATCGCGTTGCCATAATTGCCTCCATTGTCGATACCGAGGGGCCTTTGTAGAGCCGATGCATGAATCGAGTTGAACGTGACGCGGCGGGAAGGGCTCAGACGTACAGAATTCTGTACGTCTGAGCCCGATCTATGTGTCGGCCCTGTAAATCGATGAGCCTCAACTCTATGGTCTCAATATCCGTGCGCTGAAGTACGCAAAATGCTTGTCCAAGGATGTAACCACTGCTGGTCTGGTTGTTATCGTCAATTCAATCGTGTCGAAGATCATTCGCCTGGTGGTGGATAGCCAGTCAAATAGCCCGCTTTCAGAAACAGCAGAAACGTGATCTGCTCGGTGTAAGCCATTTGCGAAAGCCCATCGTCTCGCAGGACGTGCGCGAAGTTCCAGGCTTTGTTGACGATTTGCTGAGTTGCGTTGCTCATGATTGGCGATTATTGAGAATCAATTTAACCCATTGTCGTGTCGAAGGTTGGAGCGATCGGGCACTCCGATTCCCAGCCTATTCCAGCCTATTCCAGCCTATTCCCAGCCTATTCCGGCCTATTCCGGCCTATTCCATGATGTTGCCCACCGATTTGAGCCACCACCGGGCGCCTCGGCCTCGGCCGCTGGATTCAACCAGACCGAGACTCCGTAGCATGGCGAGGTCTTCCCGCAGCGTCGGGGATGCCGGCCGTGGTGTCAACTGGCTCGCAATCTCGCGGGACATCCATCGGCGCCCGTCCCTCATGATCGAGAGAATCCGCCGCTGGCGCTCGGTCAGATCGTGGCTTGCCCGCAACGGCGGCGAGTAGCCACTGGGCAAAAACCGCACGACCAGATCTCCCGCCTGCAGTCCGAATTCGGGTTCCGGATGGCCCGCCAGACGACACAGTTCGACAATCTTCAGAGTACCTCGCCCCCAGAGTTCGATGAGGCCGCGACGGTAAAACACTTCGGCCAGATACGGATTTCGGGGTCGCGACTGGTGCTCGCGTTTCAGTTCGTCCACGGTCAATCCGAATGGCAGCGCACCCGAGCTGATGATCTCGACGCGGTCGTCGTACACGGCGACGTAGATGGCACCTCCGTAGATCGCATAGTCGCGATGGCACAGGGCGCTGACGAGCGCTTCACGCAGGGCCAACGGTGGGAAGAGCGGCTCGTCGATACGTTCCATCCGGCCCGACTCGAACCGGCCGCGCACCGGCAGGTGGCGTCGCAGGAACAATTCCGCTTCGTTCAACAGGACAAACGCGTTGCCGGTCAAATGTCGCTGGTCGAGGAACTCGGACTTTGTGACGCCCAAAAACCGCGCCATCCGCAAGACGCATTGCGGATAGTCCGGCAACGGGTCTTTGGCGAACGCGACGACCGCCGCCTGGTTCGGTTGATCACCTTCCAGCAGGTTCAGTTTCCGCAATGCCTCGACGGGGTTCATCACGGCCGATTCGAGCCGCCCGGCGGTATGGGCGTCGCGAACAGCCCGCAATTCGGCGGTCGTCTTTTTCAGCTCCAATCGCTCCGACTCGCCCTCGGCGACCAGCGCTCGCAATCCGTCCAGCGTCATTTCCGGCCCCTCTTTGATTGCTTCCTTGACTTCTTTGGAGGCCCGAGTGGCTTCAGCGGTTCGCGCTCCGCCCTGATCCGGGCCAGCAGTTCACTGGCCGGCTCGTCGCTAGGGTCTTGCGGGACGAGTCTGCCCTCGACAGCCCCGATCGCTTTGCCGCCTGCGTACAACAGATAGTCGGCCTTGCCGGTCGACAACGGGAACTCCCGCACCGCCACACCCAACGCTGCCGAGATGTTCAGCGCCTGGTAGTCCTGGACCGCCCAACCGCAGAGTTCAAGCTGGCGGTCAATCTCTTGCCGTGCTTTCTCTTCGGGAGTCATCGAGCAAGTTAACCAAGTGGTTACGTCGGCCGCACTTCCTAACGCTTCGACAGGAACCCTGTTTAGGGAACCCCAAGTCAGTCTAATGCTGACACACCCAGACAGCAAGCGGCAGTCAACGGCAAGAAGCACGACTGTTCGGTAAAGGTCACCCGTTGGTTGCATACATTCTTTGTAGGATGGGCCTCCGAGCCCGTCCGGTCCAACACCAAGTGACCTTTCGAGAGTTGTTCCTTAACCTCACCAGTGGTGATCTCCAGCGATGGAGTTTTCGAAACCGTTCACGCCACAACGGACGGGCTCGGAGGCCCATCCTACGAACTTTTTCTGCAACGTTTGGGGTCACTCAGTCGAATCACCGGTCAATGGTGAGTACTTCGAAACGGCGAGCCTGCCTGGCCTGACAGGCCGTTTCGGCGGACTTATACCGCAGCCGGTTTGGAATGTCCGCTGGAGTACAGCCTTTAGGCTGCGGGGGACAGGCTGAAGCCTGGACTCCAACAGCCGGCCGCGGCATAAATACAGGCTGCCGACCAGAGTTCTTGTTTTGGAAAACGGCCATCCGCTAGAATAGGGCTTCGCGACGAGGAGCGTTGTTTCAGGAAGTTGTGATATTGCGGGCTATCGGCGGGGGGCTGTTATGCGATCCGGGCAACACACGAGACAACCGGACGGCCAGCCGGTTGCCTTGGAGGAATCGCTTCATTTTGAGTGAAGACAGCGACCGCGTGCGATAACTGGGGGAAAACGACATGAAATCGCTATTTCTCATTCTGCCGTTCTTCGTCGGCGCTACGGCCGATGCGCAGGTTGTTGCGGATGGGCTCATCTTGGACCTGGATGCCGACAAGGGCGTCGGGGTGGAGGATGGCGACCGTGTGGTGAAATGGACGAATCAAGTTGCTACGTTTGCAGCCAGGGATTTTATGAAACAGGACAAGGGACGGAAGGAACCGGGCTCGGGGCGTCCGACGCTGAAGAAATCCGTCGCGGCCATCGGTGGTCATAACACACTGGTATTCAAACGGCAGGAACTGGTGAATCACGAAGAAGACGCTTTCGACCATCTTCTCACGGGAAGTGGCTACACTTGGTTTGCTGTTATCTGCGTCTACGAGCAGGTTGTCCAATTGAAGGACGTGAACTCGTTCTTCGGCAATCTGCAAAACAGCCGTAAGTACGAAGGGATCTGGGGCAACGTGACCGACGACAACCGGGTCTGGATTGGATCACGCAATGCGATCACCTTCGGTCGCTGGGACGAGAACAACCCCATGGTGCTCGCCCCGAAACCGCTGAAGGAGAATCAATATTACGTCGTGGCGGGCCGTATGGGCGCGGGGACCGGCGTTGTCAAGATCGAGGTCTTCATTAACGATCCCGAGCCCGTGGCCAGCCAACCCTTTCCCGTCAACCCGGCGGCCAATTCGTCCAAGCTCGCCATCGGCCAAGAACGTGACGCCACGAACCATCCGGGCAAGGAGTCTTTCGATGGCGAGTTGGCCCGTTTCCTCATTTATGAGCGTCCGCTCGCGAACGACGAGTTAGAACAGACTCTCGAGCATCTGAAGAAGACGTATGCGATACAGTAGGATTTAATCCTCATCGAAATGGAAAGGCAGAGCAATCATGAAGATACATCGACGGGTTGGGCGGCGTGAGTTCCTTGGCACCGCGGGCGCCTTGCTGAGTGCCCCTTGCGTTATTCCGTCTGGTGTCTTGGCTGCACCGGGCAAACCGGGCGCCAACGACCGAATCACACTGGGGCACATCGGCGTCGGTGGCATGGGGAGCGGTCATTTGATGCGAGGACTCAGTTTTTGGGAACTGGGTTCGACCAATGTCGCGGCCGTCTGCGACGCGGACGAAAAAAGACTGGCCGCCGCCGTCAAACGATGCAGCGACAAGGGCGTTCGCGTCGAGCCTTATGCCGACTACCGCTACATCCTCCAGCGGAAAGACATCGACGCGGTGATCATCGCCACGCCCGATCATTGGCACGGCGTGCAGACGGTCCACGCGTGCCTGACCGGCAAACACGTCTACGTGGAAAAGCCTTCGTCGGTCACGATCGAGGAAGGTTTGGCTATGATCGACGCCGCTCGGACGAACAACCGCATGGTGCAAGTCGGCGCTCAAGGACGCAGCGGGATGCCGGCCTACTACACTTGCCGAGCCATTCGCAACGGGATCATCGGCAAAGTGACAAAGGTCGACTGCTGGCACTACGCAAACCCGATCGACCAGAGCCCAGTGGCCGATTGCGCACCGCCGCCGGACCTGAATTGGGACATGTGGCTGGGTCCGTTGCCGTGGCGACCGTACAACCCACGCTATTGCCCCGGCACGTTCCGCTGGTTGCTGGAATCGGGCGGCGGCCAGATTCGTGACCGCGGCGCCCACCAGTTCAGTTCGATTCTGTGGTGTCTGGATGCTGACGGCCCGCTCTCGTTTACCGTCGAAGCGACCGGGACTGCGCCCATCAAGGGACTGTGGGATTGTCCGCCCGACATGGATGTTACGTACGAGTTCAAAGATCCCGACTGGACGCTGATTTGGAGTCAACCCGGTAGGAAGGCGGGCAAGACCGAGTTCGGCCAGGTGTTCTACGGCGAGCAGGGCAGCCTGCTTCTGGAGTGGGAAGGCGCCCGTAAATGGGCCGAACCGGAGGCGATCGGCTTCACGGTCCCGCCGGGCGGCTTCGAGCCCTACACGCCGAACCTGTTCAAGGATTTCGGCATGAATCACATGGGCGAATGGCTGAAGTCGATCACGACCTCCGAACGCCTCCCGAACGTCGACATCGAGATTGCCCACCGCACGTCCACGCTTTGCATCCTTGGCAATCTAGCGTACATGCTCGGCCGAAAGCTGAAATGGGATGGAGTCCGGCAGCAGATCATCGGCGACGAACACGCCAACCGGTTGTTGGGCAAGCCGCAACGGCATCCGTATCACCTGTAAGCGTAGTTTGTTGTCTCGTGCCCGGAGAACGGCAGGGGAATGGGGGCAGGGGAATGCTTGCTGATCTATTCCCCTGCCATCACTCGTCGTCCGCCTCGACCTATCGGAGGACAACCGGGGAGAATATCACGACCAGCGTGACGATCAGCAGGACGAACAGGCACCACCAAGTCACGACGCTGGTGTACCATCGGGTCCCCAGGTCGCTGAAGATGTTCAACATCTTCCAGTTCAAGATCAGTTGATCGGTCACTCGCTCCGCTGACGGACGAGGCGTGGCCAGGCTGACCGCGACGCACACCAGAACACAGAACACCCAATTGACGGCCGCTTGATTGGCGTAGGGCATCAGCCATGCCGGGGGAGACGGGACGACGCCCACGTACACTTTGATCGCGATATACAAGGCAAAACCGGAAAAAACGGCCGCCGTGGCGCCGGTGGCGTTGATTCGTCGCCAGAGGATGCCCAACAGGAAAACGGCGGAGAACGGCGGGGCAAAGAATGCGTACAACGTTTGGATGTACACAAACAGGCTCTCGCCAAGATGTCCGATGAAACCGGCCAAAACGATCGCTACCAACAGCACGACGACAGAAGTCGCGATCCCCACGGTGACCAAATCGCGGCTGGAAGCATTCGGTCGAAGCAGTCGTTTGTAGATATCCAGCGTGACGATCGTAGCCGTAGAATTGAGCACGGAATTAACGGTCGATTGGATGGCCCCAAATAGCCCGGCCAGCACGAGCCCCCGCAGTCCAACGGGAACAAGTGCCTGCACCAAGCTGATGAACGTCTGGTCGGCCTCTCTGGGGACCTCTTCCCACGGCAGCAGCAACACCTCGGGATGCATCGCGAAAAGGATCAAGCCGGGGATGACAATAATCGCGGGCAAGAACACCTGTGTGAAGCCAGCCAGGACAATGCCCATTCGCGCGTGGTAGGCGTTCTTGGCGCCAAGCACGCGTTGGATCATGAACTGGTTCAACACGTTGTACCAAATGCTGACCGTGAAGACCCCGAAGAAGAGGTTCGTCCAAGGTTGCAGTTCATGCGTCACCGGTTGAATGACGGACAGACGGTTGTACTGATCCGCATGAACAATGTTTTGAGCCGTATGTTCTACCGCCTCGCGCCAAACGCCGCCGGAGGCATGATTGCGTTCGATCATCACTCGAAATCCCTCGATCGGCGAACCCGAATCTCCGGCTAGCGCTTGAAGCCCGAGGATGGTGACCAGCACTCCGCCCAGAATCATCACGATGACCGTAAACAAGTCGGTCCACGCCACGGAAGAAAGCCCGCCGTAGATCGCCCAGGTTCCGGCGACGACACCCAACAGGATGATGGCGAACCAGAGGTCCCATCCGAACAGCTTGTTCAGCGCCAGGCCGCCGCCGTACAAGACAGCGGCCAGAAAGGCCAAGACGTTCGAGAGCACGGTCACAACGGCAAAGAACTGTCGCAGAGTGCTGTTGAATCGCCGTTCGAGGAACTCGGGGATGGTGAAGACCTTCGAGGCCAACAGGAAGGGGATGAAGAGCCAGATCAAGAAAGAAAACGACAGGACGTTGCCCCAGCAGGACATGGCCACGCACTGGCCGAAGATAAACGCCGCGCCGATCATGCCGATGAAGTGTTCGCTGCTGATGTTCGACGCGATGAACGACCCGCCCACCACGTACCACGGCAACTTGCGGCCAGCCAGGAAATAATCGCTGGGGTTCGACCTTTCTCGCCGGCCCGCCCAGTACCCAATCGCCGACAGAACGACGAAGAAGGCCCCGAAAGCCAGGTAGTCCCAGAAGGTCAATTCAAACTGATCAGGACCGTTCAACGCCGCCTCCGGACCCATCGTAGGTTATGCTTCAGCATATCATCCACCCGTTCCCATGCGGCCACTGCCCGACGGCCGCATTAGCATCTTATGATTTTATGATTTTGCCCATAGATGATTTTGCCTAGTCTTCTTTTTGCAAAATGATTGTGGGGCAAAATCATAAGAGTTCAACTCGCGTGAAGCGATCGGACAACCACTCTGCCTAATGTCACATCGCATCCAGTGCTTCCAGAACCGTCGGCACAGACTGTTCCCACTGGGGCGGAACGTCCTCGCTGATCATCAGGCAATAGCGCCGGGGACCGGCATCGCGCACCATCTCCTGGATCCGAGCGGCCAGCTTCGCCCGATCCTCCTGGTACCATCCCAACGGTGGATGTAGCCAGAGAAACTTCTCCGGCCAGCAGGCCCTGGCCTCGGCGACCGACATGTCGCCATCGGGCGGAGGAGTGAAGGAATCGATCCCGTCGATGTCCAAAGCCGCAATCTCGTCGGCAACCGTCCGAAGCCTTCCGTCGTAGTGGACCAGCAGCCGCTTGTCGGCGTCTTGGAGAATCTCCAGGATCTTACGGTAGAGCGGCACCATATGTTGCTGGTAATGCCGAAGCCCGATCATCTCCACCGCCAGGTTCTCCCACAGCTTGATGTATCGTGCCGGTCCCTTGACGGCTTCGCGGAATTTCTCCAGCGTAAGCTCCGTCATCAGCTCCAACAGCTCCATCAGCTCGGGCAATTCGTCGGCCAGATCCATCGCCAGCCGCTCGGGACCGGCAAAATCGATCTGGACCTGCAAAAGGGGCGTCCGCCGAATCGGTGCCCAGCCGAGCTGACCGACCGTAATTCCGCCATCACCGATGTGCTGCTCTGCCTGCAGAAAAGGTTCCGAGATCGCAGAATACCGCGTGCCTTCCAGAGCCCGATGCATGATTCGATAATCTGTCGGCGTTTTGAGCAGGAACTCCTGCTGCCACTCGCCGAGAAACCACTCGTGCAACTCGCCCCGGTCTGTGATCCACCGCACTTCCCGGCGGACTCGACCGTCGATCTCCTGCGTTGTCTCGATAACCTGGACATTCGGTCGCTCGGTGCGTACCAGATCGGCATGGGCAATCTGGCCCAGCCCCCGTGCGAACAGCGACTGCCAATCGACCGGCCGGTTCTGGACGAACCAGTCATAAACTGCATAAACCGGCCGTTCGATGATCTCACCCGCGAGCGCTCGTTCGAACCGCCCTCGGATGCTTTCAGGATCGCAGTCGCTGCTCAGTCCACTTAGATCGCTCACAGTAAGTTCCCTGACCTCTCGTCGCCGTCAATAATTCTGCCACAATACCGACTGCAGACGCAGGTTACAACTCAGACGGTAACCTCGAGCTGGAAACGGGGACTGGCGGTTTCACTTCGAGAAAGGAATGAATATGTCTCGCCGACGATCTCTTGTATTGTGGCTGCTTGTTTTCTTGCTGCCAGCGAGCGTCTGGGCTGCGGGCAAGCCAATTGCCGTTGTCGCATGGGGCAACGCCTCGAACGGGGACAGGAAGTTCTTTGAATACTACGTGACGGCACGTTCGAAAGTGGTCGCACAGGACCGAGGCGAATTCCTGGACCCGTCCGAGTTCGGCGACTACAGCTTGGTTGTCTGGCTTCGCGGCTGCGACCGGAAATTCACTCCCGCTCAGATCGCCGCCATGAAACGCTATCTCGAAGACGGCGGCCACGTCTTGATGACGAACGGTGCCATCTACGGGGCGCTCGGCCGATCGTTCGAGGAAACTCCCTGGGTCGGTGCGCGAGCTTGGACGTACAACGGGAAACGTTGGCCGGTCGAAGTGTTGGCGAAGGACCATCCCTATTTGAAAGGCGTTGTCACGGAAGGTGCCACGTGGCTGAACACGTACCACGGTCTGATCGACCATCAAGGCGTGAGTGTCCTTGGCCAAGGCAACGCCAGCGTGCTGTCGATCACGGAGGTTGGCAAAGGCCGGCTGATCTTCTCGTCATATGGCCCCTACGATGCTCGTGACGAAGTCGCCAAGGCCGGTATCATGCAGATCTACCACAACATCGTGCTTGCAGCCAATCCGCTGACCGAACACGAGGAAGCAAAGGCCCTTCTGGCCACGAACGCCGCTGAGAAGAAGCTCGCTCTGTGGCATCGCGATTGGGCCGGATCCACAGAATTCCGCTTACTGTGGAAACCAGCCGGACCGCGGCTAGTCGACATGCTGACGTCGCTGGAGTTTTCGAGCGTCCGCAATGAAATCGACACGGCGTTCTTCTGCATCCAATCCGCCCTGGACCTTGGTACGGTCGTAATCCAGACCGCACCGCTCCGCCGGTCGGACGGCGCCGCGACGAAGGACGGCGGCATTACCACGCTGGTGATGGGGCAGGCGCCCGAGGTACCGCTCCAGCCGCCGGAGACATACGGCGTCATCGACCGCAGAAGGCGAGGGCCGTTTTACCTGGTCTCGCCCGAGAAGTTGCCGCCGCTGGGAAAACCTGCTGTCGAACTCCAGCCGCTTGAACCTCGCACGATCTGGGTGCAGATTGACACACAGGGCCTTGCCGCGGGTTCGTACGGGAGCCGGATCACGTTCTCGTCGGTCGACGGCGAGACACTGGCCGTGCTACCGGTAAAGGTCGATGTCGCGCCGATCCTGATGCCCGGCCCGCGCATCGTTCAACTGCGTACGTGGGGCGGGGGCATCACGAATGACCCGCGACTCCTGCGCGAAGTTCAACGGCAGGGCAGTGACTGGGCTATCATCAGCTATCCCGATACGAACGAAGTGAAGCTCAGGAACACGGATACTCCACTTCTAGCCGCGCTTCGTGCTCCGCAGACTCACCTTCGAGGCGAGAAGGCCATTACCGATTTGGACTTCGGAGACCTCTGGGACGAATGGCTCGACGATTACCTCGCACACGGTGTGACGAACCTGGGGCTGAAGGATTCACGGACCGGACCGCTGTGGGCAACGGCGATCACGGGCGAAACATGCACGATCCGGACAGCATATGAAGAATGGCCCAGCGACTGGCGTGACGCCTGCATCGACTACTATCGCCAGTTGCAGGAGTACCTCGACGAGCGCGGGTTCGGGATGGCGCACCCGATCTGGACTGACGAGCCGAGCATGCCCTCGATCGAGCAGAATTACCTGCCGTTGGCAAAGGCTTACATCGAGGCAGGCATGGGCCCCGGTTCGCACTGGACCACGGCCGGGTGGATGCACCCGACGATGACGAACCGATTCATCGCCTGGGTACGCGACTTGTCGATGTACCAGTACGGCTATCCGAATCTTCAGAAGTTTCTGCGCGAGGGATCGGTCAAGCTGGGCGACGGCACGATCGTCGGCTTTACGCGGGGCGGTACGGGCCTGGCCATCCGCAATCCGCACGCGAGCAGCCGACTCGGCCCCTGGTCGATCGTCCACCAGGGTCCACCGGTCCATTTCTGGCGCACAGGGCCGGTCTGGAAGAGCTGGCTGTACTACCTCGATTTCACACACAACCAGTGGTTCCGTCTGGGCGGCGTCCAAGGCGAGCGGCTGTTGGCGTACGGTTCGAGCGATCACCAAGACACGTCGGCGGACCTACTGACATCCAGCGACTGGGAGGGCGCGCGGGACGGAGTGGATGATGCCAACCTGGGCCGCATGGTCGAATGGTACCTGCCGCGTCTGAAAACGCGAGCCACCGGCGCGTGGAAGAAACGGTTGGCCGACATCGCGGCGGAACGCCAATTCTGGTTCAGCGACAAAAGTCCATTCCCCATCGGCCAGAAGCCGCTGGACTATCTCCACGAGCCGAAAGACGACGAAAAGCTCGAATACCACATCCAGACGGTCGCCGCGGATTCGACGCGCGACATCGAAGCCGGCAAACGCCACATGATCAAGCTGCTCCGAGAGATGGCACCACACGTTCGACGCAACGATGTCCAGGTCGGCTGGCACGACTGGCCGTTGGTCAGGGATGGCCAGGCAACCGCAACAGTGGTCGTGTCACCTTCGGCCTCGGCCGCGATCAAAGAGTGTGCGGTGGCAATCTCGACATGCGTGGTCGACGATACCGGCATCATCATTCCCGTGATCGAAAGCGACAACCTGCACACCGTCCAGCAGCCGTGCATACTCGTCGGCGAAGCAAAGGATCCACCCATTGCCGGGCTGGTCAAGGAGACCGGCCTACAGCTCGATGCGCGTTATCCAGGCAACGGGAACTATCGAATCAAACGGTTGAAAGAGCGAGGCATCATAGCAATCCTCGGCACGGACGCGGCCGGTGTCGCGCGCGGCGTCCGCAACTGGCTTGCCTTCGTTAACCCCCAGGGCCACTGGTTGCTATCGCCGAACTCACACCAAGCGCACTAGCGTTCTAGCATGCCTTGGTTTCCGATGGGTATTTCGATCGTGGCCATGACGGGGCGATGATCGGACAGTTTCGATGGAACGATCAGATAATCAACGAAATTCCACCCGTTCGGCGCAAGGACCCAATCAATAACGCGAGTTGGCCGCATGGTCGAAAACGTCATCTCGTCCTGCGTGGCGAACGTGTTCGCACACCGCTGGAATTGGTGCGATTCTTCGATGAAGTCCATTGCGTTTACGCCTGTGGCGCTGCGCTCGGCGTTTGGGAGGTCGCTAGGAGTCGAATTGAAATCGCCGGCCGCGATGATGGGCACATCGGCCGACTTGCTGAGGTCGACGATTCTCTGCGCTGACGATACGCGCACGTCCTCGCTTCGGTACTCCAGATGGACGGCCACAAGCCGGATCTGTTGTGATTGTGAAAGCTGAAGCTTGCAGACAACGCCTTGTTTGCAGCCGGCCAGAAGTTTTTCCCAATCACTCAGCGCCGGATACTCAACAATCTCCGCATCGGTGATCGGATATCTGCTGAGTATGACGTTGCCGAACTTCCAACTGCCGTAGATGAAACGAAAATCAAGGCTCCGTTGCTCGACTCGATGCTGAAAACCCGTGAGGCGAGCAATGGCCTCTGCCTGATTCTGGTGCCCGCTCCAAGTCGAACAGAAGTCAACTTCGTTCAGCACCACTACGTCGGCTTCAGACCGGACGATCAGTTGTGCGATCTCTTCAATGCGTTTCTTCTTCTCTTCGACGGTCCCCTCCCAATTGTCATCCGTGGCACCTCTCCCGTGCGCAATATTGTACGCGAGCAGGCGAATGGTCGAGACTCGTTCCGCGGGAACGGCTGTCGCTTCGGAAAACACCCGGATTTGCCTGCTCGCACTCCGCACGCGGCTAACGATGTACGGCCCGAGAATCAGAACGAGAAGCGCGGCGAACGCGAGCAGCAGTAGTCTTCTTTGTCGCTTCGTCAACTTCCGAAACAACATTGCGAATCACCCGGATTCTCAGCGATGGCGGTTCCATGCCAGGGCCAGTGGGGCCGCAGCAACGGCAGCAATGGACAGGGCTATTATACCGCACATCAGCACGGTCGCCGAGACAGGCATCACGGGCGACAAGGCGACAACGATTACGGCGCATAATACGAGCCAGATGCCGCCCGCGGAACCTACGGCCCGATGACCGATATGCCGACGGCGCCGCGCTGCCGCAAACATGTAGGCGGATACGAGCGTCAAGATGATTCCACCGCAGAAGGCCAGCACGCGTACTAACGGCAAGGCTGATCTTGGCACCAGTCCAAACTTACCCAAGACGAATACCAGAATGATTCCGCCCCAGAACACGAGATTCACCGTGCTGAACACCCATTGCCGTCCCGTCAGCATTAACGTTGCTGTCCAGCTACACGAGGTGTACGCGAGCCACAGCGATCCGGCAAACAACAGCGGAGGCACCCAAACAGGCATCCCGGCCACCTGCTCCTTCAATGCCTCCAATTCCACCGGATGATGACCTAATGCGGCAGAACCGAAGATGCTGACCATAGCCCCGGTCACTAACACAATCCAAGTGACCAAGGCGCTTGCCACCGCGGCCTTCAACACGATGAAGGCCAATTGCGAATCACTCACGGGTCGAGTCGCCATGAAGGTCGTGTAACTGTCCTTGCGACCCTGACGATTGCCGACGAATGCCCCGGCAAAGATGCCGGTAAACAAGGGACCTAACAACAATGCACCACCCAACATAGCTTCGAAGCCATCGCCGATCGCGGCCTGCCCCGCGAGGAGGCCAATCGTGGGAATCGCGATGAACGCCGCGGCGATACTCGGCACGACCAGCCCTCGCGGACGCCATTCGGCCCAAAACTGCGCGGCCGGCGCCGAACGGAATGTGCGTCGTCGTATCGACAGCAATTCGGCGACGCGATTATAGACCCTTTGGATGTCCGGCCAGGGCCGCGTATTGCCGCAACGATCGCTGGCCACGCTGACGACGGCGAAGGCGTAGGCCGCCAAGACGTAGACGCCCATCGTCAATAACTCGCCAAGCGTCGGCTGACTCCACAATCCGCCGTCCCAATAGCTTCTGCTGAACCAGATGATTAGCGAAATCGCTCCCGCCACCCAAGCAGCCATCTTCCAGAGACGGAAGTCGGGCAACGACCAGATTCCCGCCACGGCCACCGCCAGCCCCGTGGCGAAGAAGACGCTCGGCCCGGCCAATGCGAAGTCCGCTCCGACCAGCCAGTTGCAGGAACTCGTCGAGGCCAAGCAGATCAGCGCCGTGGTCAGCATTCCGAGGAACATCTTCCACGCGACCAAGAACCACGTCGGTACTGGTTTGGTGTACAGACGATGGCTGAAGCCGCGAGGGGCCTCGTACAACCCAGGAAAAACGGCAAACACCGAAGCGCCAAACCCGAGCGGGAAGATCAAGACCCGGGCTTCGGGATCCCTGGCCCACTCTTCGATGGATCCTCCCACGAGCGACAGAACCCAGCTTCGAAGTGCGACCATGCCCACGATGGCCACCGTGGCAGTAAGAATCCACCACCAACAGCGTCGAACGAACTCCCATGTCATCGCTTTGCCAATGGCAAACATATCTGACACCTCGTTTCAGTCCCCTGCGTGGGCGACAAAAATGTCGTCCAGTGATGCAGGCCCGTCTTCCACAATACTGGCCCCGGCCTCGGCAACCGCTTTCTTCAGTCGCTCGATTTCTCCGTTACACATGACCGTCCATTCGTGTCCTTCTCCGCTGACCGAGAGCATTCCGGGTAGTTTCGGCGGCCCCGTCTGCGGCTCCTTGAATCGCACCGTCACTAGCCGATGGGCGGCAATGATCTTGCTCAGGTCGTCGCTCAAGATGACTTTGCCCTCGTGGATCATCGTCACTGAATCGGCCACGCGCTCGACTTCCTCTAACAGGTGCGAGGAAAACAGCACGTTGCGGCCTTCGTCGGCCACGGTCCGAATGATCGCCGCGAGGATGTCGCGACGGACGATCGGATCGAGCCCCGACGACGGTTCGTCCAACACGAGCAGATCCGGGCGATGTGCCAGGGCAACCAGCAACCCGGCTCGCGCCCGCTGACCACGAGAAAGGCTCTTGATGCGCTGCCTCTCGCTTAACTCGAATGTCTCACGCAACTGCTCCGCAAACGCCTGATCCCAATTGGGATAGAAGGCTTGCGTGTAGCTCATCAATTCGCCAATGCGCATCCAATCAGGCAGATCGCGGTCTTCCGACAAGTATCCAATGCGACCGAGTACGCCGACGGGGTCCTTCACGGGATCCAATCCGAAGATTCGCACCGATCCCGTTTGCGCCTTAAACAGTCCCAGCAGATGCTTGATCAGCGTCGTCTTGCCAGCGCCGTTCTCACCCACCAGACCGGATACAATTCCGGGCCGTACGCTCAGGCTCACGTCATCAAGAGCCGTTGTCTTGCCGAACCGACGCGACAGGCCGCGGACTTCGACTACGTTCTCGCTCATCGTTATCTCTCCCGAACAAGTCCCCCCTCTCCTTCTGGGAGAGGGCCGGGGTGAGGGTCACTTATCCACTTTGCATCTGCCGGCCGCGCTGCCGGACCAGTCCTACCAGCACTTCCGTGTCCACGTTCATTTGACGCGCCTCGGTAAGCAGCATGTCGATGCGCTCGTTCAGTATCCGGTTCTGTTCCCGGCGCGCAAGCGGCGAGCCCGAATCCGACACGAAGACTCCGGAGCCCCGACGAGTGACAATCACCCCGGCAGTCTCCAACTCTCGATACGCCCGGGCGACCGTGTTCGGATTCACCAGCAACTGCTCGGCCAGTTTACGGACTGGCGGAAGCTGTTCATCCGGCGCTAGACGCCCCGACGCGACCAAGTACTTGACTTGGTTGACGATTTGCAGATAGATCGGAACACCGTCACTGCTGGAAACGCGGATTTGCATGGCACCTGCCTCGTTCGTGCATCAGCGCCCGTTACGGAACGCCATGCATTGAATCAGTGTATTAACACAATAATACAATCGCCGAGGCAAGTCAATAGATCGCAAACGTGTTTCTTGAGATTTTCACGAATTCGTGCCGCGGACTGACCAATCGGTTGGTGCGTCAAGATGTAGAGATGTAATGTCCCACGGATGGCATCCAAGACCACGGATACGCTCGCGCGACGCGTTAATTCGTTTCCCGCGTCACGCTTACTTGATTGGCAGCACCTGAATCGCATCGGCGTGGACTGTGCCGCCGGCGTCGTCGGTAGCGATGACGACGGCAGCCGTCTGGTCGGCCTTGAAGTCGAATTCGCCCAGCGAGATGAAGCCCTTGGGCAATGGCGCGGCCTCTCGCATGTTAACGCGGATCGTCTGTTCGCCGTCGGCGCTGTGGACCGTCACGGGCACGTTGGTCGCTCGGTTCTCGTGCGCTAAATAGGCCAGGCGAACTTCGTAGAGTCCCGTTGTCGGCGGCTTGAATTCGAAGCGGACGGTGGCTCCTGAATCGGGCGATCCGTACAGGTAGTTGTAGCCGACGTACCCCTTCAAGCCTTGGCCCTCGGTCCATTTCCCCTGCTTCTTTGCCTGCCGGTCGTCAATCACCAAGCCCGGCAGTTGTTCCGGATCGAGTCCGGTTGGAGGGCCGTGCGGCGGTGCTTCGGGTGGAACGTCGTCCGGAATGACGATTTTGCCTTTCACCGTCGCGCGGCGGGCTTTACCGGGCAGCTTCATCAGCTCTTTCAATTCGTCAAAATGCTCGCCATGGACGTCGCGCGGCGAGCAGTCGTGCGCCGCACAGACCGCCGCCGCTTTGCCGACCACTTCGCCCATCATGCCACAGGTCTTCATCACGCGGACCGTTCCCAAAGCCTCGTGCGATACGCTGACGCAGCGGCCCGCCATAAACAGGTTCGACACGTTTCGCGAGTAGAAGCAGCGGTACGGTACGGGATAGCCATAGATCCGGTCGACGCCTCTGTCGAACTTCGCATAGGAGATGAACGGATTATCCGGATACTTTTCCGCGTATTGCTGCTTGGGATAGTGTAGGTCGATGGACCAAGTGCTTGGCACGCAGCCGTCTGGAAAGTCCCGTTTGGCCGTGATGTCTTCGCCGGTCAGAATCACATCGCCCAACAATCGCCGCGACTCGCGCGGGCCGCCGATGAAGGCGATCCAACTGAGCATCGCGTTCTTGTGTTGATCGGCGCCGCCACGGTTCTTCATCGCGTTGAATGCGCCGTAGACGGCCCGCAGGTTCCAGTCGCGGATGGTTTCGGCATCGTTGATCGGATCCTTGTCAAAACCGCTTTCCCAGAACCATTGTCCGTGGTGATCCCGCGGAAAAGGGAAATCTTCCATCTCTAGATCCAACGCCCACGGTGTCTCGGGGAACGGAGCCGGCTTATCGGCCTCGTCCCACCGCCACATGTTACTCATACCCATCCGGCCTTTGGGCGTCATGTCGTAATGAGCGCCGGCCAGATAACCGATTACGCCGTGGCCGGTGCCGTCGCAGTAATGACGGCCGATGAACCGTTTGCGTTCGCTGGTTCGCGTGTCGAAAGCGAACACGGCCGCGATTCGATCGCCGTCCATTTCCAACTGATAGGCGTGGTGATTCAGGAACAAGTCAAGGTTCTTCTCGGCCCGAACAACCGCTGCCTTCCTATCGTCGCCAAATTCTTCGCTCAGCCCGGGAGATTTCTTTGCGTTGTCTGCAAACTCCTCGATGATTTCGCCGATGCGCGGGAAACGGCCGCGGCGCGTCAGTCCGTTGGCCCAGACGCGTACTTCGCTGGACCCGTTTCCGCCCAGGACGGGCCGGTTCTGAATCAGGGCGACCTTGCAGCCCAGACGCGCGGCAGAAATCGCCGCTCCCATGCCCGAATAGCCGCCACCCACGACGACCAGGTCGTATCCGCCCTTCTCGGTCGGTTCGTCATCCAGGCCCAGCAGGCGGCGTCGCCAGCCGGACAGCACATCGAATTCGTTAGGCGGAGCCGAATCCAGATCGGTTGTGAACAGAACTGCGTCACACCGGCCTTCGAAGCCGGTCAAGTCGTGCAGAGCCAAACGAACGGTTTTCTCTTCGATGTCGACAACGCCGCCGTCGTGCCAGAACCAATCGGCGCTCTTGGTGCCAAACGTCTCCTCCAGAGGCTTGCCGTCAACGAGCACTTGGAACTTCCCTGGCTGTCCGGTTGCCTTCCATTGGGCCACCCAATCTTTGGTGCGGACGAACACACGGTACTTGCCCGCCGCCGGAAGCTCGACCGTGGTCGTCGCATCATCGACCGGCCGGCCCAATCCATGGGCAAGCAGGTACGGCGAACCCATGATGTCGATAAACTGCGTATCCAGCTTCCAACCGCCGTGCTTGGCGAAACTCTCGGCTTCGATCAGCACGTCGGCCGCAAACGCCGGCAGCGTGATCGGCAGGAACATAGCTACGGCTACGAAGAGTGTTTTCAACATGAGACGCAACTCCACTGCTGTTGGGAATCATCTTCTCGTGGCGCACGCGGGCCGCTGTCCTTCGATCGCATACAACGATATGGTACACACGCGACCGAGCGCCGCACAGCGGGCGAGGAGGGATCACACGCACTACGAACGTGGCGTGAGAGTGAGAATGCAGAGTACTGTGTACCGAGTACTCAGTACCGAGTACTTAGTACATGGTACTGAGTCCAGAGACTCTACCGATCGCCCGAAGTGTCGCCTCCAGTCGAAGGCCGCCTTGCGTTTAGAACCGCACTTCCAGTCCGGCGACGAGCGCGTCGACGCTCACGTTGGTAGTAATGTCGGTTCCAGGAACGGGGCCTACACCCGCCAAGTTGATTGGCCCAGAAATGGAGTTCTCGAATGCGTGCAGGTAGGCGAAAGACAGCTTGGTGCGGTCTGTCAGCCACAAAGACCCGCCCACCGAGGCGATGTGTTCGTAGATGGCCGGCGACGCGAGATTAAAAAACGTGTCGGAGTCGCGAATCGGATTCTCGTTGTACGAGTATCCCAGGCGCAGGGTTAGTCGGTCGGTCAACTCGTACTGCAGCCCCGTTGCCACCGCAATTACGCTTCGCCATCCCAGGCCTGTGACGCGGGCGTTGGGCGCGGCGATCTCGAAGCCTGTGTCGTCGCCGAAGGCATCGGTGTTGGAATAGTCCACGTAGCGGACGTCGACAGCACAGACGAGTCCGGGTATGCCGTGAAAGGCGCCTCCGACGGAAATGATCATGGGATAGTCGGCGTCCAGGCCAATGGTCCGCGGCCTGCCAAGTTCGTCGGCCGAGTTGAAATGGAAGTCTTCGAACCATTGCGGGCTCTTGAACGATGCTCCCAATGTGTAGCACGAATCCGACTCGTAATAGATGCCTGCTTGAAATCCAAGCCCCCAGAAAATCCGGCCGTGCGTTGCGGAAGGGACGGTTGGAGGAAAGATGCCATCGGCGTTGTCTGTCCACGCCAAGGCGGCGGGGTCCAGGGCCGCGTCGGCCATGGAGACGGTAGGCGCCACGCCTATGGAGATCTTGTCGGTCAACTGGACTGCGATCGTCGGCGCCAGTTGCATGAGGGAAAGTCGGGAATAGACGGCTCCGGCACCGGCGCCAAGCGGAGGCTGCGGCGTGAAGATCGGGTTGAACCCTGGCGCTGTCGGATCACTGGCCGGGAAGTTGAAGCCGAATCCGCCTATCGAATACAGCCCTAGTCCGTAGGACCACGAGGAATCTTCGGGTTGAAAAGCGATTGCCACCGCGGGCAAGGGAAAAACGCCCGAGTCGCTGCTGGTGGTACCGGAGAGTGGCCCTAACGTGGATGAAGTCTGGGCGTCAAGGGCCAGAAGTTCGCAGCTAACGACAAACTCGGAACTGGGTAGGCCAGTTATCGTGGCCGGGTTCCAGTGAATTGCGCCGGCAGCATCCAGCGGCGCGGCGACTGCTGCCCCGCCCATCGACCGATTGACCGTGCCGACGCCGGGCAGGACGAAACCCTGAGCATCCGCGTGTTGTGCAAACAAAATTGCTGCTAGCAGCACTAGTAAGCGTGGCGTAATCTTGTGCGCTTTCATGGCCATCTCCCTGCGGGATAGGAGGCGTTAGAAATCCGGGGCATTCGTACTGGATCGACCAATACAACAAGGAGAATCACTGCGATCCACAAAATCCGCAGAAAGCGTACAGAGTGGGGTGGACGATTCCCGCCTCGATGAGGAGTGCTTCGGCGCGCTTTGCCCACCGTTGCATACTCTGGCTGGAGATGTTCTCCCTGCACATTGCGTATGTAGGTCAGAGCCCTAACACATCGTCCATCCCATAGAGACCGGAAGTCTGCTTCGCCGCGAACTTGGCGGCAGCCAGAGCGCCCAGGGCGTAGCAGTCGCGGTTCGTGGCACGCACGGTCAGTTCGATCGTTTCGCCCAGCATGCCGAAGACGATGGTGTGTTCGCCCGGATTGTCGCCGACCCGCAGCGCGTGGTAGCCGATTTCGTCCCGCGGGCGTTCGCCAACGAGCCCTTCGCGACCGTGAGTGTGTTTGCCCTGTCCCATGATATCGGCGATGATCTTGCCGAAATGCAGGGCGGTGCCGCTAGGGGCGTCCTTTTTGAAGCGGTGATGGCGTTCGATGATTTCCACATCTGCGCCATTGGGGTTGTCTTTCAGGATTTCGGCCGCGGTGGCCGCCAGCTTCATCGTCAGGTTGACCGCCATGCTCATGTTCGGCGCCCAGACCACGGCGACTTTTTCCGCCGCGGCGGTGATGAGCTTCTTCTGCTCGTCGGTCAAGCCGGTCGTGGCCATCACCAGAGGAATGGCCCCGTCGATACACATGCGGGTGATGGCTTCCGCGCCGGCGGGGAGCGAAAAGTCGATGGCGGCGTCCACATTCGCGTCCAGAGCGGCGGAAATCGGTACACCGATCTCGCCAATGCCGGCCACAAGCCCGGCGTCGGTGCCGATTTCGGGATGTTGGGCGAACTCCAGTGCTGCAGCGATTTCCAACTCCGCGTCGGCGGCACCCAAAGCAACCAGTCGCTTTCCCATGCGTCCGGCAGCACCATTGATGGCGATACGTGTCTTGCTCATTTTCAGTTGTGCAGCTTAATGGCTTTGATGATTTCGTCCAGGTTGTTAGGAACGAGCACGGGGCGGTTCGCGAAGGAAGCACGACGAACACCGCGGCTTCCGAGCACGCGATCGAATTGTTCCTGGTCCGCAGCGTGATAGGCCACGGTGGCGGTAGGATCTTTCAGCAGATGCCCCGTCAGAATACAGGCGACGCGATCGTCGGCGCCGATTATGCCTTCGTCGCGCAATAACTTGGTGCCGGCCACGCTGGCCGCACTGGCCGGTTCGCAGCCGATTCCGCCGGCACCCACTTTGGCCTTCGCGTCCATGATATCTTGGTCGCTCACCTGCCGGACAACGCCATTGCACACCTCCAGGGCGCGCAGACATTTGCGCAAGTTGACCGGACGATTGATTTCGATCGCGCTGGCGAGGGTGGACGCTTTCTTCGCTTGTTCGTCCATTTCGCGGTAGTATTCGGTCACAAGGTTCATGTCGCCATGGCCGCCTTGCCAGCGCACGCCGCGTGTTTCGTAAAGCTGGTACAGCGTGTCGGCACCGGCCGCGTTGATCACTGCCAGCCGCGGTATGCGCTCGATCAGGCCAAGCTCCGCCAGTTCGGAAAACGCCTTTCCGAAGGCGCTGGAGTTGCCGAGGTTGCCGCCGGGCACCACGATCCAATCGGGCGGCTCCCATCCGAGACCCTCCAGCACACGGAACATGATGGTCTTTTGGCCTTCCAAGCGGAACGGATTGACGCTGTTGACCAGGTAGATACCCAAATCGCGGCATACTTCCTTGACTCGCACCATCGCGTCGTCGAAATCCCCTTCGATCTGAACGGTCAAAGCGCCGTAGTCCAGACCCTGCGAAAGTTTGCCATAGGCGATCTTGCCTGAACCAATGAAGATGATGGCCTTCATCAACTGCGTCACCGAGCAGTACATCGCCAGCGATGCGCTGGTGTTCCCCGTCGATGCGCACGCGGCTTGTTTGGCGCCGATCGATCGGGCATGAGTGAAAGCGCCGGACATGCCGTTGTCTTTGAAGCTGCCCGACGGGTTCATCCCTTCGTATTGAAGGAACAGTCGCCCGGGATTCAGGCCGGCGTAGCGGGCAACTTCGTCTGCTTGCTGCAGCAGGGTTTGCCCTTCGCCGATGGTCACCGCGTCTTCGCGCCGGGCAAACGGCAGCAACTCGTGAAAACGCCAAACGCCGCTGAATCGAGTCGGATCGCTGCGCTGACTCCACATCTGCTCGAAGTACCGCAAGTCGTCCGGCGGCGCGGCGCGGTCCCAGTCGTAGCGGACATCGAGCAGATCGCCGCACTTCGTGCAAGCAACGTGGGCTTCGCCGACGTCGTACGTGGCGCCGCAGGCGGGGGAAATGCACTTCTGGTAAGCGACTTCGCTACGAACCACGGTTCACCCCTCTTCCGCTTCCACCTTGCGAATTCGTCGCAGAAAGAGATCCATGGATTTGGGACGATGGTTTGGATCGGGTGACATGCAGACGGTGATTGCATCGGCGAGGGTCCGACTCACCTTTGGCCGCAGTTCCAGCAGGGGAACCGGTTTCACGGTGTCGTGCGACAAGGCACCGCGGCCGGTTGCTTCCGCCTCGGGCCAAGGGAGCTGGAATGTCAACAGCTCGTAGGCAGTCACGCCAAAAGCGAAGATGTCGACGCGGCGGTCCGTGGTGCGCCGTCGTACAATCTCCGGGGCCATATACATTGGCGTTCCCGTCCGATTGCCGGGCTGTCGGAAAGGCGCCGTGTCGGGCAATGTAAGCCCGAAATCGATCAGTTTGAGCGACTCAAGATCCTCGGAACAGATGAAATTCCTGGGGCAAATGTCGCGGTGGATGTACCCTGCGTTGTGGACGGCTTCCAGCGCTTCGGCCATTTGGCGGATCAAACGGACTCGCTTTCCCGCCAACCGTTCGTCGCGTTCCCGGACCAGCACGTGTAAGCCGGGCCCGAAGAGGTAGTCCATGACGATGTAGTGTTGGTCCTTGGTGCTGATCCCGTGTTCATAGGTCTCGACAATGGACTCGTGCTGGAGAGCCTCGGCAATTTCGCCCTCGCTCGGCTTGTTCAGGCCCGGAAAACGCGCCTCGAACAACGCCAGTTTCTCCGGATCACAGATCTTCAGCCCGACGATCCGGTTGTGCTGGCGGTCGCGGGCCCTGTGGAACTTGGACATGGTCCCCGCAAGGCCCTCGGTCAGCAGATCGAAGCGCAGGTTAAGGTCGACTTTTTCATTCTTGAGCAACGACTGTAGCTTGTCCAAGAAACCCATGTTACTTGCCACAGTAGTCAATAGTGCGGGCGATTTCCGTCTTCAGTTTGTCGCGAGACACAATCCGATCGATGTAGCCGTGCTCCAGCAGGAATTCACTGGTCTGGAATCCTTCCGGCAACTCGATACGAATGGTTGCTTTGATCGTACGAGGACCGGCGAAGCCGATCAAGGCCTTGGGCTCGGCAAAGACGACGTCGCCCAATGATGCGAAGCTGGCCGCCACGCCGCCCATCGTGGGATTCGTAAGCACTGAAACGAACAGCCCGACCGACTGGTCATAGCGTGCCAACGCCGCCGAGACCTTCGCCATCTGCATCAAGGAAAGAATCCCTTCGTGCATGCGTGCGCCGCCGCCGGAACCGCTAATGATGATCAACGGCAGTTGCTGCTCGGTCGCTCGCTCCACCAAACGAGTCAGGCGTTCGCCCACGACCGAGCCCATGCTGCCCATGATAAAGGCCGAATCCGTCACGCCAAAAGCAACTCGTCGTGCGCGGATCATCCCGGTGCCGGTAATGGCCGCGTCGGACAAGCCGGTCCGTTCTTGTTCAGCAGCCAGACGTTCTTTGTACGCTTTCCTGTCGGTGAAACTCAACGGGTCCGTCGGCCTGATGCCGGCATCCCACTCCTCGAAAGTGCCCTCGTCAAGTACCTGTTGAATTCTCCCTCTGGCGGAAACGTAGAGATGGAAATCGCACTCGGGACAAACGCCCAGCCGCTTGTCAACTTCCTTGCGGAAAACGGTCGCGTGGCAGCCTGGACACCGCAGCCACAAGCCCTCCGGAACTCCGCGTTTCTTTCGTGTCATGGTGAATCCCAAGCCGGGTGTTGTCATTGTAGCAGTTCGTGGAAGAGACGAGGTAGACCAAGATGGCTTTTCCAGCGAGCTACTACACGACTTCTCGTTCCGGCGATTCCAGATCGATCAATTCCCACTCGCCAAAGTCGCACTCCGACTTCCACAGATCGCCCAATTCGCTGTGCTCCAGGAAACTCCGCAGGATGCTGGCAAGCGGCTCGGGAACGACAACACCGATCACACCTTGTTTGTGTTTTTTCACCAGACGCTTCAACGTTTTTTGCACTCGTTTCTGGGCGGAGGCCAGCGTCTCGCCTTCCGGCGGGCACACGCTCTCCGGATGGTCTTGCCACAGGCGATACACCTTCGGCTGCTTGTGTTTCACATCTTCGATCAGCTTGCCATGCCAAAGACCATGATTGAGATTCTGCAGCGCGTCCAGCCGTTTCCACTTGACGTCCAAGTTTTCCGACAACGTCTCGGCGGTCTGCACCGCCGACTGGCAGGGCGACGTGTAGATGACCTCGATGCTGGCGTTTTCCAGTTCGTCGGCGGTTCGCGACGCCTGGTGCGTTCCGTTCTCGTTGAGCGGAATATTTAGCGTACCCTTAATCCGTCCTTGCTCGTCGAAATCCGTCGAGCCGGGTCGTATCAAGATGATTCGTAACATGATTTTGAGTAATCCTTATCGACGTCCGGCCAGTTGGGTCAGCTCTCTTACGACGGGACCGTAGTCCTCTTTGCCGAAGATCGCCGAACCAACAACAAAGTAGCCTGCGCCTGCTTCGGCGCATCGTTCGATAGTCGTCTTGTTGACTCCGCCGTCTACCTCCAGCATCACGTCGTCGCCGACGATCTGTTTGAGCCGACGGAGCTTGTCCAATGCAATTTCGTCAAACTTCTGTTTACCAAATCCCGGTGCAACGCTCATAGCGAGTATCAGATCGCACAGGTCCAAGCATCCGTCGATGCGCGACAACTCCGTTTCGGGACTCATGGCAAGCCCGGCACCGGCTCCCAGGTCGCGGATGCGCTCCAGTAGCGATCGAGGGTTCTTCACTGCTTCCACGTGGAACGTGATGACATCCGCGCCAGCCTCGGAAAACTGGCCCACGTACTGTTCCGGGTCGACAATCATCAGGTGGACGTCCAGCGGCATGTCGGTCAGCCGCCGAATCGCTTGGACAATCGGCATCCCGTACGTCAGATTGGGAACGAAACAGCCGTCCATCACGTCCAGGTGAAGCCCTTCGACGCCAGCTTCTTCGAGCCGGCGGACCTCACGTTCCAGGTTGCCGAAATCGCACAACAGCAGCGAAGGGAGAATCACTGGTGCGGAACTGCGTAATCTGGCTACGTTTGCTCGTTGAGGCATGGGATAAGCGTTTCGATTAAACGCCGGGAACGAGGAAGAAAGCAAAACTAAATCTACGGCGATAGCGTCTGAAGCCCGTTAGAGCCGACCCCCGTACGAGATTGTGGATGAACCAACTTGCCGCAGTGATTCCCGATAGCGAAAACTCGTCAAACCATATCATCGCGATTCGCGACGCGTTTAATGAATCTCAAATTCTAACAACGCTGGTGGCCAGCGCCAGCACACTCAGCCGCAAAAAACCCATCAACTGTACAAAACCTGTTTCCAGAGAACAACTTATAGCGATTTTGTTTTTTGTCGCCCGGCACGATTTGCCACTAGGATTTATGTTGCGGCGCCTTCGAACTCAACTTGGTGAAACCCTTAATTAAGGTGGCATTGTCGACGAGTGGCCGGGGCTGCGTCTTCGGGGCTCCGGTTGATGCGGAGTTGTGAGGCTCCGGGGCTTCGAAGACTCAGCCCCGGCCACCCTGACGCATGTGGGCTAGCTGTTGACGTGGCGTCGCGCCAATCACTCCTCGCTGTTGATTGCGATCAATTCGTCAACCTCACCATCCGTGTCGAAGCGTCCTGCGTAGAACTCGTTGTAAAGGTTTTGCCCCAGCACGGTGCGGTTTGCCGGCGGGGTCAACGACCGGTAGAACAGCCACTGGCCTGCCCCGACCTGTACGCGATAACCTACCGCGGCTGAAGGCGGCTGGGCCTGAAGCTCCTCTCCCACGGTCAGTTGCCGCCACGTCAACGGCTTCTTCAATCGCTTTCGATCCAGATCGATAAACAGAGGCGCGTACAGCCGAGCGGCGCGAGCTTTCTGTCGCAACTCAAGCCCATCCGCCGTGGCTTCGAGTGTGCCGTCGGTCTTGGCAACTCGCCATTCGGGCAGCGCCAGCGGCATCACCAGCGCCAAACGACGGTTTGCGACCAGGTAGCCATCGTGCGTTTCCTCCGCTGCCTCGAATCGAATGCCGTCGGTCAACGGAAATACGTTCCGATATTCGATGTCCGCTTCTGCCGAGCCTAGCAGTACGTCGGCAACAAGAAGAAAATGATCTTCGCGCGCCAGCAGCATTTGCCGTTCAAGACGCCAGCCGTTGTCCAGTTTGGCTTCCAGCTCCAAGTAGTCCACATCGTCGTCGGAATACCAGCAGTTCTGGTGCCAATCGGACTGGAGATCCAACGGCTTGCCATCGACCGTGATGCGCGCGCTCCACGGACCGGACCAAATGGTCGACGAACCACAGTTCAACTCCGTGCGGACAGCGCGGTCTTTGTACGTCACAACCAAGTGTTCACCGCCGCGCAGCCAATTCGGACGGAGTATGGCGATCTCGCCCCATTTGGAATGGGTCGACGCGTCGGGGAAGTACACTCCACTCTGGCTCTTCTTCCGCAATGCCTTGCGGCCAGGCAGCACCTGATCGGCGATCGCGTTGTCTTCTTGGTCGCCAATCAGCATCAGTGCCGCATCGAGCAACTCGTCGATGCCCTTCTCCGGTTCGTCCGTGCAAACGGAAAAGACTTGTGTGCCATCCTGTCGGGTCAACTGCAACGCACGGCGAACCAGCCATTCGTATTGCAGGCGAGCCTTCTCGTCAAAACACGAAACACCAGCCGCCCGGGCCAGATAGCCACACCGTGTCCAACAGGCCAGAAGGGGCCGCAGTAAAGCAAGATGACCCGCGGTCGGCAGGCCATTCCCGTCGAGTAACTCGTTGACGCCGCTGGAAAGCCTCTCCTGCGCGATTTTGCCTAACTCGCAGCACGAATTCACTTCCGGAAACAAATAGGACAAAACCAGGGGCAATTCACCACCGATTAGTTGCTGCTCGAGCGGCTTGTCCGAGGTCTCGGCACCGTCGATTCGCCGAGGGAGTTCCGACAGGTAGTCGAATACCTGGCACCACGGCGCAGCCGGAAGCGATGAAGCCAATCGCGGCAGGATGTAGGTCCAGGCCAAGGCCTCGAGCCCAAATCCGGCACACACGGGACGTCCTTCCGCTGCGGCAAGCCATTCTTCCAGTGATTCGACCAGATCGGATACCTGCGGTTCTTTGCCGCGGACCCAACGATTCACCTTCTTGATCAACTGCTGCGCAGCACCTCCGGTGTCCTTGGTTGTGGCCCACCGCAGTGGTGATTTCTTCTTGGCCGGGATCAGACGTAGAGGATTGATCGGAGTTACTCGACTGGTCAAATGGAAAGACCAAGAGTCCCAGTCGTCAGGGCCGGATATCTTTCTGGTATTCTTCTTCCGTCGCGTCTTGGATGGCATGGCGGATGACTTTCGTTGTGTAATATGGAATAATTGCACAAATCAATAGCGAAACAAGGTACCGTATCTGAACGTTCTTTCCAGGGGTGATGTGGATCGTCATGCTCCATTCCACTTCGATTCATTGGGAGTGACAGGTATGCGCAACAGACTCTGGCTGCTCGGAACTCTGCCTTTGGCAATGGCTGGCAGTTTGCTCGTTTGTGGATCGGCGGCCTCGGGGCAGGTTGGCGAGGTCGCTGCCAAGCCGGAACCATCGTCCGCAGAGCGCGCGGATGTCGCCGTTGTCGAATCGGACCTGAGACCTCTGACACCGGACCGCACTCTTTGCATCGACCGCAAACGGAAGCTCGTAGTCATTGAGGGCGTAGTCTGCCTGAGGGAAGGCCAATTGGAAATGTTCGCCTGTCCGAAGGGCTCGAAGGAACACGAGTCGGTTGTTGCCGTTCACTGCAAGCCGCAATACGTTCACGCCGCGCTCCTTGCGATCGGCGCAACGAAAGGTCATCCCGTTCAGTTCGATCCGGAATACAAGCCGGCCAGCGGCACGAGAATCGACATCGATATTCTGTGGCAGGACAAAGAAGGCAAGAAGCAGAGAGTCCGGGCCCAAGAGTGGATCAGACACGCAAGAACAGAGAAACCCATGCCGCACCACTGGGTTTTCGCCGGAAGTGGCTTCGAGATGGACGGACACACGGGCCAACGGTATTACTGGGCCGATGGCGGCGATTTCATCTGTGTATCAAATTTCTCCACCGCCACGCTTGACCTGCCAGTGGAAAGCACCCAGGGCAACGCCGAGTTACTCTTCAGCGCCTTCACGGAACACATCCCGGCCATCGGAACCAAGTTGCGACTAGTGCTCATACCGCGGTTCGAAAAGGACAACAAGAAACCGGCAGCAGGTGACGATGCGTCATGAATGTCGATCACATTCTAACGTCGCTAAACCAACATGGAGTGTCGTATTTGCTTATCGGCGGCGTGAACTTCCTTCTGCGCCACGCGCCTGTCCTGACATTCGACATCGACATCTGGATCAAGGACACGGAAGACAATCGTCGCTGTGCGGAGCGGGCCCTTGCGGATTTAGACGCCGCGTGGGGAGTAGCCGATGCCGACTGGGGGCCAGTGATCGAGAAACAACCCGGATGGCTGGACCGCCAGGGGGTATTCTGTCTGAACAGCCCGCACGGCGCGATCGACGTCTTTCGAACTGTCGCAGGTTTGAGCGATTGGCGACAGTCTCGCGATCAGGCAATCGAAGAGCGAACCGCCGGAGGAGTAGCCTACCGGGGGATATCGGACGAAGACATGCTACGCTGTCAATACGCGCTGGACGAAACCCAACGCAAGAGCGAACGAATCAGAGCTTTGGAAGCCGCGATTGGAGAACACAAACGCGATGATTGACGGCTTGAAGAAGGCGGAAGAGGCCAAGCGAGATCGCAACTGGGACGCCCGGCAGCGATGGAAGGCCCTCCAAGACATGATCGCGTGGGCCGAAGCCCAGGCGACCGTGCGGCGGAACACTCGCG
>JADHUC010000121.1 GCA_016784735.1 Pirellulaceae bacterium | reverse complement strand
AATTCATCACGTTTTGCAAGTAGATAATATATCCTGTGGCACCAGGATTATGCGACCAGGGAACCCCGATGTCGCGATCTCCCAAGGAAAAGCCACCCTGACGCACAGAAAATTTCCCACAACTGTCCAAAACCAGTCAAACGCAAGCTGGAAGCATACGCCACCAAAACCGTCACCCGAAAACTCAGCGTTGACAAAGCACTAGCTATCGGCTTTCAGGCTCTTCTGCCGATCCATTGGTACTCGGAGACTTCGTGCGTCGCGCCCGGAGGTGGTCGGTACCGATGGCGGCACTCGCGGCGATTGCCAGAACCACCAACTCTGCGATCATCGTCGTCGCACCGTGCTTATCCAGGAAATCGACGAGCCATGTGTTTGCGGTCGAGCGAGCCGTGGCGCGGCCGGGATCCATTTCTTGGACCGCCATCACGCCATAGGCACAAGCCGTCACAGCGAAGGCAATACCGGCGACCAGCAGAGGCGCGTAGAACGGATTAGTGGTTTGTCGCTGAATTGCCATGGTTCGTTGTCATTTCTGTTTCCAAATCTTTCAGGGCGTTTTCAATCGCCTTCGTCTCTTGTTCGTCCAATGCAATCCGCCCGAAGCGGACACAATAGAATGCGTCGACGATTCGAGAGATCAGACCCTCGATGCCGACCGCCGACGAGCGGGCTGCCAAACGCTGGCAAGCTTCGGCCGCCAGTTCGCGTTGCGTCTGGCTGCGATGTCTCATGATACCGGCGCCGGCCAACAGATTCTCGAACCGGCGATAGAAGTCGACAATCCTCTGGGCGTGTGCAGACTGACGACGAGAATTGGGCCGGTTGGTCAGTCTGGAAGTCCATCGCTGGACCACTCGAACGATAGGTGGCGGATTGGCACGCTTGAAACGCTTTAGCATCAAATAGAAACCGGCCAAAAGCGCAGCCACCAGCGCGGCCAGCATCGCCGCTTGCCCTCGGAGAAAGCCGAGGATCGCTTCTCGTTCTTTCTGCAATTGGCCAAGAAACGCCTCCCAGGCCACCGGATCCGTTCCCTCTGAGACAGGACCGTAGATGGACTCCTGCTGTCTCCTCGCCGTCAGGCCCATGACGTAGTCCGACCACAAGGTGCGAGCATGGTCTAATACATCGTCGACCACATCCATGAGCCCTCGTTCATGCACCGAGTCGGCGTCGTCGGCCGCGCCAAGCGTCGGTTCCAGACGCAACCAACCCCCGCCGGGGCTGATGTGGGTGCCCGGCGGAACCTCTCCGACAATGCCTTGCCGCGGCAGATACGCTTCGACCCAGCAATGAGCGTCCGACTGAAGTACCTGATAGTAGCCACCTACTTCGTTATACTCGCTTGGCTTGAATCCGGTCACCAAACGCGATGGAATGCCTTGGCTGCGGAGCATCATTGCCAAGGCGCTTGCATAGTACTCGCAATGTCCCGTTCGATGGTTGGCAACGAAATCTTCGATCGGGTCAACTTTGTCCTTTCGTGGAATCTCACTGAAGTTCAGAGAATAGGTGTACAACTCCGGGTTCTGAAAGTGATCGCGCAGGGCGCGGGCCAATGCCGCTTGATTCCTGCCTTGTGCTCTTTGTTCCTTGGCGATCTCGTCGGCAATTTGCTTCAGACGAGGGAACGTTGACTCGTCGAACCGGATCAATTGCTCCAACTCCTCCACCAGCAGATAATGGTCGGCCAGGGTCTTCAACTGGTTTTCGTGAGGCGTGATGTCGATCTGCAATCCGCCACGGAAGGCCGAAGTCGCCAGCGAATAGGGATACTCGTACGGCTGCATTTCCTGCCGCCGGGAATGAGAAGTGAGCTGTCCCGTATATGGGTTGTATTGTACATCTCTGGGCGTGCCCTCTTCGGCAAACGCCGGGAATACGGCGAACAAGACTGGGGAGTCGATCGGCAGGAGGATGATATCCTGACGCACCAGTTGCTGGTTCGCGGGAAGTGGTGGGAGACGCCAGCTTCTCTTCGTCTGAGGAAGGTCCCGTATCGCGTCCCCGATCAAATTTCCCAACGCCATTTCATCACCGCCGGTCGATCCCACGCCCTGCCTCCATTTGGAGACGCCATTCACGACGATGTACTCGCTCAGCACCGCCCCACGAATGTAGGGATCGCCGAAGACGAGGTAGGGAGTTTCGGTCTGATAATCCTCGAAACTCACTCGCATCACAGGTTCGTCGCTCTGGAGTACGTCGGTCAATTCGTTCAAGGCTACCTCGCGCGAGAACCCAACAACACTCGTCCCACGAGCCCGGCGGACGTTCAATTCCGAGCTTTCCATCCGCGGAGCGGAGAAGAACAAAACGACGCTGAAGACCATCGTCGTCAGACCGATAGCCGCAATTTCGCCCAGAAATCCCCAACTGACAACCTGCCGACTCAGAAGACGGCGGCTGGCCACGGGTGTAACCACCATCTCGCGTCTTGTCAGTGGCTTCCACGGGTAATCGTCCTTGGCGTCGGTTTCTGTTGCCGCGCGGTTCGCCCCTCGGCGGAGCAAACGATCCGGTGGGGGTAAGACTTGGCAGATCTCGCGATGACCGAAGAAGAATCCCAAAGTCGAGATGCCCACGGCGACATAGATGATCAACATGACGCCGAATTCGAATTCGACGTTCAGCGCAGCAGAAACCACGACTTGAAGCAGGCTGAATACGATCAGGTGCCAGTAGATACGGCTGCTTTTGCGCTGGTAGAACGACGTAATCTGTAGGTAGACCAGCAGGTTGGCAATCGCCATCAATTGACTTCGCGTGTTGGGTCGAACGAAATCATCGATCGAAAAAAACAGAGAGAACAAAGCAGCCAGTGCGGCCAGATTCGCCACCGCTCGATGCAATCGGAACCAGTTCAATATGTCAGTGAAGACCAGCGAAGTGACCGCCGCGAAGACGACCAGAAACGGCAGCGTCGGACTCTTCTGCCCCATGCCCAACAGCATGGCGCCGATTGTGGTCAAAGCGGCAACGTGAATTTGTACGACGCGTTCGGCTCTCATCGTGATACTGTCAGTCCAACTGAAATACGTCCCACACACGCGAATCGTTGACGTCCAACCAGATCACACGCTCCAACGAACGCTGGTGACGTGGTTTGTCTACAAAGATGCTACTGTCGCACACGCTGTCCAACGTCGTCGATCGTGTGCTGATCACAGCCACTTGTGTGCCCATGGGCACATCTGCGAGCACACGCGCTAACACTTCAGCCAGCCGATCGTTGCTGCTGGCTCGCACGACTGCCAGACGCTCGAGAGTCTGCCGGGCGAACACGGCAGTGGCCTTTGCCGACCAGCAGCCCGTGCGCGAGCCGGCCGAGGCGATCATCAGTTGGCTGCCGCCACGCCGAGCCAACTCGTCCACCAAGGTTGCGGCGAAGCTGACCGCGAACTCGACTCGCCCGATGTCTTCATCTGTCGGCTCGTTCGGCAGCCATAGGTCGAGCACCAGGGCGAGGTCGCGGTTTTGCTGCTGTTCAAACTGACGCACGGCCAGTTTGCCGAGCTTGGCCGTCATCCGCCAGTGAATCCAACGTTTGCTGTCGCCGGGTCGCCACTCACGCAGACCGTAATAGTCGCCGTCGATGGGACCTTGCCGAGAGTGGACTTGATGGCGGCCGTAGCGATCCGATTCCAGCAATTTGGTCCATTGTGGGGCCAACCGACCTAGCCTGGGAAACGCCACGACTCTTTCATACTGTCGGAATCGGGCCGTTGCCTTGACCAAACCCAGTGGGAAGCGAGTAAAAGCCTTCAGCGGCCCAAAGCGATACTTGCCTCGGCGCGGCAGCGTAACGCGATACGTCGTTTTTCTGGATTGACTCGCCGGAATATACGGTAACATGACTTTCACACTGGCCTTGGCACCGTTTACCGACGCCCCTTCGTCCGCGGTTTCTGTTGCTATCGCGTCCTCGACCACCAGCATCGAACTGCCCAGATGCTTTCGCTGATTCTCGCCGTGAATCTCCACGAGAAACGGTCGACCTGCGAACACTTGCGCGGGAAGTCGCCTAGCCACCTCCAGACGCCGGACTGCCAGCACGACCAAACGCCAGTTGAACAGCAGCGGGCCCATCATCATTCCGGCCAGAACGAACAGCAAATTGATGTCGCGCAGCGTGGCCCCGACAACGATAAAGGCCAGCACGAATACGTAGTACAGGCCCTCAAGACAAATCGTGACGACGCGGCGATTGAACACAAGAGTGGATTTCGTAAGTAGTAGGTAGAGAGTACCGAAAGGTCCTAGCCAGATTATAGCCCTCCGGTACCAGCCGTAACAGTTGTCGAATACGCCGGGCTGCACCACTTTCTCGTTTCCGGTTCTCCGAGTAGCATAGAGTCCATGAGCAACTCCAACACCAAAACCAACTTTAACGGTTTACACGTCGCTGCTTTCGAGAGTCGTCGAGCGGATGAGCTTGTGCGTTTGATCGAAAGACACGGCGGCACAGCCCATCTCAGTCCTTCGATGCGCGAGGTTCCTTTGGAGGATGACCGGACCGCCATCGAGTTCGCACATCGCCTGATCACCGGCGAAATCGACATCGCCATCTTCTTGACCGGTGTCGGATTCCGACGGCTACTGGAGATCGTCCAGCGCCAGGTAGACCGGCAACGTTTTCTGGAGTCGCTCTCCGACATCGTAACGATTGCCCGCGGACCAAAATTGGCCGCGGTTATGGAAGAAGTGGGGATTGCGCCGACTTATCGCGCCCCGGAGCCCAACACATGGCGTGAGGTGCTTCAAACAATCGATCAATTTGTGCCCGTAGCCAACCAGACGGTAGGACTTCAGGAATCGGGCAAAACGAATCCTAGTCTGATTGCGGGCCTGGAGGCCCGCGGAGCCCACGTTTTTGGAATACCCGTCTACCGCTGGGATTTGCCGGAAGACCCCGGTCCGTTGGAGGCCAACGTTCGAGCGCTGGCCGACGGCCACCTTGACGTTTTGCTGTTTATGGCCGCTGGGCAGTTTGTCAATTTGGCACGCGTGGCAAGTGATTTGGGGCTGACCGAACAAGTGCGTCGCCAGCTTTCTGAAACCTTAGTGGCGTCCGTCGGTCCTCTCACCTCCGAAGCGCTCCGCGACGGTGGCTGGCCCGTGGACATCGAACCGGAGCGCGCCAACATGGAAACTCTGGTCGCTGCGGCAGCCCAGCAGGGCCAGGAACTGCTGGCACGTAAGAAACGAGTGTCCGTCACGCTGTCCGGTCCGGCTTCGGATGCGCTCGATCCGCAGGCCCCGTGGTACGACAGTCCGTTCATGAAAGCGTGCCGCCGCGAACCCAGCGATGTGACGCCTGTATGGCTGATGCGGCAAGCCGGTCGGTACATGGCCGAGTATCGGGAGGTCCGGGCTAAGACGACGTTTTTGGAACTGTGCAAGAACCCCGCATTGTGCAGCGAGGTGATGTGTACCGCCGTCAAGCGGCTGGGGGTGGATGCGGCGATCATTTTTTCGGATTTGTTGCCGATCCTCGAACCAATGGGATTGGACCTGGAGTTCGCCCAGGGCGAAGGGCCGGTGATTCATAATCCGGTGCGCGAATCGGCGGATGTGGATCGCGTGCTGGAGTTGGAGAGCGTCGAGTCGTTGGACTTTGTGATGGAGACGGTCCGGCAGACGCGCAACGACCTGCCGGACGATTTGCCGCTGATTGGATTCGCCGGTGCTCCGTTTACGTTGGCCAGTTACGTGATCGAAGGCGGTGCCAGCCGCAACTATCTGTTTACGAAAACGCTGATGTACCGCGACGAAGGCGCATGGCAAGCATTGATGAAACGGTTTGCTCGCGCGATCGCCAAGTACCTGAACGCTCAAATTGCGGCCGGCGCCCAGTGCGTCCAACTGTTCGATTCCTGGGTAGGCTGCCTGGGGCCGAGCGACTATCGCCGGTACGTCTTGCCCCACATCCAGGAGATCATTGCCGGCATCACGCCGGGCGTGCCGGTCATCAACTTTGCCACCGGCAATCCTTCACTGCTGCCGCTGCTGGCCGAAGGCGGCAGTCCGGTGGTCGGAGTCGACTGGAGGACGCGTTTGGACGAGGCGTGGAACACGGTCGGCCACGACCGGGCGGTTCAGGGCAACCTTGATCCGTGCGTGCTGTTGGCCGATACCGGCGAGATTCGCCGTCGAGCGAAAGGCGTCCTGGATCAGGCCGCCGGACGCCCCGGCCACATCTTCAATCTGGGTCACGGCGTGCTTCAACAGACGCCCGTAGACAATGTGATTGCCTTGGTGGATGCGGTCCACGAGCTAAGCGGACGTTAGGAGCCAGCGTCATGCTAAGCATGTTAAGAAATTACTCCCAAGATGGCAGCCAAATGGCGTTATGGGAGGAACTCGGTGCGGGCGTGCCGACGCTCATGGCTTTTGCCCGTCTGTGCAGCGACGCTCTGGCGTCCAACCGGCAAGATCCCGTCGAGGAGCTTAGCGGGGAGGCGAAGGCGATCCTGTACACGGCTCGGACACGAGGCTCGATCGAAATCAAAGGGACTGACACGGCTGTCGATTCGTCGGAACGTCTATTGGCCATTTGTGTCGAGGTCGAGCCGGACCGGCAATTCGTCTTCCGGCGCCGCGGTGACCCCAAACTGACCGTCCGTTTCCTGGACGGCTTTCGCCAACTCTGCGCGTCCGGCTTGGTTATGCACCACCTGTTTCGCGAGTTCTCGCTGACGCACTCCGGATTCGAACTGGCAAAGACGATCCAACGGCACGATATCGGCGTTTTGGACATACTGGCCGAAGAACAGGAATTCAGCGATTTCTGACGCGCTGCGTGGCATTCTGGCAAGAATCCGGTAATCTATCACGCTGAGGACTCGCTGACGCGAAACCGAAGTCGATTCATTAACACCATCCCACATGCCGGGAGAATCGCCATGGCTGTGAAAAAATGGACCCTGACTGATACCGCCGCCGGAGTGTATGTGGACGAGCTGGTCGTTTCGCCTGGTGATGTCGAGGGCGGCTCGGACGGATACGAGATCACGAAGAAGACATTGCGAGGCGGACTGAGCGACGGCGTGGACATGGTCCGCGTGAACAACGGCAATCTGGCGTTTGCCGTCTTGCCGACTCGCGGAATGGGTCTGTGGAAAGCGTGGTTGGGCGGTGAAGAAATCGGCTGGCAGTCGCCCGTGCGCGGGCCGGTGCACCCGAGTCTTGTGCCCGTGATGGAACCGGGCGGCTTGGGATGGCTGGACGGCTTTGACGAACTGCTCGTGCGATGTGGTCTGGAGAACAATGGCGCCCCGGATTTCGACGAGTCGGGCAAACTCGCCTACCCGCTACACGGTCGCATCGCCAACCGGCCGGCGCATCAGGTCGAAGTTTCAGTGGACGGCGATTCGGGCGAGATTGCGGTGACCGGTGTGGTTGAAGAAACGCGTTTCCACTTCAGCAAGCTGCGGCTGACCAGCACGGTGACCACCAAGGTGGGCGAAGCCCGGCTGCAAATCCGCGATGTGGTCGAAAACTTCTCGGGAAGTCCCGCCGAATTTCAGATGCTGTACCACATCAATTTTGGCCAGCCGTTGCTCGATCCCGGCTCGCGTTTTGTCGCGCCCGTGAAGACCGTGGTACCTCGCAACGAGCGAGCGGTCGAAGGCATGGAGACCTGGAACAGCTATGCTCCGGAAGTTGCCGGCTACAGCGAACAGGTCTATTTCCTGGAACTACTCTCCGGCGAAGACGGTAAGACGCGTACACTGCTCAAGAACGCCGAGGGGACTCGCGGCGTGAGCATCCTGTTGGACAAGAATCAACTTCCGTGTTACACGCTGTGGAAGAATACGACCGCATCGGCCGACGGCTACGTCACCGGCTTGGAGCCGGGAACCAACTTCCCCAACCCCCGCACATTCGAAGGCCAGCAAGGCCGAGTCGTCCGGTTGGCTCCGGGCGCCACAACGGCAATCGACCTGGTCCTGGAATTCCACAAGGATCCGGCGGAGGTGGAGCAGGCGGAAGACGCCATCGCGGCACTGCAAGGTGACACGGAAGCGGAAATCGGCGACGAACCCTGGGAAGGATGGTGCGCTTCCTAGATCGGCAAAACCGGCGAATCGATCAAGGGGTATAGTCTTCTGGTTACCTGTGTCTTCACGACCGCTCGGGCAGCGGCGTTCCTTCAGCAGGAGTCTGGCATGAGAAAGGCGGCGTTTGCGGCTATTGGTCTGTGCCTGTTGGTATTCTTTTCCGGGTGTGCCAATCACGAGGCGGACATTCGACAGCGAGCCCAGCAGTTGATCGGCTACTTGTGTGCCGACGACATGGACGGCTGTGTCAGTCTGACCGATCCACTGTATGTGCGCGCGCAGGGAAGCCAGAAAGTGAAATTCGCCTTCAAAATCTTCAATCTAGTCATCCGCATCGGCAAACTCGGCCCGGAAGACGTACGGATCGACCAAGTTGTCCTGGGCGAGGGCAACAAGACCGCCGAGGTGCACATGAGCGCTCGAAAAGGCGAAGATTGGCAGCCGCTCGAACCATCCAACTGGGTTCGCGTGGACAACCAGTGGTACATCAGCTTCTGAGGTCCGCGGCTTGTTCTTCGTCTTTCTGCACGGCCGCACGCCCTGGTGAAATCCACACCCATGGCAACGGAAACAGAGTCAGGAGGACGAACACGGCCAGTCGATAGCAATTGCCCAGCTTCAGCCGCCTCTCCGTCCGTTTCAGGGAAGGGACAAATTCCTCTTCCAGCTTTTCGCCGCCGTCGTAGGTCAGTAGCGCCACCGTCGTCTCGCGTGGCAGTCCCTGATGCAGGAATCGTACACTCCCGTCGGCCAGGGCGACGTGGATGCCAGCGTAGTAGTCGAAGAAAAAGTCCTCGACCCGATGTCCAAACATACGGCCGGAATCTGTCGAATACAGCGAATTCAGTGCTTCCTCGAAACTCAAGTCGCGTGGCTCGGTCCAAACTGTGTCGGGAATGTGGGTTTCCATGACTAACAAAGTCTGTGACGATCCATCGGCTTCTTGAATATCCTTGAACTGCCTTGTCGTCGCCCCGGGCCAGACCGTCTGCGGACCGATCACGGCAAAGTAGCTGGCCTCCGCGGGGCCTTTCCGGCTGGATGACAAGTGGCTGGGACATTGGTAGACGTCAGGCACCTGCGAGAATAATTTGCGATTGTTGGGGCCGTCCCATGGTTCATCGAAGTCGTACGAGTCGTAAAGTCCCTTCTCCTCCATAAACGGCAGTATCAACACGCGCCAACTGTGCATTGGCTTGCCGTTCTTGTCCGGGATATACGCCGGCGGAAGTGCCCCGTGGACATCATCGTAGTTGAGCAGGGCAAGCGCGATGTTCTTCAAATGGTTCGAGCACTGGACGCGCCGTGCAGCACTGCGAGCTGTGGATACCGCGGGCATCAGAAGCCCGCAGCAGCAAACTCCGCTCAACAACACCAGGCACACGATCGCCAACGCCCGCGGTCGAGACTGACTGGCAAAGACAATTGCCCAAACAGCCAAAATGACCAGGCCCGGAACGATTCCCCCCGCACCGAACGTTGCCAGGGCCGCACCCAGTAGCGCCATCATGTAGAAAGCATGGACGAGCCGAAACCTCAAACGAGGCGTCGGCGGAACCGCGGAAGGCTCCGGTTTGTCGGGCGACCGTTCTGGCATGTCTGCCTCCAATCGCGACGCCGTCAAGAGACCTCCAACGAATAGAAGGAGACGACGAATGGGTCAGGAGCGACATTCGTCGTCTCCCTTGATTCGTTGGCCCCTTCTCTTCAGCTAGCGAAAACAGTTTCTACGTTTTCAGACAAATCACTTCTTCTTCGCCTTCTTCCTCCGGGTCGGTTTCTTCTTTGTCTGGTTGATCGGCCCACCGGTTCTGTTGAACATGATGTTCTCGATTCACAACTATTGGGCGTTTTCTGTGGCACGCTTGTGTTTGAGAAGCCATTCGTACAGTTCGGGATTGTCGTAGGTCTCGGTCCAAGAATCATGGCCCGCGTCGGGGTAGACCGTCAGCTTGGGCTCGCCGCCGGCCTTCTTCAGAGCGTCGACCATCTCTTCGGATCGCCGTAGCGGGACTCCGAAGTCTTTGGCACCGTGAAAGACCCACACGGGCAGATGCGGAAAGCGACGGGTCCAGTAGGGCTCGCCGCCTCCACAAATCGGCACGATGGCTGCAAAGCGATCGGGCGATTGGGCAGCAAGGGCCCAAGTTCCAAACCCACCCATGCTCAGGCCGGTGACGTAGATGCGATCTTCGTCGACCTTGTATTTGGCGACAATGTCGTCCAATAGGGCGAGCAGTTTGACCGGCTCCCACCAGACCTTCGGCTTGCACTGCGGCGATACGACGATGAAAGGAAAGTCCTTCTTCGTCTCGACGATCTTGGGCGGTCCGTGCTTCTTGACCAGTTCCAGATCATCGCCGCGTTCACCGGCTCCGTGCAAGAAAAGGATCAACGGCCAGGACTCCTGCTTGTCGTATCCGTCCGGCAAAAACAGTAGGTAGTCCACGGTCACGCGAACTTGCGTATCCAGCCGTGCCGCTTGCTGGCTCGATTGCTCGTTCGGCTCGCCACCTGATACAGCGGAAGCTGCCGTTATCCATACCAGAAACACCAAAGTCCGTCCGCGGTTTCGTCTCATCAATTCGGTCCTTTCGTTACGTCGTTCTCTTGCTGCATCAACAACTGTACCGCTTCGTTTAGCCATCCGCTGTTCCAAGCGTGTGCCCGTTTTGGGCCATCACGGAACACGTGTAGAATCTTCAAGTCGTTCATCAGATTCTCGATCGCCAAATGATGATTGCGAAAGTTGTCGTATCCCAGATGAATCAGGCGAGTCTCGTTCCGCACTTTGTCCGCCTCGCGTTTCAGCAGCGCCGTGATTTGGTACTGCAAGAAGTTCTCCTGAGTGGCAAAGATCCCTTGCATGCCAAAGCGGTTCGGGGCGTCCATGTCCAGCGGCGCATCCCAAGCGGCAGCTTTGCCGAATAGGTCTGGATGGCGCAGCAGCAGGCTGAATGCGCCCCAACCGGATTTGCTGAAACCCACCAGAAGCCGCCCGCCCGAGTCACGCTGCGCCGGATAGGTTCTTTCGACGAAAGGAACTACCACCTTGACGAAATAGCTTTCCTGGCGGATCTGCTGGTTGGTTGGGTGGTCCGCATACCAGGGCAAGTGCGAAAACGTCGGATAGACGCAAATTAGCTGGTGTTGGTTGTGGACATTGTGCGATCGAACCTCCTCCATCGCCTTACCCCACCGCTGGCCACCGCCGGCTTCGACCGGCAAGACGTACAGCACCTTGTATTTCTTACCGTTCTCCAGGCGATCCGGCAGGAGCACTCGGATTTCGGTCGTGCCCGCCTGAAATACGGACTGGACCGCATGGGCCAGACAGCCTGATTCGTTTTTCCGGGCCTCCGAGATCTTCGGATCAGCGGCGCTGGGCCTCGTCTCGTGCGATACCACAAGGGAAACGAACACTGTGAAGGTGATTGACGTTCGTCTCACAAGCCATTCCTCCAAGGGGTAGGGTGCTGCATTGGTGTTCGATTGTACCCTAAATCTACCGAGAATGCGGTAATATCGCCGTATTGGGACCCTATTCGACGGGCAATTCCTTGCTTAGAATAATGCTCTTAGGCAACAGTGAGACACCACCTTCCTTTCCAACGCTTTCCTTTTGGGAAGTGTCCAGCCTGATGAAGAACGCACCGACGATGAGAAACCATTTCAAGGACTGGACGGCGATTTCCATGGCGTTTCTCGCGGGGATGGTCGTGGCCGAAGTCGCGACGGAACTGCATGAGCCTTCCACCGGCGAGATTCCTCTCCACGCCTCGGTCCAGGCACCGGCCGAGACGCCGCCGGCGCTGGCCTTGGGAACCGATGCTGGCAAAGCACGCCTGGAAGAGGAATAATAGCATCATCATCGTTTCGTGAATCTCGACTGCACGTCTGAACGTTTCTTTTCAGGGTATCGGGTACCGGCCGATGGCAGAGAACAGGCAGACGATCTCGCTTGCGCCGTTTCCCACTGCCGGCGAAATGTCGGAATGCCGACGCGTATTGCCTGATGTCGCCCAGGACACGGCAGCCGTCGTCGGAGGACCGCTTGACCGGGTAGGCATGTCCGGCATCGAGATCGCCTTACGCCTTCGCAATTCGGAAGGCGAGACCGTGCTGACTCCCGCGCGTGCCACGGCCCAGATCAGCCTGGACGATCCGGACGTCAAAGGCATTCACATGTCGCGTCTGTTTCTGGCGTTGCAGAAGACGCTGGACGAACGTGAGTTCACGATGGAACTGGTCGATCGGCTAGTCCATGCATTCGTCGAGTCTCACTCGGACATCAGCACATCCGGCTATGCAGACTTCAGCTTCGAGTACATGGCCAAACGTTCGTCGCTGCTTAGCGATCACGTCACGTGGCGCAGCTATCCGGTGCGAGTCGAAGCCGAGTTACAGGGAGCCTCGATCGAACACCGCTTGCACGTAAGCGTCGCCTATTCGAGTACCTGCCCATGTTCGGCGGCACTGGCCAGACAGTTGCTCCAACAACAGTTCCTGGAGGACTTCGCAGATCACCGTTGGCTAAGCGTCTCGCAAGTGATGCACTGGCTTGGCGGCCAAGGAACGCTGGCCACGCCGCACAGTCAGCGCAGCCACGCTGATGTCGCCGTGGCGTTAAGCGACGATTGCCGCGAATACCCCATCGTCGGTCTGATTGACGCCATCGAGTCGGCCGTCGCCACGCCCGTACAAGCTGCGGTGAAACGCGACGACGAACAGGAGTTCGCTCGGCTGAACGGCGAGAATCTGATGTTTTGTGAAGACTCGTCGCGGCGCATCCGAGCCGTGCTGGAGGAGATGCCGGAGTTTGTCGACTACCGGATCCAGGCCAGTCACTTGGAGAGCCTGCACCCACACGATGCCGTGTCCGTGGTGACCAAAGGAATCCCGGGCGGATTTCAGCCGTGAATAGCGGGGCGTGCCGGTCGATGACTCTGGAAGAAGCCCAACAGCGCGTCGACGATTGGATCAATAAGGTCGGTGTACGCTACTTTTCCGAACTGACCAATCTTGCTCAGTTGGTCGAAGAAGTCGGCGAACTGGCTCGCATTTTGTCGCGGACATACGGCGACCAGAGTTTTAAGCCGTCAGACGAAGAGTACAACATAGCCGACGAGTTGGCGGACGTACTATTCGTGTTGATCTGTATTGCTAACCAGACGGGCGTGGATTTGACTGAGGCTTTTGAACAGAACCTGCACAAAAAGACCTCGCGCGACCACATGCGTCACAAGGACAATCCCAAGCTACACGGAGACCCCAACGCATGAGTCTGACCATCATGCGGCGAATCAAGTTCAGCGCCGGCCACCGCCTGCACCGCCACGGCGGCAAGTGCGAGTTCTTCCACGGGCACAACTACCTGGCCGAGTTCTACGTCACGGGCGACGGAACGGACGACATCGGCCGAGTGATCGACTTTGCGGAACTGAAAAGGAAGTTCAAAGGCTGGATCGACGAACATTGGGACCACGGCTTCGTGCTCAGCCGTAACGACGAAAACGGCATCACAGCGGCCAAGACGGTCGAACCGTCCAAATACTACCTCCTGCCGTACAACCCAACGGCCGAGAACATGGCCCGGTACCTGCTGGAAGAGATCTGCCCGCGATTGCTGGACGGAACCGGCGTCGTAGCCACGAAAGTAGTGATTTGGGAAACGGAAGAAGCGTGCGCCGAAGCCACACTAGGTCCCAGTTCGGTCGAGACCTGGGAAAGCGAAGGACTGTGTGGCGTCGAGGAGGCCTGAGGGGAAATCCGAAATACGAATATCGAAATACGAAACAAATCCAAAATCCAAAAACACAAATGTCCAAAACGTCCTAAGACCGGCGGCTGCGCTTGTTTTCATCGTTTGGAGTTTTGGTCATTCGAATTTGTTTCGGATTTCGTATTTCGTGCTTCGAATTTCACACGCCGTGTGCCGAGCGTCTCAGTTGGCCGCAGGCGGCGGAGATTCTGTCGCCTTTGCGTTGGCGGATCTTCACCGCTAATCCGGCTTGTTCCAGAATTTCGCGGAAACGTCTCTGAGCGGCGGGTGTGGGAGTCTGATATCGCAGGCCGGTCACTCGATTGTACGGGATCACGTTCAGCAAAGCGGTTCGGCCTCGCAGGAGCGCCGCCAATTCGTGCGCGTGTTCGGGCTGGTCGTTGACGCCGGCCAGCAGTACGTATTCGAAGGTTAGACGGCGTCCGGACGTCTCGAAGTATCGGTCGGCGGCGGCGAGAGTCTTCGTGAGACCGGTCTTTTTGTTGATGGGAACCAGCCGGTTGCGGAGCGTGTCGTTCGGCGCGTGCAGCGAGACGGCCAAGTGATATCGCGAGTCACGCTTGGCAAGTCGGTCGATTGCCGCGGGTAGCCCAACCGTGGAGATCGTGATTCGGCGAACGCTGATTCCCAACCCATCTTTGCTGCTGGCATCCTGCAACGCAGGCAGCACGGCGTCCAGATTCGCCAACGGTTCGCCCATCCCCATCACAACGATGTGGCTCAATCGTTCGTCGTTCGGCAACAACTGCTGCAACCGCAGCATCTGCTCGACGATTTCACCAGCCGTCAAATTGCGCTCGACGCCCCCCAAACCGCTGGCGCAGAAGTCGCAGCCCATGGCGCAACCTACTTGGGTGCTGACGCATATCGAGCGTCGCTGACCATCTCGCAGCAGGACGCATTCGACGCTCCTGCCGTCCACGAAATCCAACAGAAGCTTCTCCGTGCCGTCACCGGCTTGGCTGCGGTCGGCGATTCGCGTGGTCCAGATTGAAAAGTCGCCTTTCAACTGTTCTCGCAGCGGCAGCGGCAAATCGGTCATGTCATGGAAATCGCGGGCACGTTTCTCGAACAGCCACTTGCGGATTTGTCTGCCGCGGAAGGCCGGTTGCCCGTGGTCGGACAACCACTTATCGAGATCGTGGTTTTCCGGATCAAGCACGTGCTTCATCGGGCGAGCACCTCGGTAACGCGCTCTCGCAGTTGCCCTGAAACCAAAGCGGCTTCGAACGATTCCAAGTTTGGATAGATTTCGTGGCTGCAGAACTTGACGGTCCAATTATGGGCAAGAGGACTGATCGCAATGACTGCGCGTCCGTTGCGGTAGGCTTCCCACATTTCGATCGCTGTTCCCATGGAAGCTTCGGGGGCAAACGCGACGACCAAGTCGACCTGGCCACACATGCGGTTATGGCGAAAAAACACGTCCCGACCCGTCTCGTCGTCGTAGTTGATCGAATCGCTGTGATTGGCCAGTGGGTCGTACACATCGGCATTGGGAAGATTCTCACTCAAAAGCTGCGTTAGCCGCCCGCGGTATCCCTGATCGTGGAGTACCTGGTCGTCCCGGTGCGATCCCTGCATGATGCCGGCCAAGAAAATTTTCATCTGTCGACTCTTCTGTCTCTTGTTCAAGGAGTTTCGTGGCTGTACGCCACGTCAAGTCGTCCAAAACTGTTTAACCCCGAGCCGGAGGCGACGGTCGTTGTGGGCGGCCGGACGTGCCACGACCGTCGCCTCCGGCTCGGGGTTAAACGATGCGGCGAAACTGGTTTTGCTGTCGAAAGAAGTGACACAATCCAATAGGATAAACGCAGGTAGAATTCAAACAAAGGCGGGTACCTATCGCCTGGTATGGTAACCTCAGCAGGATGTCCATGAAAAAACAAGCGAAATCCAAGACACCGGACACGGTGAAACAAGAACCGTTCCAACCGGATACGCGTAGGGCCCTTGATTTGGCGATGAAACTAATGGCCATACCTGGCACAAGTGGCCAGGAGGGTCAAGTTGCCGAGTTTATCAAGGCGCAACTGCTGGGAGCGGGCGTACCCACTTCGGCGATCCGGATCGACTCGGCCCATCGGCGAACGCCCGAACCCGGCGACACGGGCAACCTGGTCTTGAAGCTGCCCGGCACGACGCGCCGGCCGCGACGAATGTTCTCGGCCCACATGGACACCGTTCCGGTCTGCGTTGGCTCGCAACCCGTGCTCGATGGCGATATCCTCCGGTCGGCCGACCCGAACGCCGGATTGGGCGCCGACAACCGAGCCGGCGTGGCCGTCGTACTGAACACGGCTTTGGAGTTGGTCGAGAATGACTTGCCACATCCGCCGTTGGCCTTCTGCTGGTTCGTCCAAGAGGAGACGGGCTTACAGGGCTCGCGGTGCGTTGGCAAGAGCCTGCTTGGCGGCCCCAAGATGGCGTTCAATTGGGACGGCGGTTCGCCGGCCAAACTGACGATCGGGGCCACAGGCGGGTACCGGCTGGCGATCGAAGTGCGAGGAATCGCCAGCCACGCGGGCGGCGCGCCCGAGCATGGAGTTAGCGCCATTGCGATCGCCTCGCTGGCCATTGCCGATTTGTTTCGCAACGGCTGGCACGGCGACATACATAAAGGCCGTAATTGTGGTACCAGCAACGTGGGTGTCATCCAAGGAGGCAACGCGACCAACGTGGTAACCGACCGAGTGCTGGTGAAGGCTGAGGCTCGAAGCCATAATTCCCGATTTCGAGAGCGTATCGTCGCGGAAATCGAAAAGGCGTTTCGCAGGGCCGCGCGGGAAGTGAAGAACGTGGCGGGCGCCACGGGCGCGGTCACGATCGACGGCCGCTTGGACTACGAGGCGTTCCGCCTGGCTCCCAAGGAACCTTGTGTCGAAGCGGCTGCATCGGCCGTTCGGTCGATCGGCCGCGAGCCGGAATTGGCCATCGCCAACGGCGGTTTGGACGCAAACTGGTTGTTCGCGCACGGCATTCCCACCGTCAGCCTCGGCTGTGGCCAATTGAACCAACACATGATTAGCGATTCGATGGATGTAGCCGGTTTCAAGGACGCCTGTCAAATTGCGCTGCGTTTGGCAACGGCAAACGAAATCTAACCGACTCCTTTCCTATTGTCCGTGCGGGAACGGTCAAATATAACCAAGGATGTGATGGTTGTTTACGAGCAGCTACTAGATCGAGACGTGCAGTTGGCTTTCCGGGAGGTTGCATGACGACAACGGCCGACGCGTTGGCACACGGATGGACGCTGCACCAGGCTGAGGATATCGCCGGTGCGGAACAGATCTATCGTCAGGTGCTTCAGACCGATGCGAACGACGCCAATGCTTGGTGTTATTACGGCATGGCTTGTCACGATCAGGACCGCCTGGACGAGGCCGTGGTCGCCTATCGTAAAGCAATTCAAATCCTCCCCAACTTTCCCGTTGCATTCAACAATCTGGGTAACACACTACGTTTGCAGCGTCGACTGGACGAGTCCATCGCCAGCTTCGATCACGCTCTGAAGCTGAAGCCCGACTATGTCAACGCCCACAAGAACAAAGGGACCGCGCTGGTTTGGGAAGGCCATTTGGACGAAGCTTTGGCCAGTTATCGGCGAGCGTTAGAAGTCGCGCCGGACGATGGGGAAACGCACAAGAACCTGGGCGTCATCCTGCTGCTCTTGGGAGATTTCCGGAACGGTTGGCAGGAATACGGGTGGCGCTGGAAGACGAACGAGACGTCGCTGCCGGAGTATTCGCAACCGCTGTGGGACGGATCGTCGCTGGATGGGCAGACCATCTTGCTTGTCGTCGAGCAGGGTCTGGGCGACACCGTTCACTTCGCCCGCTATGCGGCGGTCCTGAAGGAGAAGTACGAGTGCCGGATCATTGCTGCGTGCCAGAAGGCCCTTTTGCCATTGCTCGGGAGTTGCCCCGGCATCGACACGCTGATCGCCGCGGACGAAGATCCCCCGGCCTTTGACGTATTCGCACCGCTGTTGGACGTGCCCGGAATCCTGAACCACGACCTGGACACGTTTCCCGCGAACGTACCGTATTTGTCGGCCAGCCCGGACTTGATCGAGCAGTGGAAGCAGGAACTCGACGCGTATCGTGGGCTGAAAGTAGGCATCGCGTGGCAGGGGAACCCAAAGCACCACGCGGATCGTATGCGCAGCGTGCCGCTGAGCGAACTCGCGCCGTTGGGCAAGCTGAAAGGCATACAGCTCTTCAGCTTACAGAAAGGTCCCGGCGTCGACCAGTTGGACGCCGTCGGCGGTCGTTTGGACATTATCCACTTGGGTGATCGGCTGGACGAGCAGTCCGGCGCCTTCATGGACACGGCGGCGGCTCTGAAGGGCCTGGATCTGCTGATCGCATCCGACACGGCCATCGCGCACGTCGCCGGTGCGTTGGGCGTTCCAGTCTGGCTTGCTCTGCCGCATGTGCCGGACTGGCGGTGGCTGTTGGAGCGCGAAGACACGCCTTGGTATCCCACCATGCGGCTCTTCCGGCAAACCAGCGTGGGCGACTGGTCGAGCGTGTTCCAGCGGATGGCCGAGGAACTCTGCCATCAGTTTCCCAGCGTCCAGCCGAAGCGATACGATGACTATCGCGTCGTCACCGGCGGTATGAATCGTTTGACTCGAACTCGCCACGGACTGATGGTATACAATCGCCACGATATGTACATCGGCCGCTCGCTGGACCGTTATGGCGAGTTCTCGGAAGGCGAATGCGATCTGTTCCGGCAACTGGTCCAACCGGGGAGCGTCGTGGTGGAAGCTGGCGCGAACTACGGCGCTCACACGCTGATGCTATCCGAGTTGGTGGGCGAGAAAGGTGTCGTATATGCCTTTGAACCGCAGCGTGTTGTTTTCCAGACCTTGTGCGCCAACATGGCCCTCAACGGGCGCACGAACGTTCATTGTCGCCCGGAAGCCTTGGGGGAAACGCCTGGCGCGGTTTTCGTGCCCACGTTAGACCACAGCACGGAGCAGAACTTCGGTGGCCTCGGCCTTGGCAGCTACCAAAGCGGCGAAGAAGTGCCCGTGGCCACCGTCGACTCGCTTGGCCTGACCCGCTGCAATCTGCTGAAAGCCGATGTCGAGGGAATGGAACTGAGCGTACTGAAGGGTGCAGCGAAGACGATCGAGGAGCACCGGCTAATTCTGTACGTCGAGAACGATCGGCGGGAGCATTCGGCCGCATTGATCGAGTACATTATGTCGCTGGGCTACGACCTGTATTGGCATTTGCCACCCCTGTTCAATCCAGCAAACTACTTCGACAATCCCACAAACGAATTCGGCCGCATTGTGTCGGCAAACATGTTGTGCGTCCATTCGTCGGTCAAGTCTTCGATTGCGGGACTTCGGCGAATCGAGAATCCCGCAAGCAATTGGCAGGCGCCATGAATCGGGTTGGACCCGATCAATATCAATGGAGGATCCCATCGTGCACGCGAGACCCATCTTGGTGGAAATCGCACCAGGCGAGTTGATCGACAAGATCACCATTCTGGAAATCAAAACCGAACGAATCGCCGATCCGGATAAGCTGAACAACGTGCGCGTCGAATTGGAGGTGCTGGAAAAGGCCCGTGACGAGGCAGTGGAGGCTTCCCCGGAGCTAGGTGATCTGGCTGCGCGGCTAAGAAAGGTCAACGAAGCCCTTTGGGACATCGAGGATGATATCCGTGATTGCGAGCGAAGACAGGACTTCGGCCCCCGATTCATCGAACTGGCTCGTTCCGTTTATCGCAGCAACGACCAGCGCGCGGCGGTCAAGCGAGAAGTGAACGAACTGCTCGGTTCGAAACTGATAGAAGAGAAGTCCTACACGGATTACTAACGTCCGAAATAGAGCAAACTGAGGCACAGCCAATGCATCCCGTCGCGCAAAATCGCTGGCCGCAACACCTGCTGTTCGGCGCGCTTCTCCTTGGCCTTATCGCGGCTTTCTACTTCTACGTCTTGCTGTGAATTCAGCCGCACCTGTTGTACTGCCTGGAGCCTGGCATTTTCTTGGTGGACTACGAGTTCTTCACGGGTTTCCTCGATTGGCCAAGAGGGCCCGTTCAGTACGTTGCCGCCTTCTTGTCACCAATGCTAATGCACGATTGGCTCGGCGCACTGGTTCTCACGTTTCTCGCGACGCTAGTTTGCTTGGTGACTCATCAGCTTTGCGTGGTCATCGCGGGGGTGGGCGACTGTGCGTTGACTCTGATCCCAGCCGTTCTGATCCTCCTGCTGCTCGGCCAGTACATCCACGTTGTCGAGGTGTGCGTGGGTTTGTTCGTCGTTCTCGTCTTGGCAAACGCGTATATCCGGATGGGCAACACCCACGATGCCGTCAGGCTGGCCGTGTTTCTGATCGGTTCCGCAACTGCGTACTACGTAACCGGCGGTTTGTATCTCGTTTTTGCCAATGTATGTGGCGTTTTTGAATTTGGGAGCAAGCGATGTCGTCTCCTTGGCGTATTGTGCCTGGCGTGCGCCGCGCTTGTCCCCATGGCGGGCGCCTGGCTGTTCGATTTGAACATCAGCCATGCTTACGGAGGATTCAGATTATCTCGTCAACACTGGCTGGCGGTCCCGTCCTCGGCCCTAATCGCGGTGCCGATGAATATCGGATTGCCGGTGTTCTTCCCGGTCGCCGCCATTGTTCTTGTGAGGCGCCGGCGCCGCACCGACTCGCCCGTCTCCGATAGCGAGAAGCAGACTAGCGGCCCCCCCGCAGCCAAAGGCGCCCATGCCTCGGATTCCCCGAGTTCGTCACTCCGTCTCGTCGTCCAATTCGCAGCGTTCGTGGTTTCGGTGGTGGCTGCGGACTTTGTGTTGTTCGATTCCCCAAAGAACTGCCTCCTACAAATGGTCTGTGCCGCCGAGCACCAGGAATGGACCGATCTCCTCACGCACATCGGGCGGCTCCCGGCCTCGGATCCTCGCCGGATGGACGTCAGGACCGGATTTCATATCAACCGGGCCCTGTACTTCAACGGTGATCTGTTGGACCGAATGTTTGAGTATCCCCAGACGTTGAACAGTATGACATTGGCTTTTGTCCCCGGGGATATTTCGACCATGGCCCTGACAACGCCTCGGCAATGTAGCGACATACTCTATGAGTTGGGACGAATCAACGAATCGGAGCACATGGCGCACGAGGCACTTGAGGGTTACGGTGCCCGCCCCCGTATCCTGAAGCGTCTGATCTACATCAATGTGCTCAAAGGAAGACCGGAGGCCGCGCGGAGGTTCCTTCTGTTGATGGAGCGCAGTCTGTTGCACAACAAATGGGCGCATCGCTGCAACCGGCAGCTCGACATCGATCCACTGCTATCCAGCGAGCCGTCGGTGGCCTCACGTCGGGAGTTGATGGTCGTGCAGGATTCCGTTGACGACCACGCCTAACATCTCCAAACCCGATCGGCTGGAGACGTTTCCTGCGTGGTCGCCGGACGGGCGGTATCTATATTTCTGCAGTTGTGCTCCCTTTCCCATCGAACGCTACAAGGAAGTCCGCTATGACCTAATGCGAATCTCTTACGACCCGGACACCGGTCGTTGGGGTGAGGTTGAACCCATGCTGTTGGCTAAGGACACCGGGCTGAGCATTACCGAACCAAGGGTCTCTCCTGACGGGCGGTGGCTGTTGTTCTGTATGTCGGCTTACGGCAGCTTCACGTCTACCAGCCTTCAGGTGATTTGTACCTGCTCGACCTGAAGACCCGGCAACACCGCCGCTTGGCTGTCAACAGTCCGAAATCCGAGTCCTGGCACTCCTGGTCCAGCAACAGTCGCTGGATTGCATTCGCCAGCAAGCGGCGTGACGGGTTGTTTGGCCGGATCTATTTCAGTTACGTCGACGAATCAGGCCAGGTACACAAACCGTGGGTGCTCCCGCAGAAAGATCCCACGTTCTACGACCGGTGCATCGAGACGTATAACGTTCCCGAGCTAGCCAGCCACCCGGCACCGGCGAGTGCCCGTTCGCTTGCTCGTGCAATTCGCTCGCCCAGTCCTAGCGGCGACGCCAAGCTCGATAGCACGTCCAGTATGCGCGGCCAGGACGTCCCGTAGATGCCACAGCCGGTTGTTTCGGCAAGTCGGCGGGTGACTTTGACGCAACCTCTCTTTCGGGTGGAAAGTGAAGGAACCGGCAGATTCTCTGCCGACGGACTTGAAACCGGTGTCGCTCCAGCCCAAAATATCTTCAGAAAGTTCGGAATTTAGGGCCTAGACCCTGCCACCAGCCGAGTTAGAATTTAACATCCCACGCAGTTCCCAGTTCGCCCTACGTGTGCTTAGTCAGCATCTTTAACCACCCCCGTAAAGTAAGGCTTGCGAACTAGTTTGGACCTAAGTTTCGTGGGTGTTGACCTTCCTGATTGGCGATCTGGCGGATCTGGGTGGCGAGTCAGGAGGCGGTTTCCGTTCCCTGACCGCAATTTTTTACCAAATATCCACTTGCGGAAGACGGTCGAAAATAGGGTGGTACAATTGGTTGCCGGCAGGATGCTTTTTTGCGCTGTGGTGAGGCGAGATCTCGATTGTTTTCCGTGATGACGACCCGGTGGCGTCGCAGCGAGTTGCGGCGGACTCAGCTAGCTGTATGACTGTACCGGCATGGCTATCACGTTTGCTTAGCGAACGGTCACCACTTTCTGTTCTGTTGACTAGTACCCGTACAAAGTGTTGGTGAGGAGTGCTGCGTTGTACGACACATTGATTGAAGACTTTGAAGACGATGCGACTCGAACGCCCCACGATGAGGAGAACATACAGACGATTCCGCTGGAAGAGGTAGACGAGGACGAGGATGACGAACTAGCCGAGCCGGCTGGCGAGGCCGAAGCTCCGGATCTGAAGGGGCCGGAAGAAAGTCTGCTAGCAGCGGTTGACGATAACGAATCCTGGTCCGACGATCCCGTTCGCATGTACCTGACGCAGATGGGTGAAATCCCATTGCTGACGCGCCAGGAAGAAATCCGACTAGCCAGAAGAATCGAGATCACGCGTCGAAAGTTCCGCGCCAAGCTACTGGAATGCGACTACGTCATCCAAATGGCTTTCAAGACGCTCAAACGCGTCCACGATGGCGAACTGCCCTTCGACCGCACCGTTCAAGTCTCAGTCACCGATCGCCTCGAAAAGGACCAGATCCTCGGTCGCATTCCCCACAACCTGAGCACCTTGGAGGTGTTGCTGAAACGCAACAGGCGCGACTATCGCATCGCCATGGGAAAATCGTACCCAAAGAGACGCCGTCACGAGGCGTGGGTGGGTCTTTCGCGTCGTCGGCGTCGAGCAGTGCGGCTGGTCGAGGAGTTGGGTCTGCGGACCCAGAAGATCGAGCAGTTGATCCCCATTTTGGAGGACTTCTCGAGCTGCGTGAATGAACTGCGGGACAAGATCCGCGCATCGAAACGGGATCGTTCGCTGGTCCTGGAACGCGAGGAGTGGATGCGGGAATATCGAGGAATCCTGAAGGCCACCCAGGAAACCCCATCCAGCCTGGCAAGTCGAGTGCGATATCTGAAGCGAGTGTACTCCGAGTACCAGCAGGCCAAGCGAGAATTGTCCGAAGGCAACCTGCGGCTGGTGGTGTCGATTGCCAAGAAGTACCGTAATCGCGGCTTGAGCTTCCTGGATCTGATCCAAGAAGGCAACGCCGGTTTGATGCGAGCGGTCGACAAGTTTGAATACCGCCGCGGTTTCAAGTTCTGCACCTACGCCACATGGTGGATTCGCCAGGCCATCACCCGCGCCGTAGCCGACCAGAGCCGTACGATACGTATTCCGGTACACATGGTGGAGACCATGTCCCGAGTCCGCAACGTGTCGCGCCTGCTGCTTCAGGAAAAAGGCCGCGAACCGACGCTGGAAGAGGTGGCTCGCCGAGCGGAAACGACGGTCGAGGAAGCTCGGCGCGTGCTGGCCATGAGTCGCTACCCGATCAGCCTGGATCGGCCGGTTGGCAATAGCGAAGACAGCCACTTTGGCGATTTGCTTCCCGACGGCGGTGCAGAGAGTCCTGCCACCGGCGCTTCCCAAGAAATGCTCCGCGGCCGCATCAACAAAGTGCTCAAGACGCTCAGCTATCGCGAACGCGAGATCATCAAGCTGCGTTACGGTCTGGGCGACGGGTACAGCTACACACTGGAAGAAGTGGGACACATCTTCAAAGTGACCCGCGAGCGCATCCGGCAGATCGAAGCCAAGGCCGTACGAAAACTACAGCAGCCCAGCCGCAGCCAGGAATTGGTCGGGTTTCTCGATTAGTCGTCCAATACCCGTCCGTGAACGAACGAGTAGTATCGGTACCGCGCCGGCATGTGGGCGCCGACTGAGGCGATCACGATCACGGCCACAAGAATCGGTACACGATACGCCCAGAGCTGGGGTATCAGAATTAGGCAAAGCAGCGCCATTTTCCCAAGGACCCCGGCGCCTCGGCCCTGGTAGAACCATCGCCAGCGCGGGTAGGCCTCGATCCCCGCCAAAATCGCGCCAGTCGCAATTGTCAGATACAGCCAAAGCAACAACTGGTCCTTCTTGACGTCGAGTACGTGCCCGCCGAACAGCACGCTGGTCACGCCGATGTGGGCCGTGCGCAGAGCGATATTCAACATCCGCCCAGGCTTCATCTTCTTTGACGGCGCATCTGGTTGGGCTTCCTGCGAAGTCGTCATGCTTTGATCTCGTAATCCTTGCGACCGGCGCGGCTGACCATCAAACTTGCCTCGACGTTAGTTCTGATGGAAAACCTCCTCCATCGGTGCCCACACCTCGCCCGGTGCGAGCTCTTCGACCGCCTCCAAGCACGGTTTGCACACGGACCACCAGCGCTGGGTCTCCGGATCGGCCGCCATCTTTGTCATGTCCGCCTCGAAATCGTCGCCAGCGTATTCGAAGTAACTGAACAGATAGTGATTGCCGTCCGGTAGCCTTGTAACATAGATCGAGTAGTTCTGGATATTGCACTGCTCGATCATGCTCAAGACGCTGGGCCATACGTCCGCATGAAGCTGCTTGTACTCGTCCAGCTTCTCGGGCAGCGCCCTGGTCACCATACCGTAGCGTTTCATGGCGAGACCTCTCCCTCGATTTCCATCGGTTCGTCGAACGGATCAAGCTGCAATGGGTAGCAGCCGTGTTCGCGGACCAGCCGGATCACGTAGTCATACGTAGCCGGATCGACGTTGCTGGGCATGGAATGATCGGACTGGATTATGTATCCGCCGCCTTTGGCCGCGTTCAGCTTGCGCAGCACTTCCTGGCGGATTCTTTCTCGGTCGTTGGTCTCCAGCACCTGGACGTTGATGTTACCGTTGAACGCCCATCGGCCATTGAATTGCCGTTTCAGCTCCACCACATCGAGCCCCGCTTTGGCCTCCAGCGGGTTGTAAGCATCTACGCCGACCTCGATCATGTCTTCGAAAACCGGCGATGAATTGCCGCACCCGTGGTAAATGACCTTGAGCCCAGCAGCGTGGATGGCATCGCAGATGCGTTTCAGTTGCGGCTTGTGCACGTCACGCCAGTAGCCGGGCGAAAACAACATCCCTCGCGTACACGCGATGTCGCCCCAGACGTACATGCCGGTCAACTTGTCACCGACCGCCGCGACCTGGCCTTCCACGATACCAACCAGGAAATCGCCCAACCGCTCGATGAACCGGGCCAATCGTTCGGGCTCTTCGGCCATCTTGTAGTACACGTTGTCGTTACCGATCATCCGCCAAAGCTGTTCCTGGGCTTCGCACACGCTGCCGAACACGCAGAAATCGTCCGCGTACAGATTGACGCGGTCGACAAAGGACGGCAGGCCCAGATTCAATTCGTCACCGACTGCGTTGATCTGGTCGTCGATGGCCTCGAAGTACCGCCGCTCGTCCTTCGGATCGTCGAACTCGAAGGCCTCCATCTGTTCGAACGTCTGGGTCTCGAACGAGACGAAATGCGGCATGGGAATGGTCTGTTTTCGTTCGATCGTGGCTCCATAGCCCGTCTTGACAACCTTGTGCTCCGGCGTGTCCTTCAGCACTTGGATTCCCGTGATCCGCGGATCCATGTTGGGTGTAATGACGATCATGTCCAGATCCCAGTAGCGGTAGGGATCGAAATCGTCACCCACATTCAATTCCTGCCTGCACCGCCGGACAAAGTTGGTCCAGAAGAACTCGCCCACGGGCACGCGATCGCCTTCGCGGTGATTCAACGCATCCAGGACTCGCTGTCTTTTCTGTTCGGCACGGCTCATGGCAGCAATCCTCAGCCATTCCTGACGGGTCGGCAATCCGGTTCGACCTTGGTAGCATACTCTCGCCGACACTTGACACGCAAGCACGCGCAGTGCTGTATAATGTCCAGGTCATCCTCGCGAAAAGGGGTCAGGACCCTTTTGCCGGAACGGCCCGAAGGGTGCTTCGCACAAAAGGGTCCTGACCCCTTTTTGCGAAACCCGTTTAGAAAGGAAGATCATGAACTCTCTGGAACGCGTCACCGCAGCCCTGGAGCGTCGCCAACCGGATCGCGTACCGTTTTTCGAATGCGTGATTGACGAGCGGGTCATGCAGGCGCTGTTGCCCGACTGCGACTACTTCCAATTCAGCGACTGGATCGGATTGGACAATGCCAGCATGAACCGCAGCTCGTGGAGCCGCGACAACGTCGAGATGATCGACGAGGAGCTGGGCACTTTCCGCGACAAATGGGGCGTGATCCGGGCATTCGGCCCCGAGAGCACACCGGTGCCGATCGAAGGGCCACTCAAGGAGCACGACGACCTCAAACACTACACGCCGCCCGATCCCAACGCGGACGACGTCCTGGGGCATTTGCCCGAAGTGGTTGAGCACTTCAAGGGCAAGAAGGCCGTGACCGCCATCTGCCGCGACGCATTCTTCAATCCGGCCTTTCTTCGTGGCACGACGAATTTCCTGATGGACATGATCGACAATCCCAAGTTTGTCCACGAATTGATCGAAGTCTGCCTGAGCTACGACATACCGGCTATGCAGCGGATGATCGCCGCCGGCGTCGACGTGGTTGTCTTTGGCGACGATTACGCCGACAAGCATTCGACGATGATGTCGCCGACCCACTTCAGAGAATACATCTTCCCCAACCTGAAACGATGCGTCGATGCCGCGCACGAGGCCGGGGCCTACGTTGTCAAGCACACCGACGGCAACATCATGTCCGTGATCGACATGATCATCGATGCCGGCATCGACGGGCTGAACCCGCTCGAACCGCAAGCCGGCATGGACATCGGGCTGATCAAAGAGAAATACGGCGACCGCATTGCCATCGTCGGCAACATCGACTGCGGTTACCTGCTCAGCCAGGCTCCGGTCGAAGAAGTCCGTCGCGTGACGCGCGAGACAATCGAAATTGCGGCGCCCGGCGGCGGATACTGTCTATCCAGTTCGAACAGCATCCATTCGTCGGTCAAGCCGGAGAATTTCTTGGCGATGGTAGAAACGCTGCGCGAGTGCGGTGAGTATCCGGCTGGGTAGGCGGCCATCGTACGGAGTTCTCTGTCGGACGAATCAAAACGGCTGACGAGTTCCCAAATACCTTTGTACTGAGGGACAACCACCATGCGCCGAATTATGCCCGCCATCGTAATGCTCCTGGTCTTCTACGTCGCACCGCCAGTGATGGGCGACGTTGTCGTTTCGAACGTGTACGACAACCTGCAAACGGACCGCGCAATGGAGAACGTGCCGATCGCCCTTTCCCGCGTCGGTGCAGAGGGGGACTTCACAAACGGAATCACTCCAATGATCGGCGGCCGGAAATTGCCGGCGCAAGTGGACGTGCTTCGGCGGGCTGGCGACGGGTCGATTCGCCATGCGTTGGTATCGTTCGTATTGCCCGAGTTGGCCGCTGGAGGCAACGTCAAGGTCGACTGGCTAAACGAAACGCCGACCGAACCGCCGCCGTTCCAGTGGAGTTTCGATAAGGCCAGCTTCGGCGCGAAACTCGTTTTGGCGACAGAGGCAGGTGGTGTGCTGACCTCCGACCTCGGCAAGATCATCGCCCGTGCCTGGTCGGCGTCCGAGCGAGTGAAGGTCCTTCACGACGGTCCCGTGATGAAGGAGTTCGAAATTCACGACGTGCCGGTCGACGCCTCCGGAACGCCCGGTCCGCACATCGAGGTCCTCTGGCGGCTGCGCCTGTTCACCGGGCAGAGTAGCGTTCGCGTCACGGCGGTCGTCGAGCGTTGTAAAGCTCGAAAGAAGAGCGGGCCTGAACAGATCCAGTACAAGTTCTCCAGCGTGAAACTGGTGCACAACGACAAAGTGTTGTACGAGGAAGGTGCCTACGACCATATAGACCAGAGCCGCTATCGCATCGTCGCGTGGACGGATGGGCAACTCGAGGACATTCACCGCCGGCCGAACTTCGAATACTGGCGCAAAGGCCGCTTTGTGCCTGAGTACCGTTGGGTGAAAGTCAAATCCCGCGACGAGGTCGATAGCTTCTACGACATGCGGGCCGAGATGCGAGACCATCCGAAACGCCGCCAAGGCATCTTGGAGAGCGGCATCATCCTGCGGCACATGCCCAATACGGGTGGGCGCTGGGACCTGGGTCCGTACCCGTCGTGGGCCGTGGCGTACTTGCTGGCCGGAGGCGGCCCGAAGACGTATCGAGCCATCTTGCACGCCGACGGAAATGGCGGCGGCGTGTTCTTCATCCACGTTCGTCAAAACGGCGCACCCGGTTACAATATCTTCACGGTAGAGCAGCCACCGCTGGATAGAGGCTACCGCATTCCGCTCTACAGACTACCCGACGGCAGCCGCCCGCCGGCTCAACCGGATCACGCCCACGCGCCCTCGATCGGCTACATCAGCTACCTGCTGACGGGCGACAAGTACTACGCCGAGGAGGTCAGCTTCTGGGCCGCTTATCACATGGGCGAATGGCCGCACAGAGGATTGAAGTGGCAGTCGATGGACCGCAGCTTTGCCTGGAGCCTGCGCCAAGTAGTCGATGCAGCGTTTATCTTGCCGGACAACCATCCACTGGTTGGCTATTTCAATGACGGCGTCAGCAAGTGTCTTGACGAGATGACCGAAGGGCTCGTCCGCTCGGGTCGGCGAGTCCATTGTCCACCGGCCGGCGTGTTCCAATGCTCGGGGCGGCAGAATTGGGTCAACGCCATGCGATGTTCTACGTGGATGTACTCATGGGTGGTTTGGGCTCTGGGCAACGCAGCGGACAAGGGTTTTCATGACAAGGCACCAGCAGTGCGCGACTGGGCGGCCGAATACATCGTCGGCCTGTACACGTCCGAGGACGAGTTCAAAGCTCCCGACGGCCGTGTGTATCGCTACGATCCGCGCGACGCCATTCCCTATTCGACCGCCATTGCGCGGATCAAAACGAAAGTCGTCGACAAGAAGGTCTCCGTAACGGACAGAACCGGCAATAAGACGACAAAGACAGTCAAAGGACTCGAAGTGGTCGATTCGGAGCCGGACTATTTGGACAACTACGGAGCCATCTGGTACTACACGAAGCAAAACGTCGACAACGGTTGGTACGACGAACGAGGCTTGGAGCACTTGCCGGACAAAAACGGCGTTTGGCCACTGCTGGAAACGGGCTTTGGCGGCGGAATGATGTACTGGGCTTACGACCGCAAGGTCCGACCGCATTTCAACTACCACCTGGAAGCCATGACCGGCCTGTCGATAGCCGTCGAGGCGGGCGTCCCCAAGGCGAACGAAGCCTGGAAGCGAGCGATAAAGTTGGGTGGTCACAAAGGCGATTACGGCATCCAGATCATCCCCCGCGTCGCGGATTTCGAACCGTGATTCTGCCTTGCGATACCGCGGGCCTAACGTCGCGGATTCATGCCGGCCCGAAGCATCGCGAGGAACTCAGTGAGACGTTCATGTCCCAAGCGGGTGCTTCGAACAAGCAGAAGGTGATGGTAGGCATCAATCTTGTAGCCGGGAGACACGAGCCTTCCATCTCTTTCCTCAGGAGTTGTCGGCAGTAGGTTGCTCAACGCCTTGGCCAACCGATCAGCGCTTTCTCCGCCGCGCAACAAGTCGGCGACGTTGTAGACCTCCACATACGGCGTCGAGCTAAACACTTCCTCCGGTGTCGTAATCAGCAGGACTTCGTCAGACACGACGTGCCTCAACTCCAAATCTCTCAGCATTTCGCGAAGAGCGGCCGAGAGCGTTTGGTTCTTCACGCTCCGGGTGATCGGCACGTCGGAGCCGATTCCAACATCTTCCAGAGCCCGCCTGTCGAGATAAATTGGTATTTTGTGCTGGGTCGCTAGGGTCGATGCTACCTTCTCAAGCGGCGTCTCCGTGAACGAGAAGCTCGTTTCTTGTTGCAAAGCCAGATAGATCTCCCTGGTCTTACCATAGGTCACATGCGGAGTAACACTCGCTGACGCAATCAGCGCCAAGTAGTCCTTTCGCTGCTGGTGTCGCTGCATCGCATGCCACCCCAACGGGACGGACAGGACCAATACGACGATCATCAATGTGGATAGCGAATAGCGAAGCCAACGTCGCAGGCCGAGCTTCGGAGTCGCCGCAGTGTCGGAAGAATTGCGGTCCATTGACGGCATCCTCGATGGCGGTTACGTACTTGTTGTATGTTGCCGCCCTATTGCCCCTTGCTGTAGTATACTGGCACTCAGGAGATTTCAGCAATCGTGGGCCAAGACCTAACGCAGCTTTGATCGAGCCAGAGACAAGAGCCGCAACAATAGAAAACGCTCGCGGTCGCTATCTCGTCTTACAAATACCACGCGGCTGACGGTTGGAGTCCGCGCGGATCGCTTGACTTACCTCCGTGGCGGGGTGACCGAGTTCTATGTTATCCGGCTCAGTCCGACTATTGTAGAAAAGGACGCGACTTTCGGCCCACCGACGCCGAACGCACCAAATCAAGCTTTCTCCGAGGGACCACGGAGCCAATCTATGAAACGCTGTTATCTTGCCGTTGCGACACTGGTCGGTATTAGTCAATGCGTGCTGGCCGATGTTGACTTGGTCACGATTCCCCGGCGCGAGAGCACGCAACTGACCATCTACAATTCTGAAGACATTACGATGGTCCGCGAACACCGGCTGTTGACGGTCAAGCCCGGTGTCAACCGCATTCAGTTTTCGTGGGCCAA
>JADHUC010000120.1 GCA_016784735.1 Pirellulaceae bacterium | reverse complement strand
CGCACGAGCAGCACCAAACCGCAGATCATCAGCAATTCCGCGACAGTCACGGCAACCGACCCTTCCAGACCGAACTTGCCGCCGGTAAGCCAAACTGGTGCAGCGTCGTTCGTCTGAAGCTGAATCAGACCCTCGACCGTCATTCCGCTGATGGGCAGACTAAGCAGGACACCTTGTGCCAAATTCCAGCCGAAGTGAAGGGCAGTGGGAAACCAGATGTTCCTGCTGAGCATGTAAGCCAATGCCAAAATCACGCCCGCACCGAACATGTTGACCGGAATGATGACGGACGACCAAACATGCGGGTTCAGCGCGTGTGCAAACCAGAAGAACAACGATGTGAAAATCACGCCGAAGACGGGCCGGCGAATGTCCAGCAGATTCTGCAGGAGGTAGCTGCGGAAAATCACTTCTTCCATGAACGCCATCAGTATCAGCGTTGGAACCAGGAAGCCTGCAATGGTAGAAAACCCGATTCCCGTCACGCTGAAACCCCCGGCCGCTGCCACGACGCCCCCAGCCGCTACGATGGGTAACAGGCCGACGAGGAAACCGACGATCACGGACCGCATTCCGGGCCGAACAATACCCATCGACGCAACGCTACGCCGGTCGAGGTATTTCCGACAGATGATCACCCACGCCAACATCACTGCAGTCGTCGGAAGGGACGCCACGACCATGATATGCGGCGTGTACTGCTCCAGTTGTGCTTCGACCAGTTCCAAATCATTAAAAGCTTCGGGGCCTTGCGTGACGATCAGCCAAACCGCCCCTACGATTCCCCCGACGATGCCAATTGCCAGTTGGGCAATGACGAAGCCTGCTCCGAAGATCAGGAATCGCCAAACGGTCCGCAAACGCCGCGATTCGTCTAAGAAGAAGGTCGGCTCGGCGATCAATACCGCGCGCTCAATGTCGGCTTGAGGGACGCCGCTCACTTGTTGTACCGCTCCGGGTCGAAGGTGATTCGTTTAACCCGAAGCCGAAGGCGATGGCGGACGCTGGGCGTGGACGGTCCATTCCCCTGCCCGCCATCGCCTTCGGCTTCGGGTTAAACGAGCGAATGTACCATTCCTCACTGGTAGCAGTATAGCTTTGGCAACACATCTTACAAATCGTCGACTACTGCGTGTCGCTGCGCGGTTCGTCAACGCGTGCTCCCAGGTTGCCGTAACGGTGGTAGTCGATCGACAGCGACTGTTCGCGCAAGTACCACAGCAGCTCGATGCGGCCAACAGCCAAGACGGGGGCTGCGGCCACGTGCAGGCCCGTTTCGGCCATCGCGCTGCGCACGGCATCCGGAACCCGATCCGGCGAGGCACAGCGGACGCGATCCGTCAAATGCCGAAGGATGACGCCGGCTAGTTGGTTGTCACTTTCTTCGACAAATTCGATTGCTGCCGCCCAAGAGTGTGTCAGCTTGTCCAACAACTCAATCGTCGGCGACTCGAAGTGCGGCGGAACGCTGACCGTGATGCGGCAGCCGGCGGCTTTGGCTGCACATACACGCGCGAATACCTCGAAGAACGTATCGTCTGGGTCCACGCGAACTCGCAGGTGTTCCACAGGCAGATACCTGCGGAAGTTGTCCTGGCCGATCAGTCGGAAATGATCGTGCTCGCGTCCGAACTCTTCGTCCATGTACAGATCGAAGGAGCCAATGGCTGCAAGCACCTGTCGAATCTCGTCCGCCGGCAACTCTCCCGGATCGTCCGCAAGTTCATGAAGACGGCCCCACAACTCGCTCAAATGCGGATCGGTCAGATCCTGGCTGACGCGAGGTTCGCCGCTTGGCACGAAGTCCATCAATTGAGCCACATAGTTCGGGCCGCCGGCCTTGATACCTGGACCAAAGGCGCTCTTGCCCATGCCGCCGAACGGTTGTCGTAGGACGACGGCACCGGTGGTGTGCCGGTTGATGTAGAGATTGCCGGCGCGGATATGGTGCTGCCAGATTTCCTGCTCGCGATCGTCCAACGATTCCAGCCCGCTGGTCAAACCGTAGCCTGTTGCGTTCACCAGCGAGATCGCATCGTCCAGGTTCTTCGCTTTCATTACCGCAAGCACGGGCCCGAACAGCTCGGTCCTATGAGTGAAGCTGCCGGGTGCCACGCCGCCCTTCACACCCGGGCGCACCAAGCTGGGATTGTCCTGGTCCACTTGTGGTTCGACTGACCACGACTCGCCTTCGTCCAACTCGGTCAGCCCTCTCGCAAGCGCGCCGCCGGGCGGTCGAATCAACGGGCCCATTTTGTTGTGCAGATCCCAGGCCGAGCCGACCGAGATACTCGCGATCCCCTCACACAGCACACGCCGGAATTCCTCGTCTTCGTAGATCTCTTCCTCCAGAATCAGCAGCGACGTGGCCGAGCATTTCTGACCGCCGTGACTGAATGCCGAGTGCAGCACGTTCTTGATCGCCTGATCCCGGTCGGCCAACGCGGTGACGATCGTCGCGTTCTTGCCACCTGTTTCGGCCAGTAAATTCAGTTCGGGTTTACGCCGCAGCATACGCAAAGCCGTGTCCGTGCCGCCCGTCAGAATCACAACGTCCACGTCGTCGTGGGAGACAAGCTGCTGGCCAACCGTCGAACCGGCGCAAGGGACCATTTGCAGGGTCTTCTTCGAAACTCCAGCCCGCCAGAAGCAATCGCACAGCAGATGCGCCACCAGCACGGTATCCGACGCCGGTTTCAGGATGACGGTATTGCCTGCAGCCAGCGCCGCCGCAACGCCGCCGCACGGAATGGCGATAGGGAAATTCCATGGCGACACCACGACAACCACGCCTTTGCCACGCGCACTGACGCCGTCCAACTCGTGATAGTACTCGGCCGTTTTTGTGTAGAATTCCACGAAGTCCACCGCCTCGGAGACTTCCGGATCGGATTCTGCCAGCGTCTTTCCGCCGTCGGCCAGAGCAGCGCCCATCAAGTCGGCCCGGGCGCAGCGGATCTCGTGGGCCACCCGTCGCAGCACTTCGGCACGCTCCGCATGGCTTCTCGACCGCCAGCCATCATCGTCGGCTTTCGCACATGCTACGGCGGCCTGGACGTCCTGATCGTTGGCCTGGCGATAGCGGCCGACGACAACGCCGGGCCGTGACGGATCGAGGCATTCGCAAAGCTCTCGCTCGTCCGTGATTTCCTGACCGGCGATGTACAGCGGAATGTCCGTAGCATCGTCGCCACAGCGATCCTTCCACGACTCGATGATTCCTTCAGCCCACTCGCTGTTGTGCGGCAGCGAGAAATCGGTATCCGGCTCGCCTTGAAACTGGTCCCACGGCGTCTCATCGGCGTCCTTCATCGGCATGGGCAATCGCCGATCCTGCGTTCGTCGTGGCGCGTCGGAGACCGTTGCCAAAGCATCGAATGACCGCAGGAACTGCTCTTCCAAGTGTTTCCATTCGTCACTGTCTACATGGACCTTGAACGCGTGGGCCAGGAAATTGTCGGGGCCCGTGTTTTCGTCCAGACGACGCACCAGGTAGCCGATCGCGTAGATGAAATCCTCCTTCTTGCACGCGGGCGCGTACAAGAGCAGATCCTGCGCGACTTCGAACAGCGCCCGCCGCTGATGATTGGCCATGCCTTCGAGCATTTCGAACTGAACCTTGTCCATGGCGTCGTCTTCGAACGCTCGAACCACGCCGTAAGCCAGCTCGAACAGATTGTGTGAAGCAACGCCCAGATTCACAGCCGCCAGATTCTCGGGCTTCATCGCCTCGTCGAGCATGCGTTTGAAATTCGCGTCGGTTTCGAGCTTGGACCTATACGGTGCTTGCGGCCATCCATGGAGACATGCCGCCAGACGCTCCATCTCCATGTTCGCACCTTTGACGATGCGCAGCGTGATCGGCGTTCCGCCGCCGGCCACGCGCCGGCGAGCCCAGTCGTTCAGCACTTGTTGCACGCGGTACGAGTCCGGCACGTACGCTTGCAGCACGATACCTGCGTGAACGTGTTCCAGACCCGGCCGGTCCAGCGTTCGCGTGAAGGCGCGCGCCGTTAGATCCATGTCGCGATACTCTTCCATGTCCATATAGACCAGTTTGGGCGCCTCCGTGCCATCGCGGCGAGTGAACCGCGCTTCGGCCGCCGCGCGGTACATTCGTTCCATGCGATCGCAAATCGCGGCGACCGTGTGCTCGCGAGCCAGCGAAGAGATCTGCGAGTAGATCGTCGAAATCTTGACGGAGACGACCTCGATCTCCGGCATTTCAAGCGCGTCCAGGTAAGCCTGCAGGCGCCGTTCCGCTTCCTGCTCGCTCAGTATGGCCTCGCCCAGGAAGTTGACGTTCATGCGCACGCCCTCTTCACGCCGGTCGGCCAGATGCGCGGTGAGCATTTCACGTTCGGCCGGCAGGACCACGTTGGCCGTCTCTTTGTGCATCTTCTCCTTGACCAGCGGCGCGGCCACGCCCGGCAGATAGCTGCCGAACGACTGGAAGCCTCTCAGCAACGCCCTATCCAACGTCGAGAAGAACCGCGGGATGCCCTGCACGTCCAGGATGTGAGTCAACTGATCGACGGCTCGACGTGGCATGCTGGACCGGAGAGCCTGGTCCGTCATTTGCACAAGCGTCGCCTTGTCCTGGGGACATTTGATCATGCGATCCAGCTCTGCCTGCTGCCGTCGCTCGGCCGGCGTCTGCAGCGTGATCGCCCGCTCCTGCAATAGGCGGGCCAGATACACGGCCTTCTGTGCACGAGGCGGATAAGGCGACTGCGGGTCCGCCTGAAACTCGGAAAACAAAGCCCCAACATCCTGGATCGGCTCACGACGGTGCATTTCCGAATTTGCGCTGTCCACCATTTGCACCTTCGAAGAAGAAACACAGAGAGAGTTGTACTTGGGATCGCGGAATCACTGCAAAAGGTCGAAGGCGTACAGTTGCACGTCGCGGAGAATGAATTCGATCATTATTGGCCGATCGTGCAGGGTACTCAAGCCGGCCTTCCATTGGACAGGGTGCGTCAGCGAATCGCCGTGGATGGGTTGGCAGTCGTCCGCGTCGAATCCGGGAATGAGTTTGCCGGACTTGTCCAACAGACGCACGCGCAACTGGCCCGACACTGCTGCGTTGACCGTCATCTTGCTTCCGCGCAGGATCACGGGCGGAGTGCGCAGCGTACCGCCGTCCGCACCGGCGTCCCGAGAGACGTAGCGGTCGCGAAGCGTCTTTACCAGCCCGATCTGCCGGCCCTCCCAGCGGTCCATCTTGTGACCATACTTGTAGCCGCCGTAGTAGATGTACACCTCGTCGTCCACCGGAAGCTGCCAATCCAACCAGGCGTGGGCGTGGTCCCAAGCGTCGGGGTCCGGGGCTGGCTCGAAGAACGGCTCAAGGTCCCGGACCCAGCATTGGCCGTCGCGCGTCCAGGCCAGTGCCGTGTAGCCGACGCCGAACGCGCCGGCGGGCGTCTCCGGCGCGACCCAATCGTCGTGAAGCACCTTGACCAGGCCGATCATTATGTCGCCGCGGTTCAGATAACCTTGCATGGCGTAGAACTGGGTGAAGTCCTTGTCCACACCGTCGTCGGCCGTGATCACGTACCAGGGTTTTTCCCAGTTCAGGAGATCCGTGCTCGCGCTGATCATCGTCGTCCGCCGCTGGCCCTTCCAGGTCGGGCCGGTGGTGAATACGGAAACGGTGGCCATGTAACGCTCACGCGGGCCGTCCCAGAAAAGGTTGTTGATGTCGTGGTTGTGGCGCAATACGGGATAGGGTCGGAACATCGACCATCCGAGCCCGTCGGCGGATACGGCAATGTTCAGGCCGCCGCCGGCCCACCAAGCCAACTTGAAACGCTGCGACGGGTCGGCGAAAACCGCTCCTTCGTCGATCACCGACGAACCAAAATTGATCGGGCCCGGGTCATCGAGCACGCGATGCGGTCGGATCCAGTGGATGCCGTCCTTCGATTCCATGTAAGCGAACCGCGCGGTGCCGTCCTTGTTCTTCTCCTTATAGGTGTTGTACCAGATGCGAAACCGACCTGTGTTCGGATCGCGGACTACTGTGGTATACGGCGCCACACAGTGGTCTTCCCGGCCGGTAATCAGCGGGTTGGGGATCTTGGGATCACGCTTGGGACAGTTGACTCGACGGGTGACATTGCTGCTGGTTTGAATCAAGTAGTCGTCGACGAACAGATGCGGTCCGGTTTTCAAGACAATCGGGCTGTCGCGTTTCACGGGCGTGTTCAGTTTTTGGTAGATATTCGCCTTGAACTCCTCGTCGCCACTGGGGACCGAGGCAACCGGCGGGTAGTACGAAGCGCCGACCGACTTCAGTTCGTCAGCAGAACGGTCGGACGCTGCTTCGGCGTGACCGGGCCAATGCGCCAGGCAAAGGGTCAGTGCGACCAGCGGCAGATGGACTTTCATGGCAACCCTATTCCACCTTGTGGATTCTCTTAATGCGGAAATTGCGGAAGTCGATAGCGTGTCCTTCCGCTTCGATGCCCAGCGGACGACTCACCCGCTTGAAATCGTCGATTTCCCAGGCAAGCGTGCCATTCACCTTGAGGGACAGTTTGGCGCCGATGCAGGTCACCTCCCACTCGTTCCATTCTCCCGGTGGCTTGTGCAGTTTGGGTACAGCTTTGGTCCCTTCCGAACCAAACAAACGCCCCGCGCCACCCTGCGCCATCTGAATCTGGCGGCCGCGGACGAAGAAGCCGCTGTTGTAGCCTTTCTTTGCCGGACGCCACTCGAAGCGGACGATGAAGTCGTCAAACTGCTCCTTCGTGAACAGATGGCTGCGCCCGCCGGTCAGCATCAGAAGCTCGTTTTCGATCTTCCAACTGGCGGGCGTGTTCTCGCCGACTTGCCAACCCGCGAACGACTGGCCGTCGAACAGCGATTCGAAACCTTCCTCTTCTTTCTCACCGGTCGGCTCCTGGGCCAGCATCGGACTGCAGCACAGCATCAAGATGGGAAAAAGCAAACAACGTTTCATCGTAGGATTACCTCCTGAGTGATAGGGCGGTTTTGGCCTTGCGATTCCATATAATTGGATGGCAGATTCGTTGGCGTACAGTGTACCATAGTGCTGGGCGAGGATGGACCTTGCCTGAGCATTCATCGGCATTAGCGCCGATCAGCGTTCATCAGCGGTTTTCTCGTTGGAGCGCAAGAAACTCATCGGAGCGTTCCTTCGGGCGGACGTACAAGCCGAATACGAAAAGATCGCGGAACGAATTCGCAGGGGCAATCCGCCCTCGGTTGAGCAGCGGTTGCAGAAGGCTCGCGACAAGTTCCAGCAGTTGATGGCTCATCGGCAGCACGAGGCGACCGAGCATTCTCAGGATCATGGCGGATAATGACGTGGTCGGCCACGTGCGGTCTCTGGTTCAGATTTGCGAGTCGCCGCCGTGGGATGAGTTCTGGCGCGAGGCCGAATGCGAACTTCTGACGTTTGTGGACTTGGGTCTGCAGCCAGATTGTGCGCTTCAATGCCATCCGCTGCGTTCATTGCTCCACGGGGAGCTTGGTGGCGAACTCGACTTCATCGGTCGAGAGGTTCAGGATTTCGAGACCGATGTCTTGCTCGCCGATCGTGAAGCGCGTGACGTACGAGTGCCAGTGGACCTTCACGTCCGGGTATCCCGGTTCCGACCACATGATGCCGTTGTTGGGCATGCCGGGGATGTCTTCGGTGGCTGGCTCGAGCGGTTGGAATCCTTGGTTTGACCACGCTCCACAGAGGATCTCCCAGACGTTCGCGTCAAGCTTGCGCACCGCGGCGTGATGCAGGTCGCCGCTCAGCAGCAGAACCGGCTTGCCCGTAGATTTGCACGCGCCGATGATACGGTCTCGCTCGTACCGGTAGCCGGTCCACGAGTCGCGTTTGCTCAAGGTGAAGCTGTTGTGGTATTTCCAGGTCACTGAACTGGCTATCATCAAAACCTGCGCGGGAGACGTTCGGATCTTCTGCAAGAGCCACTCTAGCTGACGCTTGCCCAGCATGGTGGGCCGTTTGTCGTAAGGGTCGGGTTTCCAAAGCGTTCGCATGGTTCGGCAGTCGAGCAGGAGCACTTCCGCCGATCCGATGCGCAACGATCCGTACCGCGGTCGCGCGATTCCGAAACGCACCCGATCGGTCCCTTCGGCCGGTGGGTCGATCTTGCCGATGCCCGCGGCGAGGTCGACGCCGATGAACCGGTACACACCGGCGCTTCGCGGAGTGATTTGCGACCGGTCCACTCCTCGGCGATCAACCCGGATCGGCAGTCCGTTCGGCCAGATGATCAGCGTCGAGGCGACCTGGGGATCGACTTTCGCCAGTCGAGCCAGGGTCTGTTTGTCGTCGACCACAATCGCGCCGTCGGAGACTGTTCCACGCCCAAGCACAATCGGGCTCTCCTTCAGATGCGGCAATGCGGGAGTTGCCCAACCCAACTGCTCCTCCCATGCCGCCCAGCCGGCGTCGCGCGAGGAAATGAACCAGGGCAGCGCGCCGGGCCGCCGAGTTCCGTCATCGGGAGGAGCGCGAAACAGATGTGGTTCGCCCAGACCGGTCACATCGTTGAACAGCTCGTGATCGTCCGGAACGGCCACCAGTGGTGCATGCCTGGCCCGCTTGCCGCCGGGCCGCTGCGGATCGGTAGCGATCAGGTAGTCCAGCCGAGAGACTTCTTTCCGTCGCCGGTAGGCCGACTCGTAGACGTAGTCGCCCAGATGTACCGACAGGTCCAGGTCCCGCTGCCACTTCTGCCAGATCGCGGGGTAAACCGAGCCAGGGACCGGATAGAGATTGTCTCCACACCAGACGGCAATGTGGACTTGTTTCTGACTTTCCGGATTGAACCAGCGGCGGCAGAGCTGCGGCCAACGGCCGTCCTCGCGGATATCGAGCACTTTGCCCGCGACGCAGAGCGAATAGAAAACGCGATCTGGCGAAAAACAGCCGGGTTCCAGAACCACGTGCCCAGAGTTGCCGTGCTCGCGGGCGGTCTGAATCGTACCAAGTACGTTCCAACGGGATGGATCGGCGTTTACGCCGGCGACCACGTCGACTTTCATCGGTTCGAGCGTTCGGCACCAAATCGCCACTGTGTGCTGATTCGGTTTGCCGAGTAGCGGTCCATGGGAAACCAGAGACGAACCGCTGCCGTCGAAGTGGGGAATCGTCGGCCACTCGCCGGGCGCCGGCAGCAGGTTGCCGAGCCAGCGGTTCCAGAGATGCGACTTGATTGGCTGGTATCCGTTCGTGATGCCTTCTTCGGGGTGCCAACTCGGTTCGCCTTTTCGCAGGATCCACTCCGGCACCGGATCGGCCGGCTTCGACGTGAGATTCCAGCCGCGAGCGTCGGTCCACCGGACATCGCTGCTGCGCGTTGCCAGGTCGATCGGCCCGATCCGCCGGGGTAGATCGATCTTGGTCACCAGCACTTCTTTGTCGTCCAACGAAACGACAATCCCGCCGTTTTCCCCGACGCTAAGCCCGATACGATGCGTTTGGCCGCTGAGCATTGCATCCGGGTTCTCGGCAACGATCTTGCCGAACGCTGTCATGCGGACTCCACCCATCGTCTCGGCACCCCACCAGACCTGGTAGATTCCCTGATCCAGCCAAATGCCGACGTCCTCCGTCTTCCGCCGCGCGTCATTTGCCGATGGCGACAATAGCCGAGTCACCGTGAGCGCGATTCGCCATCCACCTTGCCCCGGATGGCGAACCGGCAGCCGCGCGACAGAAGGAAACTGTCTATGCGTGTGGTGCAGCAGTGCCCCGACCTCCTTTTCCGGAATAACCGTGCCGGTTTGCGCTGTCGATGCCGGCAGGTCAATCTGCTCGCCGGCACGCTGCGTCTGGTCGTCGGCGAGTAGATTGGAGAACACTGAAACGGCGATCAGTAGAATCGCGGCAAAGCTCTTCATCACGGTATCTCTTGTTGGCGACGGGTAATGGAGTTGTTCTATCCGGCCAGTCACATTATGCCAGATGCAACCGCTTTGCTGGTAGGATCGCCAACAGAATAACTTCCCGATTTCGCCGATCCTCACCGGTCGCGGTGTAACGGCGGGAAATCGTGATATAGAATGAGACAGCGCGCGGCAACAGGTCGCCGCCGAGACGATCGGGCGCGGGAATAGCGTAGCCAAGACGATTCTGTGTCGTGCGAACGGGAGGATACCAGTCATGTTGACCTCAACGCGTTACCGCGATCGCAGCTTGGCTGCCGAGGAGACGATCCGTGCGGCGTTTCGGTTCGAGAACGAGACGGCGCCGTACTTGATCTATGATGCCAACTACTGGCTTTTCGGCGATCTGTTGGAAAATATCCCGCCCGATTACTGCGACGCCGATCCGACCAGCTTGATCGACTACCAGACGGCCAAGATCGAACGGCACGTGACTGAGTACGACGACGCTTACATCCCTTTCCTGATGCCTTGGTACGGCACTGGCGTGTTGGCCTCCGGGTTCGGGGTGAACGCTGTGTTTCAGGACCGTATGGATCCGGCGGTCGATCTGCCGCCGATTTCCGACGTGGGACAATTGAAAGACCTGCGACCGCCGAATCCGGAAGAAGACGGTTTGATGCCGCGCGTGCTGAACGCGATCCGCACGATGCGCAAGCGGTCCGATCTGCCCGTGGGTGTAACCGATTGTCAAGGTCCCCTGACCACCGCGCTACAGATCATTGGCTACGACAAGATGTGCTATTGGATGCACGATTACCCGCAGGCCATCCACGATCTCATGCAGACGGTTACGGACGCGCTGATCCGTTGGGTCCGCGTTCAGAAGGAAGTCGCCGGACAGAGCATGGAAGACGACGCCTACGTGTTGGGGATCAAAATCCCCGGCGGCTATGGCGGCGTGTGGATGTCGGATGACGATTGTGTGATCTTCGGCCCGGAACTCTACCGCAAGTTTGTTGTGCCCTACAACAGCCAACTGCTCACGGCCTTTGGCGGCGGGTCAATTCACTACTGCGGAACAGCCACTCAGCACATCGAGAACTACTTGAAAACGGAAGGGCTGACCGCAATTCACAACCTCAACCTCGATAACCTCCACGAGGCTGCCAAAATGCGTCACGCCTTGGCCGAAAATGGCATCGTCTACATGACCGCCGATTTCAACGTGGCCGACGATTACATTGACGAGTACTACCGCAAGCTATTCGCGAAGATGGGCACACAGGGTCTGATCGTCGCCGCGTATATCGCGCCGGCGATCACGCTCTGCGACGGGAAGTATAACGACGCCAAACGCGATCCTGGCCAAACTGGCAAAGCGATCGAGCAGGCGATCCGAAAGTTCCAGAAACCCCAAACCTTTTGAGCCCTCGGGTGGCGACAGGAGATCGTGACTCATGAAAGCATTGTTCAGACGCGGAATCGTTCTGATATGGATGGCCGTTGTTTGCTCCGACGCATGGAGCGGGGAGCCCGAAGTTCTGCCGGCGGGTGGGCTGATCGTGCGCCTAGGCTGCAGCGACGCGGAGACGTTGGTGGCTTTGCGCACGAACGAAAACGTGATCGTGCACGGTTTAGACGTTGATCCCAGGATCGTGGAGGCGGCCCGTAAACAAATCGACGCAACTGACGGATACGGCCCGGTCTCGGTGGGGCATTTTGACGGCAAGCACCTGCCCTATGCCGACAACCTGGTGAATGTGATAGTGGCCAGTGACAAATGGCAGGTGACAAGTGAAGAGATCACTCGCGTTCTCGCCCCCGGCGGCGTGGCTTTTGAAGTCGATCCTGAAACCCGAAACCTGAAACCTGAAACCTGGTTCCGCAAGTCTTGGCCTGTCGACATCGACGAATGGACACACTATCTCCACGATGCCAGCGGTAATCCAGTGGCGCGGGACCAAAGGGTGGGGCCGCCGCGTCACCTGCAATGGGTCAGTGAGCCGCGCTGGTGCCGTAGCCATGAACTGGACATCAGTGTGCCGGCCGTGGTCTCGACGGCGGGACGTATCTTCTCGGTGATCGATCAGGGACCAACGGGGGTCCATGAAACGCCGGTGGAGCTGGAGGAAAAACGGTTCCCGGACCAGTGGGCGTTGGTGGCGCAGGATGCATTCAACGGCATCGAACTGTGGCGCGTACCAATCCCGAAGTGGGGACCCAGGATTTGGGAGCGAGGAAGGAATCCGTATCTCGTGTCGACCGGAGATGAGATGTGGTCGAAACCGCCCATCTTGTCGCGTCGCCTGGTAGCCATTGGCGACCGTGTTTACATCACGATGGGTTATCGCGCGGCCGTATCGGAACTGGATGCGGTGACCGGGGAGAATCTGCGCCATTTTGCGGATACTGAAACGACGGATGAGTTCATCATCTCGGATGGTGTCCTTTTGGCGCGGAACTGTGCGATTCCCGATGGCGAGCGACCGACGGTGCGGCGTTCGCCAGGGAAACCAAGAAAAGGTCCGCGACAGGCCCCTGGTGACCCGCGCCCGGAATTCCCCGATGCCACCTTGGTGGCCATTGATTTACGGTCCGGTGATACGCTTTGGAAGGAGCCGGCGGGCGAGATGATTCCCTTCAGTCTGGCCGCGTCGGATGGGAAGGTCTGTTTCCTGCGGGTGAAGGATGAACTGGATGAATTGACAGCGCTCGACCTGCGAACGGGCGCGGAGCAATGGCGAACCGATGCCCCGCGCCCCCGCGGGGAATACGGAGCCATGGGCAACTCGCTGGCGATTGCCGGGGATAAAGTGGTCTTGGTTGCCAGCGGAGTGAACGCCTATGCCTTGGCCGATGGCAACAGACTCTGGCGAAAGGAAGGTTCCATCCCAAGATCGTTCCGGGGGTTGCCGGACCTGATGATCGCCAACAACGCCGTTTGGGCCGGTGTCTTGGCGACGGCGGGTATCGATGTGAACACCGGCCAGATGCTACCGCCGGTTGCCGACAACAGTCTTTTCACGCCAGGGCATCATCCCCGCTGTTATCGTGCGAAGGGAACTGAAAACTACGTCATTTGGTCCAAACGAGGCGTCGAATTCATGGACATCGTTGCCGGAAGGAACCACTCCGCCAACAACTGGGTCCGGCCCGTTTGCCGTTTCGGTTTTATTCCGGCTAATGGCCTGCTCTACATACCACCCACCCCGTGCCGCTGCCACCCAGGCGTGCAGTTGACCGGATACAATGCCCTCACGGCGCATCCTCCAGCCGGTTTCGAGGATCGAACCAGGGGACCAAGACTGATCAAGGGACCGGCATATGACGAAATCGGCGATCGGCAATCGGAAATCCCAAATCCCACCGATTGGCCGATGTACCGGAAAGATCCTGCTCGCAGCGGCTGCGCCGGAACTTCCCTGCCAGCGGAGATTTCGCAGGCGTGGACGACGAAGGTGCCCGGGCGTATCTCGCAGCCGGTGTTTGCCTATGGTTCGCTGTTTGTCGCGGCCCGAGACTCGTGCAAGGTCCATTGTCTCGACCCAGAAACAGGCAAGGAGCGTTGGAGTTACATCGCCGGCGGCGCAGTCGATTCGGCACCCTCTCTCGCGCAGGGACGTGTTCTGTTTGGGTGCGCGGACGGTTCGGTCTATTGCCTGAAGGCAGCCGATGGCGCCTTGGTTTGGCGTTTCGACGCTACGCCATACGACAAGATCGTTTTGAGCTATGGCCAAGTGCAATCTGCCTGGCCGATCCACGGCAGCGTTCTGGTACGCGAAGATGTGGTTTACTGCAGCGCCGGTTATTCTTCCTTTCTCGACGGAGGCCTCTACCTGTACGGGCTTGACGTGAAAACCGGGAAGATCCTCCATCAGGGTCGTCTGGACGGCCCGCCGGGCGCCAGTCGAGACGCGCACGATGCGCACAACATGGAAGGATCGCTCAACGACATTTTCACCTGCGTGGACGACACGCTGTCGATGTTGCAGAACTGCTTTGATCTCGACCTGAAGCAACTTGACAAGCCCGTTGTAACCAAGTTTGGTGGGCGCGAAGCGGGCCCGTTCCGGCTTATGCCCACCGGCGGGTTTCTGGATGATTCCGGTTTCGACCGCCTGTACTGGATACGCGGCCGGTCTTGGCCGGGAGTGCATTTCGCGTACGCGGCATCACAGCAGGGCGAGATCATGGTCTTCGATGGGACGACGACCTATGCGGCCAAGACCTTCCGTCATGTGTTCAGCCGCAGCCCCTACTACGCGCCCGGCAAGGACGGGAACCTGATCGTGGCCGATGACGCCGCCAGTGAACCCGAGGTCTTACCGGACGACATCTCGCTCTCAAGAGCGGCCATGATCAACCGTTTGCTCCCGTGGAGGCGAGCGGCTCCTCCTAGGTGGGAAGTGCAGCTTCCTTTACGAACGCGCGCCATGGTTCTGGCCGGCGAGCATCTTGTGTTGGCCGGATGGCCCGACAAGGTGCCCGAATCCGATCCTTATGGCGCCTTTGAAGGCCGGTTGGGCGGAGAGCTGAGGGTCATCTCCACCAAGGACGGAACGGAAAAAGCATCCCATACTCTGAAAGTGCCGCCGGCGTTCGATGGTTTGATCGCCGCGGACGGCAAGCTATTCATGAGCCTGGCCGACGGCACGATTTGCTGTTGGAAGTGACGAACATCCTGGTGAGGTGGAGATCATCATGAGCGTTTTGGGACGGCTGAATGTCAGCGGCATTATGGCGATGCCCTTGTTGCTGATGGCTTGCTCCTTGTTCGCAGCCCAAGAGACCAAGTCCGCGGCCGTGGTCGTGGATGCGCCGGACGCCGGATGGCAGGAGCGGCTGGCGGCGCGCGAGGTCCGTCGATATGCGTATTGCCGAACAGGCACGTGGCTGCCGTTGTCGCCGGCCCTGCCGGACGGCAAGGATGCGATCGTGGTGGCCACCAAGGATCGGACCACCATCGCCGCGGTTGCAGGCGACGTAGCCTTGCAGAAGGCCATTACCGAACTCGAACCGCAGCAATACATGCTGAAGACGTGCTCTCAGGACGAGCGCCGTGTGCTTCTCGTCGTTGGAGGCGATGGCGTCGGCACAATGTACGGTGCCTACCGGGTGGCCGAACATTTGGGAGTGCGCTTCTTCTTGCACGGCGATGTCATTCCCGACAAACAAATCGCCTGGAAACTGCCGGAGTTGGATGAGATCGGCAAACCGCTATTTGAACTCCGCGGGTTGAACCCTTGGGGCTCGCATCCGTTCGGCTTCGATCTGTGGAACGCCAACGACTACAAGGCCCACTTGGCGCAGATGACCAAGATGCGGATGAACTTCATCGGCATGCACTGCTATCCCGAAGGCCATCCCTACGCCGAGCCAACCGTCTGGGTGGGCGAAGACGGAGATTTCGACCGACAGGGACGAGTCACGTTCAGCTATCCTTCGAGCTACTACAACGCGCTGTTTCGGACGCGTTGGGGAGGGTTCCGCCCAGGGCCGACGGGCGATTACCATTTCGGCGGGGCGATGCTGTTTGATCGCGACGGTTGGGGCCCGGAAGTGATGCGCGGTTATGCCCCACGTCCTGAAACTCCCGAAGCGTGCAACGATGTCTTCAATCGTACGGGAGAGATGTTCCACGACGCCTTCACGTTGGCTCGACTGCTGGGCGTGAAGACCTGCCTGGGCACCGAGTCGCCAATGGTCATGCCCAAGGCCCTGCAAGAGCGGCTGAAATCGCAGGGCAACGATCCAGGCGACCCGGCCGTTGTCGGGCAGGTCTACGAAGGCATGTTCCGCCGAATCATGGCTGCTCATCCGCTGGACTACTACTGGCTGTGGACGCCAGAGGGCTGGACCTGGCAAGGCAACACGGGCGACCAGATGAAGACGACGATCGGCGACATCCAGCTCGCGCTGGCGGCGCTCAAGAAGGTCGACGCTCCGTTCCGTCTGGCCACCAGTGGTTGGGTCCTGGGACCCAAGAACGATCGAGCGGGCTTCGACAAGCTCATACCCGAAGAGATCGCACTCAGCGCGATCAGCCGTCACTTGGGCGAAGACCCGGTCGATCCAGCGTTCGGCCACGTCAAACGACGCGACAAGTGGGCCATTCCCTGGATGGAAGGGGACAACGGAGGCTTGGCAGTTCCCCAACTCTGGGTCGGCCGCACTCGGCAGGACGCCGTCGACGCGCGCGCCTACGGCTGCACCGGCCTGGTGGGACTGATGTGGCGCACTCGGATCCTCGCGCCTAACATTGCCACGTTGGCGCAGGCCGGCTGGGAGCAGCCCTGGTATGACCAGGCCACAAAGCCTGAAGAGCCATCGACTCCAGCGGATTCCGTGATCGAAGGTGCCCAGGGAGGCAAGTTCGCCAACTATGCAGGAGCGCAGGTTGCGGGCACCGAGGACGACGAGCTGTACCAGAGCTGTCGCTACGAGATGCGAGGGTACGAACTAAAGGTTCCCAACGGCACGTACCGCGTGACACTCAATTTCTGCGAACCCCATTTCCACGCCGCCGACAAGCGGGTTTGTGATCTCAAGCTCCAAGGCAAGACGGTGCTGGAGAAACTGGATATCCATGCCGAGGTTGGTCGTTTTGCCGCGCTGGACAAGTGCTTCGATGATGTGAAGGTGTCCGATGAATGCTTGAAGATCGAATTCGTTTACGTCGAATCGCTCCCGTGCGTATCCGGAATTGTGGTCGAAGGAAAGGGCCTCGTGCGCAAGATCAACTGCGGCGGGCCGGCGTACGAAGATTACGCCGCCGATTTCCCACCGCCCGAGTCGCCCACCCCGAGCCAGCGACTCCGCAAGGTTCCCTGCGAAGACTTCTACGACGACTGGATCTTTGCCCTCTTCGGTGCTGAGGCAGCCGACCAGATTGCCGCCATCTTTGCCGAAATCGACAGCCGGCTGCCCCGACCCTTATCTCACGGCTGTCCGGCCGGGCTACGTCCCGATCGGCGCCCCTGGCAACAGGTCGCCGCAGACTACGCCTTCGTCGATGCGCTGGCTGAATGCCGCGACAAGGTCACGGGCGCTGGCAACCGCGAACGATTCGACTACTGGCTGGGCACGATGCAATACCTGCGTGCTGGGGCCAAGTTGGACTGTGCGGTAGGCAAGTTCCAGCTCGTCATGGAAAAGGTCAAGGCCGAGAAAGACCTGGACGCTCGAAAGCGGCTCGCCGCCGAAACCGCCCTACCCGCCTATCGAGAGATTCTGGCTGCCTATCGTGAGGCTTTCGGACACTTGCTGGCCACGGTCAGCACCAACGGCGGCCTGGCCACCGTCATGTTCTGGGAACAGAGCGTTCTTCCGGCCGCCCTGGGTGACACGGCACAGGTACTCTCACAAGCACTCGGCGCCCCACTGCCGCCCGACGCGATGCCTGCCAAAGACTACCAGGGCGGCCTGCGCGTCATCGTGCCGACGGTCCGCACATGTGTCGCCCCCGGAGAATCACTGCGGCTGAATGTGCTTATCCTGTCGTCGGAGTCACCGCGGGAAGCCGCCCTTCACCAACGTCCACTCGGCGCAGGGGACTCCTTTGAGAGACTCCCGTTGGAGCACGTCGCGCGAGGCGTCTATGCAGTCTCCATACCGCCGTCGAGCAATGATCGTGGGTTTGAATACTATATCGAGGCAACCGGCAGCAACGGCCAAGTCGCCCGATTCCCCGCCACGGCACCGGCACTCAATCAGACGGTCGTGGCCCTGCCCTAGCTTTGACTGTGTCCGCGTTCGTTCCTTAAGTCTCGCTGTAGTTACGCGGCAAGGGATGGTCGCTTCCCAAGTCGATCAAGTGCAGTCGAAGCAATTCAAGTAACAATGTTCCGACGCCGTTGGCCGCTTCGTAGTACTCGGCGCCGGTCGCCGCGCGGATAAGACCGTCGGCATAGAATTCCTGGACGGCAAAATCTGCGTTCTCTCGGGCGTAGTCGAGGTACTTGGCTTCACGCGTCAGGTCATACAGATCCAGGGCCATGGCGATCTGACCGGCGATCTTGCCCGGCGTGATGCCGTCCTTGGACGGTCGTGGATGAGTCAGGTAGAAGCCGCAGATATCCTTGGCCACTTGCAGGTGTATTGGACTGTCGATCAAACGATGGATACCCAAACACATGACGGCCAAGCGTTCGGCACCCACAAAGCCGTAACCGCCGCTGCCGGCGTAGAGCATGTCCCAGAATCCATACGTAGTCCGCGAGTGGTCTTTCTCTACTTGCTTATGCTCAAGCCGGATCTTCTCCAATTTGACGTACATGTTAGCGATCCCGTTCTTGAAGTCATCATTCGGTTCCTCGATCAACGGCATGAGGCACTCCCGTCCGATGGTTTCAAACTCCGGGATCTTGTCCTCTCCAAGGATTCTGTTCGCGCGAAGCATCGAAATCCCCATACTGGCCACGCTATGATGCCATCCGGCGCGACGACGAGCGGTCTTTTGGGCCCAGTCGAGTAGTTGCGGATCTTTCACCTTGGTGTAGAGAAAGGCCCACTGGTAGATGTAGAACCCGCCGTGCCGGGGGAAGTCGACCGGTTTTGTGGGCCGCTGGTCATTGAGAATGTAGGCATGGCGATTCCAGATCCAATCGTCGCCCTCCAGAAAGTGACGTTCGAGACCGCGAATGTGTTTCTCCAATGCCTGCGGATTGATCTCCCATAGCTTCTCCAGGAACTCGATGGGGACGAATCCCAAGTCTTCATGGATGGGCAGTCCAGCTATCGTTTCTTTCTTGAAATCCCAGAAGGCGTGTTCTCCGTACGGTAACAGACCGTTGCCGACCGACGCCGGGCGCCGTAGAAAGAACTTCAAATAAGCATCGGCCGCCTGGGCGTATCGCTCTTCACCGGTCAACTTGCTGATGTGATGCATCACCAGCAACGTGAACAGATCGTGCTGTACGTTGCAGCCCGGAAAGGCACGATCCGCGTTGCGCTGCCCTCGCAACAGTGGCGGTGCCTTTTCCGGCAAGCGATGTGTTTTGAGATCAAGGATCGAGCTGAACAGCGGACTGTGCTCCGCGCCGTATCTGTCCGTACCTTCGAGGATCAGCGTGTCGATACATCCAACCGTGGCCTCGAAATATTTCGTCGTTTTCGCATTCGAGGCTTCCGCGGCCTCTGCGGATACTGCGGGGCAGCTCGCCAGGCAGCACAGAACCGCTGCAAGCGGGAAGGTATAAGTCGACATCGGTAATCCTCCTGGTTCTTAGTTGCCGTTGTTACGATTCCCGCCGAGGGCATAGAGATGCTTGGCGGTAGCGACGTACAGCACGCCGTTGGCAGCCACGGGCGTGGTGAAGATCTGGTCCCGCATCCGGATGCGGCTGATCACTTTGGCGTCTTTGGCAGCCTCGAAGACCCAAAACTCGCACCGGTCGGTCCCGACATAGACCTTTCCGTCGGCCAGAAGTGTCGAGCCCCAAATCCTCCCTCCCAACTCTTCCATCCAATATCGCTGGCCCGTTTCCGCATCCAGGCAGTGCAGCCGACCGGCGTAGTCTGCGATGAAGAGCAAGTTGTCGGCAATCGAGACCGTGGAAAGGCAGTCGCTGATCCCGTCGTAGGACCAGACGAGACCGGAGCGAGTCACATCGCCCGAGTTCGTCGCATCTATACAGGCCAACCATCCGTCATCTTTGCCAACCCAAGGATCGTGTGTGAAGGCTACATACACTCGATTCTTGCGGAACACAGGTGTTGCCACAACAGAATACGACGGACTTCCGCGGCCGCATTGGAAAGGAAGCGAGTCGCCCAGTCGGGCGTCGGGCTGGCCGTTAAAGGACCACAGGGGCTGGAGCCGTCGAATGCCGTTGCCGGCCGCGGACAGCGCTTCGCACGCATAAACGCGTCCGTTTCCTGCCCCGAAGAACACGCAATCCGTATCGCCGACGCGCCCCATGGCCGGGGAACTCCACTGGCCGTGAACCACGTCTGATCCGACGCCGAAGCTGTCCCGGGCAACCAATTCACCTGTGTGCTTGCTCAAAGCAATGAGCGTCGGCGCGTCCGGTTTGGCAACGTTGTCGTGCTCCTCGTTGAGCCCGTTGGCCGTGCCAACGTACAACACGTCGCCATGGATCAAGACGGAGGAGTTCGACGAGTCGTGGATGCGAACGCCCAATTCGGCGACCATATCGTAACACCAGAGGATATCCGCGTCGTTTCGACCGGGCTCACGCGGTGGCTGATCCGGCAGAGCCATATGCTGCCCTTCGGCTGTGTACGGGCCGTCGTTTCCGTCCGCCATTCCTTCCATGTCCAGGCACATCACCTCGCCGCGGTTCGTGACCACGTACAGGCGGCCATCGTCGACAGTCGGCGTCGAGGTCACTCCCGACTTTGGGGCATCGAAGAATCGGATCCAATCGATCTTGGGGACCGTCAACTGCCACAAGAACTTGCCGGTCGATTCGTCAAGACACATCAACACACCGCGGTCGCCGACGATTCGCGGATCTCGCGGAGCATCGTTGTTGGTGCCGAGGAACACTTTTCCTTGGGCGATAACGGGCGAGCAGTAGGTGCGGCTTCCCAGCCGCGTCACCCACTTGACGTTCTCCGTCGTGGCCAGGTCGATTTCGCCTGTATCAGTATCTCGCTCGCCCGGCTCAAACCACTGCGGAAGGTTCTTCTCCTGAGAAATCATGTTGCGCGAGTGGAGCTGCCCCCACTGCGGTCGATCGGCTGCGCTCGAAAACTCCGGCAGTACCGCCCAAAGAGAAAGTGCACAATACAGTCGCATCGCGACGACAAGTCTCGTCATTGACGGCCTCCGGCAGACTCTGGATACCCTTCAAGCTGACATCACGTTCCGTAACATGATAGCATGGATGATGAAACATTTCTCAATGCCTGTACCCTCTGACTTCGTCTGATTCTACGGAGAACACCAATGGACCGTCGAGAGTTTATGGAACGTAGTATGCTGGGGGCTACGGCCCTTTCCGTTGTCACATTGCATGGCCGAACGTCCATCCGCGCCGGCGAGAACACGCCCGGTGGCACTCTTCAAGTCACCACTGACGCCGGCGCCACGGTGACAGCCGGGGATGTTCACGAGCACCTCCGAAGTCTGGGTGCCGAATGGGTCAATCCCAACAGAACCGTCGACACCTTCAAGGCCGGCGGGCCGGAAACCGTGTTAGAGGGCATCGCGGTCGGCTGGTTGAGCTACTTCGACTCGTTGCGCAAAGCTCGAGAATTAGGATGCAATCTGTTCATTACCCACGAGCCCACGTACTACGATCATCTCGACCGCGACCAGTCGGTTTTTGTCTTCGAGACGGCGAAAAAGAAGAAGGAGTTCCTTGAGAACAGTGGTATGGCTGTCCTTCGTTGTCACGACGTTTGGGATCGTGTCCCAGAGATCGGGATTCGCGATGCCTGGGCTCAGTTTCTCGGGTTGGAGAAGGAGATTGAGGCGAGAATCGCAACGGACCGATCGAAAGGCAAGCCTTTCTGCGGCGTGTACGAGATCGCTCCGATCAAGGCCGGAGAACTCGCCCAGAAGGTCGCCGGCAAACTGGCCGTGTTCGGACAGAACGCCGTTCTGTTTATCGGCCCCGAGGACAAACTCGTTCGCAGCGTTGCCGTGGGGACCGGTGCCATCACGCCGTTTCGGCAGATGGTCCATGACCTGAAAGCCGACATCGTCATCTGTACCGACGACGGGTTCAGCTTCTGGCGAGACGGCTCGTTGGCCATCGACATGCAGTATCCTGCGATCGTTGTGAATCATCCATGTTCCGAGGAAGTCGGCATGCAGAAGCTAGCCGAGCACGTATCGAAAAAGTTTCCCCAGGTCCCCGTTCATCACATCGCGCAAAAATGCATGTTTCACGCCGTGTCACCAAGCAACGGACCTTGACTAGAATGGGGCGAGATTGAGCGGCGGAGCCGCTCATTGTAACCCGAAGCGTCAGCGAGGACGAAGCCGTTTTGAGCCTCATTCCTCGCTGACGCTTCGGGTTGCGATGGCCGCGAAGCCGCCAATACTCCTATTCTCGCACCATTCGCCCTTGACCATCTCGGTGAGGGGTCGGTAGTGACGGCGACGCGTTCCGTGTTGCAGGTTGATCCTCAAGAACGAAGGAGATTCAAATGGGACCGTTCGAGACGCTCCGAAACGGCAAGAGGTTGGCGGCCATAACGCCCTCGGAAACTCATGTGCTCGCCTTAACGCTGGTTGTCTGCGCCACAGGTACGAGCTTGGCAGAAGAGAGGTCCGCCGTGCTGGTCGAAGCCGAGAGCTTTCGCCAGCGGGGTGGCTGGGTGATCGACCAGCAGGCGATGGACCAGATGGGCTCGCCGTACCTGCTCGCCCACGGCTTGGGCCGTCCGGTCGAGGATGCGGTCACAACCGTGCGCCTGCCGAAGGCCGGCGTCTGGCACGTGTGGGTCCGCACGTGGGACTGGGTCTCACCGTGGAACGCCTCCGGCGCACCGGGCCGTTTCCAAGTGCTGCTGGACGGCAAGCCGCTGGACGAGGCGTTCGGGACCCGCGGCGCGGCGTGGGGCTGGCAGGGCGGCCAGGCGGTTCGTTTCGCGGCGGACACGGCGGAGCTCACACTGCGCGACCTGACCGGCTTCGAGGGCCGGTGCGACGCGATCGCCTTCACCGTTTCTGAGGTTGCTCCGCCCAACGATCGCGAGGAACTTGATACGTTCCGTCGTGAGTGCCTCGGCCTGCCAGCGGTCGTCCCTTCGCCCGGCAGGTTCGACCTGGTTGTCACCGGCGGCGGGGTCGCGGGCATCTGCACTGCCGTTACGGCCGCTCGGCTGGGGCTCAAGGTTGCGCTGATCCAGAACCGACCGGTGCTCGGCGGCAACAGCAGTTCCGAGATCGGCGTATCGGCCTCCGGCAAGACGAACATGGCGCCGTTTCCGCAGATCGGGAATATCGTCAAGGAGGTCGGCCCCGAAGGCGACGACCGGCGGCGGCGCATCGTCGAGGACGAGGAGAATGTTCGGCTGTTTCTGAACATGCATGTGTTTGCCGTCGAGGTACGCAATGGGCGCATCTCCGCCGTCGTGGCCCAACACATCGTCGACGGGACTCGTCTTCGCTTTTCCGGCGAGTTGTTCGCCGACTGCACCGGTGACGGCACTGTGGGCTTTTTGGCCGGGGCCGACTGGCGCATAGGCCGCGAAGGACGCAACGAGACGAACGAGCCCATGGCCCCGCCCGCGCCCGACAATGTCAAGATGGGCTCAACCTTGCACTGGCAGTCAAGGGACGCTGGCGCCCCTCGCGAGTTCCCTGAATGCCCATGGGCGATCCAGATCGACAAGGACTCCTGCATGGACTTAATGCGTACGACGCGCAGCCGCTACTACTGGGAGACCGGCTTCCGCTACGACGCCGCCACCGAGACCGAGTTCATCCGGGACTACATGCTCCGGGCGATCTATGGCAATTGGGCATTCCTGAAGAACCGCAGCGGGCTGCGCGAACGCTACGCCAACCTCGAATTGTCCTCGGTCGCGTACGTCTTGGGCAAACGCGAGTCGCGCCGACTAATGGGCGACGTCATCCTCACCGAACACGACATCCGCAGCAAGAAGCCGTACGAAGACGCCTGCCTGACCAGCACGTGGGGTATCGACCTGCATACACCTCACACGGTCAACGAGAAACACTTCCCCGGCAACGCGTTCATTTGTCACGGCAGCGGCCTGCCCAAGAAAGACGTCGAAATCTATCCCATTCCGTACCGGTGCCTCTATTCGCGCAATATCGAAAACCTGTTCATGGCCGGGCGGAGTATCAGCGTGACACACGTCGCGCTGGGGCAAGTGAGGGTCCAGAACACCACGGGCATGATGGGCGAGGTCGTCGGCCGGGCTGCCTCGATTTGTGCCCGCCATGGCGTTTCACCTCGCGGCGTCTACGAGAAACATCTCGTGGAATTCAAGGAACTGCTCAGCAAACCCGTGGAGTAGCGAGCATTAGGAGAGCCAGAGGTAGACAGTGCGTAGGCCGGACAAGTCCGGCCTACACGTCATTCTCAATTGACACTGTGCTGGCGGGCTATCTTTCCCGCTATTTGCGCGGCTCAACCTGGTACTTGGGATTGTACTTGCCGCGTTCGGCAAAGCCGCCCAACTCCGGCCTCATCACGCCAAACCGCGGGTAGCTCTCCCAGATGTCGCCGTAGCCGAGGAATCGCGGTTCGCCTTGACGAGTCACGGTTTCGGTCAGCCGATCGCGCAGATCGTCTCGCACTTCTTGTCATTGAATGTGGGCCCGGCGGGATTGGTGGGCCAACCGGTCGGTTGTCACTCGCCGGGGCTCCAGCCTTTTCCCGTGTAGCCGATCGCGTAGCCGGCCTCTTGGAGGAGGTACGGGTACACGGCCAGGTCACGCGGAAAGACGCTCCAGTGGTTACCGGCTTCGCGATTCTGCCATTGGTTGCGTCCGGTCAGAAGGCATGCCCGACTGACGGTACACATCGGAGCCGCCGAAAACGCGTTGTTGAACAGAACCCCCTGTCGCGCGACCCGATCGAACGCGGGCGTCTCCAGGCCCGGGCAGCCATACGCCCCGGCATGGACCCAGGATTGATCGTCAGAAATCGCCAACAGGATGTTCGGACGATCGGCAGCCTGCCCCGTGCCGCTCGAACAACAACTCAAGATGACCAGCACGCCGGCTGCGTAAACGGCAGGTGATTTCGTAGGCACGGTCCACTTACGCATCCTCAGGACGCCCTTGATCAGCTCGCTCGAACAACTCACGTAACGCCAGTTGAAATCCGGGTAACACCTCGCCACCGTCGAGGACGCCATTCTCCTCGATCTCACTCACGACCGTCGGGCTGGTGAAGGCTCTTGCCGCGTGTGTTTCCGGGTAGATGTACCAGACCAAACGCACTCCGGCCTGGAAGTATTTCGTTAACTTGTCGTCCATCTCCTTCTGGGTGTTCGTCTCGGAGAGCACTTCGATGGCAAGGTCGGGCACCAATGCAGGAATTGGGCGTCGTGGCAGCGGCTGTTTCGGCCAACGATCCCAACTGATGAACGACACATCGGGGATCTTGATCATGCCCGGCAGGATCCTGAGCGAGCCGTCAGCGCCCAAGACCTTCCCCAAATGATGATCGTCCAAGAAACTGTTGATCGCGGTTGAGATGAGCACGCCGAGCAGCGATTCGTACCACCCCATGGGTTTCTCCACCAAGATTCCGTCTTCCAGTTCGTAGAGTCGATCTTCACGGGCTTCGATTTCGAGCAGGTCCTCTTCGGTGGCGCAGCCGGGTGGCGGGATCAGACGGATGCGCTCGAGGGGGATGTCGCCCAGTCGTTTCTGCAAGTCGGCCAGGCTCCAATCCGCGGGAAACGGAGCTTGGAATGTGAATGTAGTCGTACGGTCCAAAGCCACAGTTGCCATGCCGTCTTCCTCTGTGTACGTTCGGGATGACTCTACGGCTATTATCCCCTCCGGGCGAAGCTGGTTCAACCGCAGTATTGGCCGACCAAGCTTTCCGAGACTGGGCGGCATTCCAGCGAGCGCCGTATGCCGCGACGCCGCTCCTATTTCCCCGCCGGCGACTTCTCGCCCTTCACAATCGGAACGCGGAACCACGTTCTACCCTCGGCCGTGACGGATGTGAGCGGACCGGGCAGCGGATCGCCGTTCAGGACGACGATGGGTTGATCGTCAATGCCGGTCACCAGCAGGAAGCGGGCCGACTGTTGGTGGGCCTTCGTGACATCGACGCCGTCGCGGAAGTAACGCTGGTACCATGGATGTGTAGTCTGGCTCTCCTTGAAAAGCATCTCGACTGCCTTGTCGCCCTCGGGCGGCGGGATGCGGTAGTCGATCCAGAGCTTGGACTCGTTGGGGCGAAAGTGGATTCGCGTCATCGAGGCCGGGCCGTCCGTTTTCAACATGGCTCCATCGGGAGTGGTCAGCCGTAGCGGCGTCGGATCGATGAACGGATTGATGGCCGTGTAGGTACCAGTCACGCGCTCGACCTTCAAAAGGGCCATCTGCCCCTTGGCCGTCTCCAACACGGCGCCGGCCTTTTCCAACCGAGCGGCGGTGCCCAATTGGCCGATGGGCGAGTCGAGGTCGATCTCGATGGGCGGCCACGGGTTTTGGCCGTTCACGCGGAAGTAGGTCAGTAGGTCCCTCGGCCTAATATAGCGCTCGCTCGTCTCGGTGCGGACGTACCCGCAATTGACGCCCAATTCGAGTTGGTCGCCGCCGCTGGTGTAGCCGACGTGCAGGACCTTCTCGGCGGCGTCCCAGCGGCGCGCTACCTTCGCCGCTCTCATATGCGTTCGGAACTCCTGGAACGAGCCGTGCTCGGTGTGGTCGCCCATCTCGATGATCCAGCCGGCCGTGGCGTCGCGCAGCTTGGCCCAGGTGTCGTCATTGCTCGGCAATGGGTCGCCTGTCTTCAAAACGAAGGACTCCAATTCCAGCCGCGGATAGTCGAAGCGAATCTCGACTTCCGTGTCGCGTCCCAGGTCGGTGGCCGGCAGCGGTATCAGGCCAACATAGCTGACCCCGTCGCCCAGCGTGATCACATCGCCCTGTTTGGCGGTGATGGGATAACTCGTGATTCGCTTGTCGTCGATCCACAGTTCACGGTCCTCCGCCTCGGCGTACATGTACGCCAGGATACGGCTGCTGAAGCTGTGAATGCCCTCCTTAAGGCTCTCGGCGGCAAAGACCTTTTCCAAGGGTCGTACGACGTGGATCATCTTGTTGTGGTGCTGTAGAGAAGCCTGAGGACAACTCCCATCCAGACTCTTGGGCTCCTGCTGGTTGTAGTCGCTGACCAGTTTGCCGTTGACGTACGGCCACGGCCACAGGATACCAAGGTCTTCGAGATGCTGGACGTCGCGCTCAGTCCGCTTCCAGACGGCTAGGACCGGCCATTCGACGCCGATGTTGGCGTCCATGCACGACAGGCCGTAATGCTTGCCCAAGTAGGTCATGTCGTGCACCGGCGGATTCATGCGGTGCCGGACGTGGTTGGTTGAAACGCTCCACGAAGGCAGCGGTTTGTCGTCGATGGCGTGCGTCTCCCACTCGGGCCCCCAGGGAGCCAACAGGGCGACACGCACCGGCTGGCAGGCGTGGAAATTGACCGTCGGGATTCCGTGGACCTGTTCCTTGTCCGTCTCGATCAGCACGCCCTTCTTGGACAACGTGTGCAGCACACCGCGCGGCACGTCTTGCCGCATCAACAGGTCGTCGATCCGATAGCGTCGGGCGACGCGCGAGACCCGACGTCGCAGGCCCGGATGGTAGTTGGTGTTTTCCTCGAACAGGATCTTCTCCACACCCAGGTCTGCCCGCAGGCGAGCGAGCGGATCCTTCGCGTAACGCGACACCATCTTCAAGTTGCCAAGCGTGATGCCCAGGTAGAAGGTATCGCCTCGTTCCTGGTGTGTGCCTTCGCTCCAGATCATGTGGCGGTTCAGGTGCGAGATGTTTCGATTGCCGCGCACGGTCATTTCTGACCTATTAAGCAACTCGCCCACTAACGCCACTTCGGATCGGAACTGGGTCATCAAGTTCAGCGTGGATATACCGTTCCGGTAACCGGCGCGGACACGCAGATCGTCCTCAATGAACGGATGCAGCCAACGGGATTCGAAATACTTGTGCAGATGGTAACGCAGCAACTCGTTCAACATCGGATCGTACTCGACCAGCGGGATCAGGAAGTCCAGGTGCGAGTGGCCACGGAACCAACCGGGCGGCTCGATCAATAGATCCTCGACGACCTTCAAATAGGCATCCTGATCGCCGGAATCGAAGGCGTTCGCCAGCCGGTAGCCGACGTCGTCACGCTCGCGCTCGCCGACCGGGACCGTGCGCAACTCGTGGACGCGGCGTTTCATCCACTCCGGCATGTCCGGCCGGGCGTCGACGATCCCGCGGGCCAGCTCTTGCAGGTCTTCGGGGGTGCTGACCGGTGGCTGGCCGCTGGTGCCGGTAGCCCTTAATTCCCGGGCCAAGGCCGACACGTCCACAGTCGGCGGCAGTGTGACGGTAACGGCCTCGGCGCGACGGAAGGTTACCACGAGCTTCGGGTCGGTGACGAAAACGCGGCAGTTGCCGGTGGAAAGCCCCCACGAGCCGGCCGCGGGTGTAGCCAGTTCGGCTCTGTCGATCAGGAACCCACAAGCCTCCAGGTCGCGGAGCCGCTGCTCCAGGGCGCGCTCGTTGCTGGCCTGCGCGAGCGCAGCAGTCACGTCGATCGTGCCGGTCGGTTTGTCCTTGCCCAACGGCGCCTGTCCCAGCGGATCGGGCCACCGGTCCAGCTCGGTGTCGCGCGCCCCGCCGGCGGTCCAGTAGCCGGCTCCGTTGATGTGCGCGTTCCACGTGGGGCCGATCTTGGCATCCGCCGTCCATGGGCGCCGCAGCAGCCAGACCCGCGCATGCCAAGTTTCGGGCTCCATCTCCTTCAGCCGATAGCCCCGATGATGATAGCCGTAGTCGGCACGCAGCCACTCCTGGTCATGCCAAGTCAGCACGAGTCTGGCTGACGCGATTTCGTGTCCGGCGGCCAACTTCTTGGCAATAGCTTCGGCACAGCCGGGAAACCGCAGAAGCAAGAAGCGGTGTACGGCGTCAAAGAAGAGGGGCCGCTCTCGCTCTTTCTCGGCCAGCCACTGGGTCTGCGTATCATTCCATTGTCGGGCCCAAATGACCGTGGCCATCTCCTCGTCGAATGTCAATGTCTCGTCCGCCGCCCCGACCGGGACAGCCCCCAGCCCCAGAACCAGCCACATTGCCAATGGTACGCCTGGCATTTGTCGAATCATGTTCACACCGAGATAGTCTACTGCGTTGTAAATGAGCATTGTCTCGTATAGTCTGTCGGTTTTCCAGCCATCACGAAAACGCGTTGAGGTGAAAAATGGCTCACACACTTGTAGTCCGCGGCGTCCTGGCTGTGACCGTTGTGTTAGGCATCGCTGGCGCATCGGAGGCCGGCGAGAAAACGATCGTGTTGCGGGAGCATCTGAAGATCACGTGGTCCAAGGAGTTCGTGACGTATCCGCTCGAAGCGGACGAGGGCCAGTGCCACGTCGAGTCGGTAACGCTCAGCGGCCCAACGGGGAAGATCCCCTGTCAACTGAGTGACGTGACGTTCTGGCCCGAGAGCGAGACATCCGTCAAGACCGCCGCGCTATCGTTTGTCGTTGACCTGGCGCAATTGGCCACGGATACCTACACCGTCCGCTACGGCACGAAACCGGCCGAGCGACCAGCGGCCGACCTGGTAGTCAAGGCCGGCGATAACGAAGTCGAGATCGGTACGTCGTTGTTCGCAGCGAAGCTTTTGCTGGGGCGTAGGAGCTTCAGCCCACCGGCCACGTCCGACTCGGTGCCTGGGCCGATCGCCGCGATGCAATTGGAGAACGGAGAGTGGTTCGGCGGCAGTCGGATGTACGGCAGAACAAAGATCAACGCGTACGAAGCCAGGCTCGTAGCTGACGGACCCGTTTTTGCCGAGGTGAGGACGCGCTACACGTACGAGGACAGCAACACGCTCGAATTGACGTTCCACGTGTCTGCCGGCGACAGCGCCGTCCTGATCGACGCCGACGTGAGGAAGACGAACGCACAGGATGGCTGGCACATGATCGTCGGTGACGATCGCTGCCCGTTAACCTTTCGAATGCAGACGGAGGCCTATCCAAAACGCGGCGCGACCATCGGCCAGTGGGTAAGTGTCCCGCTGGACCACGAGCCGCCCGGCCTGATCACTCGCTTGACGCCCTGGCACGATTGGTTCGACGACTACACGCAGACGATCATTCGCCTGCAAATGCCGGGGGCGGATCGCGAGTTGCGAATTACTCGCCGTGATTCCGGCGCATGGGTCAAGCCGGGCCCGATGGCAAAGTTTGGCGGCGGTGGCATGCTGGGCCGCAAGAGGATCGACCTGATGCGGTCGGAATCGGGCGAGATTTTCCTCCGGCTCGATCACGTCGAGGGCGTGAGGAAGTGGGCTTTCGGACACCAGCCGACGCCGGAGGCCGAGTCGGACAAATTCCTCACCATCGGCCGGTTCCAGGTGATCCGCCACGGAAGTGTCGGACGTTACTTGAACGAGGTGAAAGACTACGTACTGGATTGGGACGTCAAGACGCCGCATCCTCATTTGTTCATGACGCGAACGGAGCTAGAACAAGCGTGGCAACGCAAGCCGGATCCCGAGACGGTCGAGGAGTTGCTGACGATCAGCGAGCGAAGTCGCGGTATCGGCTCCGGCTACGCCATGTCGATGGGCTTGGGCGCGTGGCTGATGACCGGGGACCCGGAGGTGGCCCAGCGGGCGACGATCGTGGAGCGTTTGCGGATGAAGATGGCCCAGTTGGGCGAGTTCGACACGATGAATGGTGGTGGCTTCACCTGCTCGATTTTCGACACTGTGATGGGCAGCGGCCTCGTGCCGGAGAACGAACGCAAATTGCTCTGGGCGCGGTTTGCCTATCTCGGCTACCGGATGGCACATCCGGATACGTGGTCCATGGAACGGGGCTATTGTTCCGGCAACCTGAACATGAGCGTCACCAGCAACATGCACCTGGGCCTGGTCGCCTGCACGATCCCTGACCACCCGATGGCCAAGACGTGGATCAAACCGGCACGGCTGTTGTTCGAGGAGATGATGGCCAACAACGTAGGGCCGGCGGGCGAGTGGCCGGAGAGCATCGCCAATTACATGCACGTCAGCACGGCTCCGTTGTTGTACTTCGCCATCGCCGCCACCAATGCCGGGCTGGGCGATCTTGTGAACGACGACCGCTTGAAGCGACTGCTGCTGTACAACGCCATGCAGTACACACCGCCGGACCCGCGTCACACGGAACTGAACAAGGGCGGCACGAGCGGCCTGCTGCCGCCGATCGGGCGAGGGCCGGCTGGCAAGTCCAACGGGCTGGTCGGCGCGATGGCCCGAGCGACGGCCAAGAGAGATCCCGACTACTCCCGCAAGCTGCAATGGGTCTGGTTGCGTTCCGGCCAACCGATGCGAATTCCCGCCGATCGTTTCGGCGGCTGGGAACGCGTGTACATGGACCCGACGCTTCCGGCCGAGAAGCCCGACTGGCAGATGAACGTGTTTCCGCGAACCGGTGTGCTGATGCGGCACGGATTAGGCACGCCGGACGAGTGGTACGCTTACCTGGTCTGCGAGAACAAGTATACCG
>JADHUC010000119.1 GCA_016784735.1 Pirellulaceae bacterium | reverse complement strand
TTCAGTTCTATGTTCACGACGCATCGGGCTCGACCGTAATGCACAATCTGTTTGCGAACAGCCCCGCCGACAGCCGTCACGGGCAAGGGGCGTACATCTATCAAGTGACGACGCGAACGCGGACCTATCACCACTCGCTCTACAACAACCTGTTGATCAACCACAAGGTGATGCTCGACATCGACTATCCTTCCCATCGCGGTGGACCTCAGCGATTGGACCATAACGTCTACGACGCTTCGGCCGGCCAGCGCGTGTTTCTCGTGAACAGTGCATGCGACAGGCCGCCGCCGTGGAGTCCTGCCGAGTTCCTGGACCTGATTCACCGCGACTTGGGCAGTCATTCGCCAGGCCAAAGTGCGATGGACGGCGGCAGCAAGGCTCGGCTCACTCTGGATGAATGGCGAGTCTTCTGGCAGAAGCACGGACTTGCCAACGATCGGCACAGCGTCCTTCAGCGGGGCATGTCAGTATCGTACGCGCCTGAGTCACACGAACTGACAGTGGTCGTTCCATTTGATCCCAGCACCGTTGGTTCAACGAACCACAAGTCGGTCGACAACGACTTCCGGGGCAGCCCCGTCCCGCAAGACGGCCATGCGTTGCCGGGGCCCTTTCAGAACTTGAAACAGGGCAAAAACGTGTTCCGCGTGTGGGACGGCCTACCCGTCCTTGCCAAAGGGTGCTTGCCTCAGTAGGCAATCGCCTCCTTCCCCTTGGGACATCAGCACTCTCGGCGAGACAGGATATCCGAGACGGCAATCCGGGATTCCATGGTCAAACCGTATGCTCGCGGCACAACGGGAGCGGAGCGAATCGGCCGAGTTCTATCAGAAGCTTCAATTCCACATCACTCGCCGATTCCTCGGCTGTCAGACGTGACCCGAAGTTCATCAGGCCGCATTCTTGCGTCGTCGTGCATGCCATGCTGCGCGCCGACTGAGATTCCGCGCGTCTCGCGGGCCATGAGATCCGACACTTGCGATCCGAACCCGACGGATCATCTTGCCAGCCCCCATGGCGAGCAGTACGATAATAGTCGTCGAGGGCGGGGCATCCTGTCTTTGCGACAGTGTGTCAGTCAGAACTACCGTTGGGCGGCCTAGGCTGTGGATATAGTCAGCCGACGTATGTGCTTGATCGCCGGAGCGAATAGCGGCGAAATTGCCAGCGCGATGATCTTGAGCACCGTATTGATCGCTGCTGAATTGTTCTTGCTCACCCGCTTGATTTCACGGTCTTCCAGTATTCGCGTTTGTGGGATGGGTCTCGGCGCAATCTGCGCATATGTTGCGTTCTTCCTGTTCGGAGACAGCACGGTATTCGATGGTTTCACAGGTGGCCTGGATTTCTTTTTCAACGCGGCGCTGTTCATGATGATTGGCGGGAGTCTGGGCGTTGGTATCGTCGGCGTCGTACACGCGACCCCGCTAGGCGGCATAATTCGATTGGGCGCGCGTATTTCTCCAACGAGTTCGCGATTGCTGATCGCCGTGACGTGTCTCTTTGTCGCCAATGCGTTCATCAAGTTTGCGGACTCGATCGAATTCCTTCCGTCGATCACTCAATTCTTCGAGTACCCGTTTGTCTTCACATCGCTGCTCGTTGCTGCAATCTGGTTGGCGCTTGGCAGGCATCATCTGGTGCTCCGGTTGTCTTTTTCACTACTGATGCTCGTTGGCCTGTTCTTTCTCTCTTGCATCGATTGGCTTTCGACTTGTCGCGAGCCGTGGGATCAGTTTGGGTGGATCGGATTCCTTGGAGGCGCAGCGGGTGCCCTGATGGTGGTTACCGTGCCTGCTATCTTGTTGGCAACGACCGTACCGTTGCTGATACATCGATATCGTTCGTCGCGGTCCGACGACAATACGGCCAGCCGATTGTCGCTACGCTATTTGTTGGCCTCGACTGGCTGCTGGTGTATCACGTTGGCCATGGGTGTCGGCCTTACGCCGTACTCAAGCTGGCTAGTTGAATTCGCACGCGAGGCGATTCGTTTCGTTGGAGAACCAATATCCTTCGTCGTAATCATTGCTCTGCCATCCTTCACCTACGTGGCTATCGCATACGCAGCGCTTGCGTGTTGGGGGAAACTCCGAGGATCGCTTGTTGCTACCGCTGGCCTCTCACTTGCGGTATCTTTCGTCCTCGCTGTTTGCTATTCCGGGATCTCGAGCGTCGCGTGGGAAGAATTGAGCTACCGTTGGCGGGATGTCATTTACATGACGGGCCAGAACGTCCTTACTCTATTCCTGCTCCTTGCAACGCTCAATGTGATGGAACCTTCCCTCGCAGTTCGTGCCGCCCAACAACGCACGCCCGCAGAGATTCGCCATCCATGGCGAATACGCCGTTGCCTGTGAAGGTCTGGGAAGTAACAATGCTGTTTAGGCATGTCTGGGAGACTTGACGGATGGTCCGTCGGCGTCGGGCGTGCGAACCCGTTGGCCGAACCAGGAGACTTCGGAGATGATTGATGCATCGCGTTTCATGCTTCTTTGCTTCTTGGTGGTCCTGTCATCGTGCCTGCCAATGCAGCTTCATGCCACCGAACCTAAAACGCCAGTAATCAAACGCCTCAATGAAATAATCGAATGGACTGCGGCCGACGAAGACACTGCCACTGAGCGGCTTATTGACTGTTTGTCAGACGAACGAGAGATTGCAGGGGCGACTCTGCGCGGTCGAGCAAAAGAAGCGTGGAAGTTTCTTCGTTCACGCACCAATGTTGAAATCTCCGTCCATGAATTCGCATTGCACCAGCTTTGCCAGATCCCTGAAAGGTCCAAGGCATTGCTTACCAAGAGAATCCACTCGCTTGATGACGCCAGCGAAGTCGACCGCGCAAGAGACTGGTCTCCGACAGATGGGCATCCTGTTTATCGATTGCTAAAAGCCCTTACCGAAGTGCATCAAAACCAATTGCACCACCGCGGTATTATTCCGGAGACTCAGGTTATCATCGAGCTGAAGAGAGAAGCTAAAGCTGGTGCCCTTGGAGTCAGTGCTTGGGTATACTCATCGTTGACGATAATCGCGGGCTACGTGGATCATCGAGACAAGAAGTTCTCCGACTTTGTATCGGGAAAAACTGACAGAGGCAGGAATCAGATAACCGTGACACGCTCCAACATTGTGTCTCTGGCCGACGCGATCAGAGATTCAAACATCAAAGATAGCAAGCCATAGTGGGCGGCCACAAGGGACCTCCAGCGAACCTGCCAGGATGAAGCTTCTCGATGATGCATCGCTTGAACGCTCGTCGGTTGTCGCCAACTCGCGGATGAATCGCGAACGGGGCGCGGTCGGTGTCAACAGCTATGAAAAGGAACTCGGCCTCGATCCAATTGCCTTTCTGGCGGATCGCCTCGACGTGGCCGAATCAACGTCGTGGCTCGATCTCTGTTGCGGACGCGGGCGCGCGCTGATTGATGCCGCAAAGACACTCCGGAGCACTCACCCAGCAAGCAACCTTTCGCTTCATGGCGTCGATCTCGTCGACTTCTTCGAGGACACGCCGCCCGGCTGCCCTTTTCTGCAGCTACAATCGGCATCACTGCACATGTGGCGAGCCAGACAACGATACGATCTGATCACATGCGTTCACGGATTGCACTACGTCGGCGACAAGCTCTCTTTTGTTGAAAGTGCGGCTAGCTGGCTCACGGTCGAGGGGATGTTTGTGGCCAATCTCGATATGGCGAATCTGCGCCTGGCCGATGGTCAGCCCTTGGGAAGACGGATTGCCAAGCAGTTCCGTGAGTGCGGACTGGTCTTCAACCATCGACGACACCTGCTCTCCTGCGTCGGCACCAAGTCGCTGGCGCTTGGTTACCGATATGTCGGCGCGGACGATGCGGCTGGTCCAAACTACAGCGGCCAGGAGGCAGTGGACTCGTACTACGAACCATGCAGCTAACCGTCCATGGCCCCAGAGGCCCGGCTTCCATGCCAGGCGCGCCATCGTTCTTTTCGCCACGTGCGTCCGTCTGGTAGAATCGTTGTTTGTTAAGTGTCTCTCGGCGTCGGGCATGCGTACCGTTGTTTTCGAAACGTGCGTCCGAGTTGTCTGCTGATTCCCGAGACGAGTTCGTTGGATGCGATATTCTTTTCGACGTCGATTACCATGGGGCATCTTGCTCGCCCTGCTTGTCGCGGTGTCGATCTGGGCCGCCGTGGCGAGCATTCCGTATACCTATTCGATGAAAGGATTTGATTGCAGCCTGGACGACACCGGCGAGAAGATAACCGTCAAGCATGCTTGGTACACCAGTAGCACGCGCGATGATCAAGAATGGGGTTGGATCCAACATTTCGATGTCGACCTGGCCACCGGGAAGATCGAACCGTGGTCACACGAACAGTCGATCCGACAGATGGTGCTATGTTCACGACCACCAGTTCGAAAGGCCGACGAGGACTCACTGAAGTCGTTCCAGTACCCAACCTATCTCACGGCGGTCTTGTACGTGAGGGGATTGTCTGGCGGGTCGGGCGTTGCCCTGGTCGCCGATCGATACATCGTTGGACAGAAGTCGGGAAAACTCCGCTCCGTCGATCTGCGGGACCCGCTGAAGACGCGGCGGGAGATCGATGCGCCGAGCGCAGGTGGAATTCTCGAAGAGATCCCAGGCAGTCGCAGTTTCGTTTATGTGCAGCGGGTTGCAGTAGCAGGCACCAGCGTGACGCCACCACCCCGTATCCGACTGGACCTGATCAAGATTAACGACGATGGCGATTTTGACTCCGTAGCGAATTGGTCTTCCATGGCGGGAGGACGAGGCTGTGCCGCCGTCGGTGACCAAATCGCGTCACTGAACCTTTCTGGCACGGGCATCGAATTCCGTGCCGTCGATGACGGACGCTTGCTCGACACGTTCGATCTTCCCGAATCCTTCGACATCACAAAACATTCCTGCAATTTCTTGGGGGATCTGTTTGTTGCGGACCTATCACCGAACAACACGATGTCGATTGATTTACAGACGAAACAACGGTTGCCCCCACCGCCTGCGGGGACTTATCAACTGTGGCCACACTATCGTTCGGGATCGCCCTTGCTGAACTATTTCGATTGGGACGGCAGCCGCGGAGTCTTGATCGATCGGGAAACGGGGCAACAGATCATGACTTATACCTCCCGGAAGCCGACGGAAAGACCGGTTGTACTGGACGAAAACCGACTTCTCTTTCCAAGCCATGCGTACGGTTTCTCGGCCAAGATTGTTGAGATCCCTACGGGAAAGCACATACGGAGCTTGGTGCCACTGTGGTGGGTGCCGTGGTTCGTGGGGTTGTTTGTGTTTGCTTACCTGATCGCGGCGATCGGTTGGATGCGAGCCAGTGCGGTCGAAGGCGGGTGGGCTTGGCTGGACGTTGCGTTGGTTGGCGGATTAGCGTTACTGCCCTTGGCGATTCGCCTGCATACCGGCGACACATTCGATGGATATCGCAGCCCGCATCGATTGATCCACGGTATCTGCACCACCGGTCTAGCGCTGACGGTGATTTGGTTGGTCCTAGGAAAGTCGCGGTTGATTTTACGTGGATTGCCGCTGTTACTTACGTTGTCTTTCGTGATCGCCGTTTGTTACATGGTGTGGGGCGACCGACCCGTGCAGGTTTGGCACAGCATCACGTCGATATTGGTCCCCGTGGGATACGGGCTGTTGATATGCCTGGTGGCAAAGTGGCTCAGGATCGAATTCACCTGCCAACTCTCGGCGGATACTGGCACCTCAGACGGCAATGTGGAGGCGCCGATGGCGAGAAAGGTCCAACTACGAGACCTGTTTCTGGTCGTTGCTTCGATCGCAGTGCTCCTTGCGACGCTGCGACCGCTGGTGCCAACGATCGCGTCGATCAGTGAAACGCAGTGGCTGGAACCGCGGCCGATCAAAGGGATCTGTGTTATGCTGCTCCTTGGCGCGGCAATGCTGTCTACCAGGCGATGGGTTTTCTTCTGTGCCTCCGGACTCGCTCTTGTCACGACGGCCGCTCTCGTGACGAGAGATTTGTCGCTGTTTGTGGGCAACGACGATCGCCCGTGGTTGTGGACCTACCAATTCATTCCACTCGGGCTCACGGTCAGCGCCGGCATCGCCAGCATGGTTCTATTCCTGTTGCCCTATCGTCTGCGAGGTTGGAGAATAGGGCGGCGGCAGACGTCTCGAACGTAGGCCATAGACTGCCCACCGCGAAAAGAAGAAGAAAGGACAATGTCCATGAATACCAAACGCTCTGTGTTGTTCCTGTTATGTATGCTCGTGTGCACTGGATTCGCCTTCGCCCAACCCAGCGAGCGACAACTCGCCCAGTGGCTCAAGCGGTTCCCAGACGCGGATGCCAATGGCGACGGGCGTCTGACCGTCGAGGAGGCTCAAGCCTATCGGCAGAAGCTGCAGAAGTCTCGAAGGCGGTCAACCGATGGCAGGCGGGGGGCTCCGCGGGAGTTCCGGGTGGATCCCGGCTGGCAGTCCGACCAATTCCCCGATCACGCGATCTGCTATCGATCGCCTGAAGAGATTGCGGCGGTCTATGCGAAAGTCCAAACGGGCAACCGCAACCCGATCGTCTCTTACCCGAAGCCGGTGGACGGGTCGTTACGAATCGTCGGCACGGGCCACAGCTTCATGGCGCCGGGCTACAAGACCTTTCCCCTGATCGTCAAGGCCGCGGGATTGCAGCAGCCACCACCGCTCACGCACACGGGCGGAGGCATCACCGGGAGCGCCCGGTACAAGTGGGAACAGGAGAACGGGATCTTTCAGTTTGATGGCAAACCCACGCCCAAGCTACTTGCGTCGATTGCCAACGCAGAATGGGATGCGATGATGTGGGGACCGTACTTCAACGACCGGCCAGCCTACTATGCATGCTGGATTGACTTCTGCCTGAAGTACAATCCGCAGATGAAGTTCTATCTCTCGGATGCGTGGCCGCAATTGGGTCAACTGGACAAGATCCCGGCCTCCGAAGACGAACTCACGGCGGAGACCTTTGTTCGCATGGGCCAGGAGAAGCACGCGATCAACGAGAAGCTGGTCGGGGCGCTCAATGAAAAATATCCGGACAAGGTGTTCATCCTTCCCACGTGCGAGGCAATGGTTCTGACGGTGCAGTACTACCACCGCGGCGAACTGCCGGGCGTCGAGGGTATTCACGCCTTCGTGGGAAAGAAAGAACGCTCGTTGTGGCGCGATCGGCTCGGGCACCTCGGCCCCGGTTTGGGGCACCTTGAGGGCTATGTGTTTTACGCCACAATGTACGGCAGGTCGCCCGAACTGATCGATGGCGACATTCGCTTCGGTGGATCAGCGGACTATCCCGGCCGCGAGCTCGATCGCGTCTTTCGCAAGATCGCCTGGCAGGCGGTGGTGAACAATCCGCTGTCTGGCGTGACGGATGAAGACGAAAACGGAGTCGGCGACGATCGGTGAACCCGAGAGGAATCAGTTGAAAGCTTGTGCCATGACAATTGGTCGATCACTGCAATCACTCGTTCAAGTTCTGTTGGCTCTGATAATTGCTAGCGCAGCTCTGGCAACGGAGCAGTCCGCGCCGGAGTCCCACGGGCAGTTAGGCTTTGACAAACTCCTGCTGGTCGAGCGTCACCCGGTCGAATCTACGCATCCGTACACGTTCTTCTACATGGACTACCGCCAGGGCGGCGGGTTGTGCATCTACGATCTGAAGACACGAGAACTAACGAGACTGGTCGACTCGACCGACGGCGAGATCCTCAGCGCCGACTTGGACTATGACGCAAAGCGGATCGTCTTCGCCTGGCGCCGGGGTCGGTTTGATCGCCACGAGAAGGCGCCGTTCCGTCCGGGCACACATGCCTACGTGCACGTCTACACGGTCGGCGTGGATGGCCGCGACTTGCGGCAACTGACAACTGGTGACGATTTCAATTACGATCCGTGCTGGCTGCCCGACGGCGGTATCGCCTTTATCTCGACTCGCGTGGATCAATGGGTTTACTGCAACAGCGGTCCGGTGGGTGTTCTGCACCGCATGGACGCCGACGGCTCGAACGTCGTCCGACTGTCGGCCAACGTGCTGAACGATTTCACGCCCAGCGTGGCTGCGGATGGACGGATCCTCTACACACGCTGGGAATACGTCGACAAATCACCGCTGGCCATACAGAGCCTGTGGAAAATCCGTCCCGATGGCACAAACCTGGAACTGGTATTCGGCAATCGTGTGCTCTCGCCAGCCACTTTCATCGAAGCGCAGCAGATCCCCGGCACAAGCCAACTCCTTTGCACGATGACAGGGCACGTGAAGCCGATCCGTGGTGCAACAGGCGTGATCGACCCCAACCGGGGCGTCAATGCGCAAGCGGCAATTCAAAACCTCACCCCGGAGGTCGACGTACGGCCGGTGGATTTCCCCGATGGAGACCTTTTCTACGGCCCCTACGAAAGCCCCTACCCGCTGGACGACCAAACCTATCTGGTTTCCAAAGATGGGAACCTCCTCGTTCGCGACTATGCCGGAAGGCAGGAGCAGATACTGCTGGAACGTCGCGGCGAATTGGGCTACTACAGCGCCCGGCCGCTCCGCGCGAGATCGCGTCCACCGCGACCTACATCGGTTCTGCCACCGACGGACGAGGCGGGCGATTGGGCCGCCGTCTATATCCAGGACGTGTACAACGGCTTGGAGCCGTATGTCAAGCGAGGTGACGTCAAGCGGATCTGCGTTGTTGAGGAGAAACCTCGGGATGCGTTAAGCCGCCAGCGCCGCTGCAAGTTCGGCGTGATGAACGTCACGGTCTCCTGCGGAGCGACCTACGCAACTCGTGTCGTCTGGGGGTTTGCCGACGTGGCCGACGACGGTTCGGCCTATTTTCAGGTCCCGGCGGAGAAACCCGTGTTCTTTCTGGCGCTGGACGATCAGGGGCGAGCGGTGCAGCGGATGCGAAGCTACACGCACCTGATGCCCGGCGAAGTCCAAGGTTGCATCGGCTGCCACGCCACGCGCAATCCGCTACCGCCGAGCCAGGATCTCGCTGCGAGCGTGTTCCGCGGTCAGCCGCAGTCGCTGGATCTACCTCCCTGGGACGCACCGATCGGGTTCAACTATGAAGCGATCGTCCAACCGGTGCTGGATGCACACTGCGTCCAGTGTCATGAGGGCGAGGACGCAGACGCCGGTGTTCGACTGACCGGCCAGCGCACGCAGTTTTTCAGCGAATCGTACGACACGCTGGCGATTGGGCACGAGCCAGCTCCGCCGCATCGTTTTGTGGGAAAGAACGCGTTGGTCGAGAATCCCTATACGAACTGGATCTCCGGATTCCACGGCGTCGAGGACAACATCCTGGAAATCGAACCGCGACAATGGGGCTCGCCTCGCAGCAAGCTGGCCGACCTGGTGCTGTCGGGTCATCCCGATAAGGACGGCAAGAAGCGTGTTGACCTCAGTCGCGAGGAGAAGCAACGGATCATCACTTGGATCGATCTGAATGTGCCGTTTTACGGTTCGTTTACCCAAGCCGTGGACGACATGCACAAGACGGTCGATTCCAGTAGTTGAAAGTTTGCCGTAGCTCAGTAGGGATTCGACGGCATCATTTCCCATGCTTTCACGCTGGAAATGCTTGCCTGGCCGCCGATTGCGAATAACACCACGCCGAGGCTGTCGTCGCGGCCGGGATACACTCGACGGCAAATCGCCTGGCGATCGTTCGCGTAGATTTCGACGACCGATTTGTCGACAAACACTCGCAGTTCGAGCTGTTCGCCATCTTTCAACACCAACGGTGCTTGTTCCAACGTCCGGCGTCCGTCGATCCCGCTGCGAGTGGAGTCGAAACAGAGTTTCTGCGATTCGGCGTCGCAGTACAGCAGCGTCTCCTCTTCGCCGTCGGCCGAAACACGCACCTTGACGCCATACTGTTTTGCCGTGGCCGAGTCGATCGTGATATCAAGTTCGCACGATTCGCCGACAACGCCGTCCAGCGTTTTTGTTTCGCCGTCGGCCAGCGTAATGTCCTTCCACGTCTTTTCGTCCGACCGCAGCGTTTGGAACTCTTTGACGGGACGCATCCGCAGCGTGCCGTCGTCGCCCAACCAGAGCGATCGGGGCAAACCGTACACGCCCGACCAGCCCTTTTCCGCCTCGCCGCCCGGGTTGTCGGTCAGCCACGCCCACATGATCTGCCGTCCGTCGTCGTCGACCAACGCCTCGGGCGCGAAATACGTGTTGTCGACCCACGACATCCGACCGTGATTGTCGGAGGCGAACTTGTCGTTCTCCGTATCGTAGTCACCAACGTAGTACTGGCACCCTTTGTTGTGACTGATGAAAAGCAACAAGTGTTTTCCGCTGGGCTGCCCGCCGTCGGGACTCGCGGGCAGCGGTAGGAAGCTCGGGCACATGTTGTCTTCGCTGTCTTCGGTCCACTTGGGATTTCGCTCGTAGAAGACGCCTTTGTAACTCCAGTTACCGAGGTCTTCCGATTCGAGCAGATACAGGCGGTCGCCCTTCATATCGTCCGGCGAATCCGGCTTGCGGCCATATTTATTCAGAACCAACAGATTGCCCGTGAGGATGTAGTACTTGCCATCCTTTTTCCAGATGTTGGTCGGGTCGGCCGAACCGTAGATTAGCAGTTTGCCGTCTTCGTCAGTCGTCTCGGTGATTCCCCATTCCGTAGACTTGATAACCGGATTGGCCTCCAACTTCTGCCAACGGTCGTAATGTCGATCGGTGCTCTTGGCGACTCCAATTCCCTTGTCGCCCCAAAGCATCCAGTAGGACAGGTAGGCCGTTCCGTCGTCGTCGACGAAACCGCCACCGCTGAAGCAGCCTTCGTCGCCGTCGCCGGGCCCGATCGCATCGGGATGATGCCGCCAGTGGACGAGGTCCTTGCTGGAGATGTGCCCCCACGAGAAGCCCACGCCGTTGCGATTGTACAAATACATCAAGTGATAACGTCCGTTGGCGTAGAAACAGCCATTCGCGTCGCCTGGCCGGCCATTGTCTTCCGGAACACAGAAGTGATAGCCAGGACGATATGGGTCGTCCAACAGCTTCTCTCGCAGCAATCGCGTCGATTGCACGACCGACGCCGGGACTGGATCGCTTTTTGACCACTGGGTTGGAATCGCGGCGGTACTGAGGCCGTCGCGGTCAATGGTCGCAAGCATGGTCGGCCGCGTACCACTGAGCACGAGGCATCCGTCTTCGATCTTCGCGCCGCCGGACAGCCTTATCTGGTTGAAACGTCCTGCTTTGTCGTACGTCCCGGCCGTGGCAAAGTCCCACCACGCCCACGGCTCGACGCCGTCGATCGGCTTACCGGGCTCCATCGCCGCGATGGTTTCCCCGTCCAGCGGCTCCGCGTAAACGCGCGCGTCGCGCATTCGTCCGAAAAAGCAGTCGACTCCTTTCGAAAGATGTCGCGGGCCGAACAGGATGGCGGTATTCGCGCCGAAGGCGTACGGCTGGCCGCTCGTGGCGTACTCTGCATACAACTCGCCATTGCGGTACATCGTGATTTGATGGCCTTCATAGACAATGGCCATCTGCACGAACTGGTCCGGTCCAGTGGTTTCCTTGGACCAATCGGCCTGTTCCTTGTTGGTGCGACTGTAACCGTTGCTGCCGGGCATCCAGACTTGCGGTTCGATCTCGGCAAAGACGACGCCATCAAAGCGGTCGATGGTCGTGTCGTTGACGGTCAACGCTGTTCCACCCGCCTGCGTCAGATTCGCCGGCGAAACCCAAACGACGAGCGTCTTGTCACCGAGCGGCATCTCGGCCGACGCCTGTGCCACGCCCAGTAGACTGACGAAGCAAATAAGTTCGACCGCACAAGTTCTGTTGCTCTGCATCGTTCGTTTCCTCATACGGGTGTTGCCAGCGGATTTCGATGTTCCCGACCACCGACGATCGGGAACATCATATCCAATATTCTGATCGTATTGCAGACACTCTCTTGAAAGCAATTTGAATTGCCGGTTCCCGCTCATTAGAATCGCGGAAAGGCCATCCCAATGCGAAAGTACTTGTTAGCAGCATTGGGGCGATCGTCGCTTTGGAAACGGCGACCGTTGCTCGGTAAGTACGTCTCCACAAGACAAAGGCTTGGTTGGATCCATGAAACGAACCCTGTCCGTTACCCTGCTGTTGGCGTTCGGTGTCGCTGTATTCGCCGGGGATGATCTGACCGTGCTCACGGAGACGCCCGATGGCGTTGCGCCGGGCAAACAGCTTGAGGTCTATCTGAAACAGCAGTTCTACAAACAGCTCGATGATCGTCGCGTAGCTTTCGAAGCTCTCAAGAGCCGGGCGGACTGCGAGAAATGGCAGAACGAGCGGCGCGAGTTCTTCGTGCGTCAACTGGGCGGCTTTCCGGAACGCACGCCGCTTGGTACGAGAATCGTCGGACGGCTGGAAGGCAAGGGTTATCGCGTCGAGAAGGTGATGTTCGAAAGCCGCCCAGGCCATCACGTCACGGCCAATCTCTACCTGCCAAAATCGACAGGACCGTATCCGGGCGTGCTGATTCCCTGTGGCCACAGTCACAACGGAAAGGCGGCGGGCGGTTATCAACGGATCTCGATTCTGCTGGCAATCAACGGCATGGCGGCACTCTGCTACGATCCCATTGGACAAGGCGAACGTTACCAGATGCTCGATTTCGAAAAGGACCACGATGTCTTCCCCATGGTCAGCTACCGCCTGCCGGTGCCACATCCCCGGGTGCAATACCTGTGTACGCAGGAGCACACTGCCATGGGGCTCGGCAGCATTCTGCTGGGATCAAACGTTGCCCAATATCGGATCTGGGACGGGATGCGGGCGATCGACTACCTGCAAAGTCGCGAGGACATCATTCCCGAGAAGATCGGTTGCACGGGCAATTCCGGCGGCGGGACTATGACGGCCTATCTAATGGCGTTGGACGATCGCATCGTCGCGGCCGCGCCGGTCTGCTATCTCACGACTTTTCGCAAGCTGATCGACACTCGCGGGGCCCAGGACGCCGAGCAGAACATCTTTGGCCAGATCGCCTTCGGCATGGACGAACCGGACTACGTAATGATGCGCGCGCCCAAGCCGACTTTGATCTGCGCCGGCCGGCGCGATGTGACGTTCGACATCGACGGCACGTGGGATCTGTTCCGCCAGTCCAAGGGATTCTACGCGCGACTGGGGTATCCGGAGCGAGTGGATCTGAACGACGCCGACCTGCCGCACGGGTTCTATCTGCAACAGCGTGAAGCCGCCGCCCGATGGATGTCTCGCTGGCTGCTGGGCGAAGACAAGGTGATTCACGAAGTCGATCCGGCTTCCCTGCCCGATCCGGCCAGCGACAAGGAACTGCGCGCCCTGAGCGAAGGCGACTGGACGCAGGAGGATCTCTACTGCTCGCCCGAAGGTCAGGTGCTGCTGATGGAGGGCGAGAAGTCGGTATTTCAGCTCAACGCGGAACTCGAACAGGAACTGCGCCGCGAGCGAACCACCACCTGGAAGAAGCTGACCGACCTCCAACGGAATGAACTGGTACTCTCAACGATCGGCGGCATAAGTGGGGCACATTTCCAACGTGCCGAACACGAAACGATCACACCCCACGAATCCGCCGGCACAATCCAACGCGATGGTTACACGATCGAAAAGCTGATCCTTACGCCCGAACCGGGTATCCGTCTTCCCGCGTTGGCTTTCCTCCCCGCCAAATGCAACGGGCAAGCGACCCTTTACCTGCACGGCGAGAGCATGAAAACCGACGCCGCGCCTGGAGGCCCGATCGAAGCGCTCGTCAAGCAAGGACAGATCGTCCTGGCAGCCGAACTGCGAGGCATCGGCGAGACGGAGACCGGGCATGACAAGCGCGATTACGGCTATGGAAAATTCGGGCGGGACGTTCAGGAGATTTTCCTGGCCTATCTGATCGGCCGTTCCTACGTCGGCATGCGCACCGCGGACGTCGCGGCATGGGGCCAGTTTCTGCAGCAATACCAGACCACAGACGATCAACCGCACGAGATTCAACTGATCGCCATTGGCGAGGCCGCTATCCCGGCGCTGCACGCCGCGGCGCTCGACCCGGACCGTTTCGCCTCGGTGCGGCTGCGCAACATGATCGCGTCGTGGGCGGAAGTGGTCTGCACGCCGGAGAACCAGAATCAGGCAGTGAATGTCGTCCACGGAGCGTTGGAGCACTACGACCTGCCGGACTTGATCGAAATGGCCGGCGCGGACAAGGTGCGCATCGAAGACCCCGTCGATGTGCTTGGCAACGTGGACCAGGGCGAAGGCACCTGAGCGGCCTAGTGCTTTGTCAATTCTAAAAGTGGGGTAAGCATCCTGCTTGCCAAGTACTTGACGCTGTCCATCGCAAGCTGGAAGCTTACGCCACGAGAACGCGAACCCTAAATCTAAGAATTGACAAAGCACTAGTGCAGATCTATCGAGCCTTCGGTACATCCCGTGGGGTGTCCGCGGTGACCGGCGTCAGCATGCCGAGGCGCCACTGGAATAGGCCGTAACCCCTCCCGGATTTGTCCTTGTTCCACATGCCCTGGAAGATGAACTTCAGGTTGCCGGGATCTACCATCAACGTCTGGTCGTACCCGTCGCGGATGAGTTCGCCGTGGCTGATGTTGTCCGTCCACGGATCGACGCCGTGGGCCGGACGGACGTTCTTCCACCCGGCAAAGGGTCGTTCGGCCGTGTCGGCAACGGGCGTCCAGTCGCCGTCCAGGCGATCGGCGACGTAAGCCTTGTAGTGCCGCCGGCCGTTCTCCTCGATGACTGTCAGGTACTTGTCCTGGCCTTTGAGCCGGTAGGTGTGGCTCGCTTCGAAAATCCTGGCCTGCAGCGCCAGTTCGCAATGGTCGAAGCCCTTGGGAAAATCTTCCACGTTCGTCCACAATCGCCACATCTTGCCGTTCAGACTGGTCAAGAACAGGTAGGCACGCTGATCGTCGCAAATGATCCAGTAATCGAGCCCTCCGAGCTGGCGAGGATCGTTTTCGCCGCCGTCCAGGATCGGCTTGGCCTGGGTCCACGAATCGGGGTCGGCAATGTCGGTGGTCGTCGAGTAGGCGACCCACATCTTCTTTGCCCCAGGCACGCCCATCTGGTAGACCAGATACCATTTCCTGTGTGGCGAGAAGTAAAAGACCTGCGGGGCGCAATAGTAGTCGCTGTCGCTGACCTTCAGGATCGTGCGCCGGGAACTGTCGGCGTCTTCCCAGTTTTCGAACGAGCAATACTCGATCGCCGATCTGCCCGGCAGCTTGGCGGTCATGAACACGTGCCATTTCCCGCCGTAGAAAACCAGCGTCGGATCCTTCTGAGCCCGGCTGGGGTCGCGATCGCGTTTCTCGGGAGCAATCAGCGGAGCGCTGTACTCCCACATGGCGGGAGCACGGAAGACGGGCGATGCCGTTGTCTGCGGATCTTGCGACGGGGCCCTCTTAGGCTGGCTCGCGTGCGCAGTGGGAAGAACAAGGATGAGAGCAATACCCATAATCGTGCAGTGGACTGTGTACTTCATGAGGATTCACCTTTCAGTTGCAGGTACAGCCGCATTTTCCGTCGGATTTGACTCTCCTGGGGCGGAAACGGCAAAAGGCGGGACACCGGGGGCAACGGGCGTGCACAGCTTTCAGGATAAGCCCCCGCCGCAGGCAGTACAAGCCTTTCCGGCTACGTCCCACTGCTGTCAGAAAAGCGGAGCATTGGTAGAATATCCTCGCGCCGAATGCACCCAAGCCCGGGTTTCGCCTCAAGTCGATAATCGCCGAACTGCCTTGCTAAGGAGAGAACCATGACCGCCAAACCAACAAAGGACGAACTTCGCCTGCTATCAAGCCGCGATCGACTGCTCCATCTGATCTATACGCAGCAGCTCTCACGCGGCCTGCTCGAAGACCTTTTTGTCGTTGCCGAGAAGGCGAGAGGCATGTACGCGAGCGGGATTGGCGCCACGTTTCTTCAGAACTGTCTGCCGAACAAACGAGCGCTCCTTTACTTTGTTCAGCCGTCAACTCGAACATTCCTTTCTTTCCAGTCAGCGGCCGAGATTCTGGGGATATCTACGGCTCGCGTGACCAGCACATCGACATCGTCGGAAGCCAAAGGCGAGACTCCGTTGGACACCGTACACGTTTTCGCTATGTACCATGACCTGATCGTCATGCGTTACCCGGAAGCCGGCTTCGCGTCCAAATGCGCTCAGTACTTCCGTGAGCGGGACTTGCCGAAACACATCATCAACGGCGGCTCGGGCATGGATCAGCACCCCACGCAGGCACTGTTGGATGTGTATACGCTGCACCGCGAGTTCTATCGAAAAGGTGGCATCGACGGCAAACGCATCCTCGTGGCTGGCGATTTGGCTCGAGGTCGTGCCGTCAGGTCGCTGATCTACCTGCTGAGCAAATTCGAAGACGTCAAGATGGACTTGGTGGCGCCGGCTTCGCTGGGTCTGCACGACGATATCAAAGAGCACATGCACGAGAATGAAATGCCGTTCCGCGAGAGCGAGAATCTGATGGATTTCATCGGCGAAGCGGATGCCGTGTACATGACCAGAGTCCAGGACGAGTACGATGACGTCGAGCCGGGTGGCGAGTTGGACTACGATCGTTTCTCACTCACACCCGCGTCACTTGACGCGATGAGTCCCAATTGCGCCATCTTGCACCCCCTTCCACGAAGAAGCGAAATTCCCGTTAGCGTCGACTCCGACTCGCGCGCCAGGTACTGGGAACAAGTGGAAAATGGCATGTGGGCTCGCGTGGCCCTGATTGCCCACGTGCTCGAATGCGACCTCAGGATCAAAACCGCCTAAGTAGGTCCCGTCTGCCGGACGGGACCTGAAACAGAAGTAGGGTGGGCCAAGTCTTCGCGGGCCCACCGCTCAGTGGTCGGTATCAAGTACCCGGTACTCCGCCCGGTGGGCCCGCGAAGACTTGGCCCACCCTACAAAGACGCGCACCGAGCCCTCGATGAAAGACATCCGTTAGAACCGATGGAGCCCACGGCATGCAATTCACAATGTTAGCGATCATCCCGCTCGTTCTGATCGCAGCAAGTTCTGCCGGCTCGGCCGCGCTTACGGACGCACAGTGCGAGGCGATCCGCGGCAAACACACGGCGTACGGCCAGCAGTTGTGCGAACGGACATTGGAGGATGAGCGAGCAGGCGATCTACAGTTCGGGCTGGCTGGATTGTGGCTCAACAGCAAGACGGACGAGGCCAACGAGCGATTGCGGCAGGGGCTTGCCAAGGTAATCCAAAACGATCAGATGACGCCCGAGGTGGCGACGCGGTTCAAGTGGGCGATGCGAGGCTGGCTGCGTGTCTACTACCTGTTCCATGACCGGAGCACCTTCTATCCGGGCCGATTGGCGGCCGACGTTCAACATCGGCTGGAGGAAATGTTCTGGAATTACGCCTGTGCCAAGAGCAGCGTGGCGCGAGCCAAGCCAGAGCATATCTGGTTCATCCAGGGCAGCGAAAACCACGACATGATGGATCTGAGCAACGCATTCCTGGCGTTGCAGGCAGTGTACAAGTTGCCGGACTTCCAAGACCGGAGACTGCCGGACGGCCACACGGCCGACGAACATCGACAAGCGTGGAACGAATACTACAAGCTCTATTGTGACGAACGGGCCAAAGGAGGCTTGTTCGTGGAGATCTCGCCGACCTATGGCAAGTACTTCCTTCCGGAACTGGTCAACATTTGGGAGTTCTGCGAAGACCCCGTGCTGCGCAAGAAGATGGAGATGCTGCTGCATCTGACCTGGGCGGATTGGGCGGTGGAAGCTCTGGGAGGTGTTCGAGGCGGCGGCAAGACGCGGAGCTATCAAGGACATTACTCGCAACGTGGCACGAGCGATTCGTGGAGCGCAATGGGGCGGATCCTGACAGGCCAAGGCGACTGGTTCCCAACGCAGCATTACGAGGCACAGTACGTGTTGGCCACGACAAAGTACCGTCTGCCGGATGTGGTCATCGACATCGCACTCAATCCGCACGAGCGCAGTCAATACGTGTATCAGTCGCTGCGCCCGGCAAAGCTGGCGGAGGCCCCGAGCGAAACGGGCAATGACATCAGCGGCTACTGGATGGACGGGCGGCATCCCCGCATGTTGCGCTACAGCTACTGCACGCCGGACTACATCCTCGGTTCGTGGATGCTGGATCCGCAAACGGATTACGCTGCGATCAATACTCAGAACCGCTGGCAAGGAATGATCTTTGCGACCAACAAGAACTCGCGAGTGTTTCCGCAATGCGTGGGCCTACGCAACGGCAAGACCTACAACCAGCATGTAGCCGTCCAGCACGAAAACGTCATGATCGTGCAGAAGAACCGCATCAAGAGCAAACAAGTCGGGCCGATGCGAGTATTCTTCGGTCGAAGCATGAAGCACCGCTTGGTCGAACAGGACGGCTGGCTGTTTCTCCAGGAAGGTGACGCTTGTTTGGCCGTATGCATCCTGCCGAGAGACAACAACGAAGACACGGACGGTTATGCATGGGAGGACGGATGGTTGGTTCCCGCGGATGATTTGGCGCCGATTGTGTTTGTTGCTGGACGGCGAGAGCGTTTTCCTTCACAGGAGCGTTTCATCGCGTACGTACGGCAGCACTCGATTACATGTACTGCGGACATGGTGCAGTACGCCTTCGAGAATTCCCTGGAGCAAACAACGACGCTCACACTCTACGCCGATGGTCACAAGTTGCCAGAGGTGAACGGCAGTCGTATTAATCTGGCTCCACAGAAGGTCTATGATTGCCCCTACCTAAAAGCGGATCATCGCCGCGGCCTTATCACCATTCAAAAGGCACCGCGCAAAATGACGCTTGACTTCGAGCGGAACCTGATTATCAAGGAAGACCTCTAAACCGCCCACCTGGAGTCCGAGGAGATATGAATGGCTGAGAATAGAACGCCGGTTTTGACGCAGTTGTGCGAGAGAATCGCTGGGACAGCACGGAAGTGGATGCGGGCCGTTGCTTCCGTCTTGCGTTTGCGAGGGACCCAACAGAATGCGAGTTCGGCAAACAGAGAGGATCGCAGAAAACTGCTTGGCACTTTCGGCGTCTTGCCCATATTTGGCATCTTCTCGTATCAGTCTTCAAAAGCTAAACCAGATGGAAAGTCGGATGCGCTGACCGGCCCAGATTTGGTTACTCCGTCCGACAGACGAGAGTACGCCAGGCTCAAATCGTTGGATCTGGATGATCCGAAAGTCGTGGCCAAGCAGAGGCAGATGCCCGCAGGGAAAATCGGCAACTTGTCCGTGGGCCGGCTGATCAGTGGCAGCAATCTGATCAGCATGAATATGCACGCGCGAGACCTGCATTATGTACGTTCGCTTGCCTCCCGCTACAACACGGAAGAGCGAATCTTCATGACGCTGAAGAAGTGTGAAGCACTCGGCGCTAACACCATCGTGCTGAAGAACCATAACTTCAAGCACTTCCGACTCTCGCGATATTGGGACGAATGGGGCGGCAAGATGCAGTGGCTTGCCGACGTGATTACCACGGACATCAACAGGTACGAAAAGCTGGTGGTCGAACATCTGGAACTGGGAGCATCGTCGGTCTACCTGTGGGGCGGCGCCAGCGACATCTGGTACCACCAGAACAAACAGGAGAACATCGTCAGGGCCTTCGAGATCATGAAGAAGTACGACGTGCCGGTCGGCATCTGTGCGCATCGGCTCGAGCCGCTCGAGTTCTGCGTGAAAGAGGGACTCGATCCGGACTACTACATGAAGACACTACACCACGACCGATACTGGTCAGCTCATCCCGAAGAGAACCGTCGTTTCATGGAGATGTACGAGAAGAACTCTCCGAATCACGCCGAATACCACGACAACATGTACTGCCACGACCATGAGGAGACTGTCGCGTTCATGCAAGACGTGAACGTCCCCTGGATCGCCTTCAAAGTCCTGGCCGCCGGTGCCATTCAACCGAAAGACGGAATCGACTACGCGTTCGAAAGCGGCGCCGATTTCATTTGCCTGGGCATGTTCGACTTCCAGGTCAAGGAGGATGCGGAGATCACCCGCGAATCCGTCGCACGAGCGAAGGGTCGCAAACGCACGTGGTTTTGATGCTGAATTGCCGCGTCCCCGCCACTCGACCAAGTTACCGGACTTTGTGAGTGACCGGCCAGCTAGCGCGACTATCGTCCTCGTAGATGCCGATCCGGTCGAGGGGCAGTTTCTTGAAACCGATGGCCCAGGCTGGCGAGTCGGGCTTGAGTGCGAAGTCAACCGCGTTAGGCTGCTTGCCTTCGCCGATTCGATCCGGTGTGGCAAGGTGCGGGTCGACGTCCACGTGGTTGTTTTCGATGGCCTGATATTTACGGGCGCTGCCCTGGACGCCGTCCCACTTGCCGCCGAACGAGACGTTACAGAAGACCCGATTGCCCTTGGGCGCGGCTGGCTCGTCGTCCAGGATGTTCACCAGTTCCGGATAACGCTCGCTGTACGGGGGCTGCTTGTAGCGGATTCCCGATAGGGTTCCCTTTTCGCGTCCCTCCTTGATCCACATGTCCGCGTGACCGTGCGCCCATCCCAGAGCGCGGGCGTCGATGTGCAGCGATGGATTGCAGTCGACGAACAGGTTGTTCTTCACGACGCAGTCTCTTCCGCCGCCGATAAAGGCAGCTCGTGTCACTCGATAGAACAGATTGCCGGAGATCTCCGTGCCGCAAAACATGTCGTCCAAGTAGACGCCCACGCAGCCGCGTCCCCGGAAGCCGTTGATATGGTGCAGGTAGTTGTGGCGGATGATCGTGCCGCGCATGGTCCAGTTGCGGCCCGTGTAGATCGCTCCCGCGTCGTTCGATTCGTAGCACACGCTGTGCATCTCGTTGAACTCGATCACGTGATCGTTGCCGCCGAAGCCCATGCCCATGTGCGGCGCGTTGTGAATTAAGTTGTGCGCGGCTCGATTGCCGACTCCCTGCAACGTGATGCCCGGCTGGTAAACGCGTTTCACTCGGGCATAGTGATGGATATGGTTGTTCTCGGCAAAATGCCCGGCCGGGGTGAGCGTGGTCCGGTTGCCGCCGCTGAGCGAAATCCCGCCGCCGCCCATCCGGTACATGTCGCAGCCGACAACGCCATGTCCGCTGCCACCGGACACGGTAACCGCCCAGCCGCCCACGTTGCGAATCGTACATCCGATGATTCGGTCTTCCGCACCGCCCGACATGCTGATCGCCGTTCCGCGTACGCCCTCGATTGTGAACCCGCGTAACGTGACGTGCGATACGTCTTTCATGGTCACCATGGTCGGCAGCACCGAGACGATCGCCTCGCCGTCCTCGACCGGCGAGGGTGGCCAGAAGTAGAGGACTCCGCCCTCTCGGTCTACGTACCATTCGCCCGGTTGATCAATCTCCGACAGCAGATTGAAGGCGTAGAACCACTGCCCCTTGCGATAGCCGTAACCGTGGTATGGCGGGTGGACCTCGATACTGCGTTGTTCGGTGTCGATGGATTTGATCTTGTGACGCTGTTCGGACCAATCCCAGAACCAGTATCCGTGGACCCACGCGTCCCGCTCTGCGAGCCAGCGTTTGGGCCGGTCGCCTTCATATTCGAAGATCCCTTCGGCGCATCCTTTGGTGCCGCGGACGTTGCGCTCCGTCTTGCCCAACACGTTGACTACCGGCACGAAACGCTCATTGGGCCAGCGCGATACCGTCATGGGCTCGCCATTGAAGAACAACTCGATACCCCCGCCTGACGGCGAGCCGAAGTCGGTGACACCCAGCGCCTTCAGATCGGCTGCCATCACTTTGCCACGGGCCGACTCGTCCAACCTGCTCAGCACGTCCGAGTTCGTCACGCGATTCCAGTTCGAGACCACTTTCCCGCCGAGAAGCCGCACCGCTTCACCGCGCGCGGCCTCGTACGAAATTGGCGCATCCTTCGTCCCGGAATCCTCTGCAGTGAACTCTAGCGTCTGGTCGGCACTGTACGTACCGCCGCGCACGATGACCTTCGCACCTTCTTCTGGAAGTACATTTCCCTTTTTCAAATGCCGGATGGCATCTCGCGCGCGGACCAGAGTCGCAAACGGCCCGTCGTCTTTCGCGGCATTCGGCGTTTTCAACCTTCCGGACCAGGCATCGTTGCCGTCCGTGGCGACGAAGAACATGACCTCGTCCGCTGAAGCACTGGTGGCGCTAATCATCACGCCCGCCATCACCATGCGAAAGAATACGCTCGACATGAGAATCCTCCTTAGAATCGCGGGAAGAATGACTTCGGTGTCTGGAGACGACGAATTACGGATTTCGAATTCTCAGGCCATTTGCGGCACGCAGTGGCACCCGGCGAGCCCAACCCGGACAGATTTACTCGCCGTGGGGCACCATCACTGCTTTGATGATCGGCTGGGTGCCGTCGATGACGGCCTCCATGATCTCAGACGTTTGATCGAATCCGAACGTATGGGTCACGATCGCCTGGGCATCGACCAGCCCGTCGCGCAGCAATCGATTCGAGACCGGGAAATTGATCGCCGGCTCGGCGAACGTAGGAATCAGCGAGATCTTTCGGAAGACCAAGTCGTTGATGTCCACGTTGATCGTGCTCTTGCCGCCGAAGTCCAGTCCGTAGAAGGTGATGATCCCGCCAAACTTGATGATCTTCAGCGCGTCGAGCATGCTTTCCGGCGGCGAAGACACGATCACGCGGTCGACGCCGTTCGGGAACTTCTTCTTGACCTCGGCCTCCACGTCCTGCTTGCCGACCTCGATGAAGTCGTCGCATCCCATCTTGGCAGCCAGCTCCAAACGGGCGCGTTCGCGCGGGTTGTCGGCCGGCAACCCGGTGATCACCACGTATCCGGCGCCGTACAACTTGGCGACGCGTGCGGACATCAGGCCCAGTGGGCCCGGGCCGAGTACAGCCACGCTGCCGCCGAGCGGGATATCGGCATTCAGCACCGACGTCAGCGAGACGGCCAGCGGTTCGGTCAGGCAGGCCGACACATGATCGAGCCCCTCGTATTTGTCGAGGCAGTTGAAGCGCACCGACATGTACTCGCCCATGCCGGGCTGGTCTTCCATGTCGTACATATTGCGGCAGAACTGCGGCTGGCCGCTCTTGCAGTTCTCGCACACACCGCACATGGTGCAATCCTCGACGATCACGCTGTCGCCGGGTTTGACCGTGGTAACGTTCTTACCCACCTCGACGACTTCGGCCGAGATTTCGTGGCCCAGTGCCATTGGTTCGTCGTCCCAATCGCGGACAAAGTTGATGTCCGTGCCGCACACGCCGCACGCCCGAATCTTGATGATGACGTGATCCTCGCCAGGCGGCGGAATGTCGCGCACGCGCTCTTGAATATCGAGGTATTTCTTACCAAACAGTCCTCTGCTTTGCATGACTATTTCCTCACGTTCCGTTTAGCGGCCACGGATTGAACACGGATGAAACACGGATTCATTTCAAGAGTATCAGATTCTCCTGACCGAGGTGAACGGTACGTCGTCAGAAAACCATTCTCTTGAATTCTACTCTTGTCCGGCCGAAATTGATCAGTAGGCCGACCTTGACGCCGGTTGCCTTCAACTCGTTGAGAAGCTGGGCCTCGTCTTGTGGATTGTACGCTTTGGCGACTTTCAGCTCTACCATCACGACATCTTCTACAAAGATGTCGGCTTGGTACTCGCCGACCACAGCGCCCTTGTACCGCACGGTGATCTTGTGCTCGAGTTCCGCTTTCAGGCCACGCTTGATCAATTCAACTTGCATGGCTCTCTGGTAGACCTTCTCCAGAAAGCCATAACCCAATACACGATGAACCTCGAATGAGGCTCCGATGATCTCCTTAGTGATGTCCTCATGCATTAGCGCCATCTGACATCACCTTATCTGTGTTTCATTCGTGTTCGTTCCGTGGCTCCTTCTCCTCCAGATTATCCAACGCCGTACAGCGCGCCGTCGAAGCCGGGTTTGACGTCGTCGTCGGCATGGTCCATGACTTCGCCGAGGTTGCCGAACACTTTCTGGAAACCGGCGACGACCTTTTCGTTCAACTCCAAGCCGTTGGGCGGATGGATGGAATGCACGTTCGTGTACGAGTCGCAGTATGCCTGCGCCACCGGGAAGTCGTTCACATCGTACTTGTAGGTGATCCCCTTCGCCTCGTTGATTGCCCACGGATACCGGTCACCCACGCCGAGCATACTCTGGAAAACATCTTGGGCCAGCGTCGGCATGACTTGCCACTGCCCGACCAACACGCCTTCTTTGGCAAGGGCCTTTTCCACAGCGATCCGGAATCGGCGGGGATCCGCGTCGATGCCGGCCGCTTGCGGGTCGAAGCGGACTGCGTAGAACCAGTACACGTGTTTGCAGTCGGTGGGACAGGCGGGAGGGATGACGCCCGGAATCTTGCCTAGTTCGCGGCTGAGGTATTCGGAATTGCGGATGCGCGTGTCGTTCAGTTCGTTCAGGTGTTTGAGCTGGCCGCGAGCCAGCGCTGCCGGCAATTCCTGGTTCCGGTACATGTAGCCGAGAATCGACGAATTGTACTTCTGCCGTAGAGTCTTCTCGTCGCACTCGTCGCCGAAGTAGCGGACCAAGTCGCCCTTCTTCACCACGTCTTCGTCGTTAGTGACGAACAACCCGCCTTCGCCGCCACATAGGTTCTTCAGGTTGTTCAGGCTGAATGCCCCCACGATTCCGATGGTGCCACACATTTGGCCCTTGTACATGGCCCCGTGTGCCTGGCAGGCATCTTCGATGACGTGCAGGTTGTGTTTCTTGGCAATCTCCATGATCGGACCCATGTCGGCCGGGCAGCCCTGAATGTGAACGGGCATGATGGCCTTGGTCCGCTCGGTGATGGCCGCTTCGATCTTGGTCGGGTCCATCGTGTAGGTCTTCAGGTCGATATCGACGAACACCGGGATGGCCATCTGGTGGATAATACAGGATGCCGTGGCCAGAAAGGTGTAGGACGGCACCAGCACCTCGTCACCCGGTCCAACGTCGATGGCCGCCAGACCCATGTGCAGCGCCGCCGTGCCGCTGCACGTTGTCAGGCAGTGCTTGGCACCGGTGAACTCGGCCCATTCCTTTTCGAGGGCAACGACTTGAGGCGCCGTACCGCCGGCCACGATGCCGCTGTCCAAGACTTCGTTGACAAACTTGCGGTCGTCATCGGTGATGACCGGCCAGTTTTTGTAGTCGCTGCGTTGCAAGATCGGTGTTCCACCAGCGATGGCTAGTTTCTCTGCCATGTCTTTCTCCCTAGTTCTCATAGCGCGGCAGGGCCGCACCGATGTAGGACGGGTCTCCCGACCCGTCCGGTATGGAGACGGGTCGGGAGACCCGTCCTACTATCTATGTTCCATATACTATTCTGCCGGCTGCAATCGTGTACAGCAGGTCCAAGTTTTCATCCAAGACAATCAGATCCGCGTCCTTGTCGATCGCGATCTCTCCTTTGTTCAATCCCATCAATCGTGCCGGATTTCTCGACCAAACGTGGCTGGCCGTGGCAATGTCCTTGTTGAACATCCGAATGACGTTGCGAAAGCCATTGATGGGCGTTAGCGCACTGCCCGCCAGCATCATTTCTCGATCCACCAACCGCACGCCGTCATTGGGGTCCCGAATCAAAATGTTGCCCCAATCGCCGGGCGGCGCGTGTTGTCCTGGCGGCAACCCCGCGCCGTAATTGCTGTCGGTGGTGAAAGCGAATTTGTCGGGCGGCTTGCAGCGGAACGCCTTTTCCACAAGCATCGGGTCCACATGCGTGCCGTCGCCGATGATCTCACACGTGAGTCGATCTTCGATCAGCAAATAGTCGATCAGCCCAGGGGCATAGATGTCCGGGTCCGGGTCCTTCCTTTCGGGCATGTAGAAGAAGACGTCGAACAGATGCGTGACCAACCTGGCTCCGGCGTCCACCGCATCGCGGCCCTGCTGGATCGTTGCCCGCGTATGGGCGATGCTGCAGACGACACCCGCGTCGGACAGTTGCCGAATGGCGTCGGGTGCCCCCTCCAATTCCGGCGAGATGTCCCAGATTTTGATGTGCCCGCCGCCGGCCGCCAACAACATCTGCGTTGTCTCCGGGCTGATCGGGGCGAGCGAATTCTCCGAACCACCGCTAGCTATGGCCAGGTACGGGGACTCCAGCCGAAAGCCTCCAACCTGCGGCACCCGACGCAGATCATCCGTCTCGCGGCGGTGCCGTTCCATGTGCGCGGCATTGTCCCCAGGCGAACAAAACAGGGTCGGGTAAAAGGTCGTGGCCCCATGCGACGCCTCGATCTTGGCGTACTCGGCCAAGTCCCCCTTTTCGGCAGATTCGGTGTGAATGCCAATCGTGTGTAGGTCGATAAGCCCCGGCAAGACGTAGCCGCCCGCCGCATCGATTTGCGTTTGGGCCTCAAGATCAGATCCAAGATTGCGGATCCGCTCGTCTTCGACAAGCACATCGCGGGAGACCAGATCCCCGCTGGGCAATAGCACGTTGCCGTTCTTGATAACCAGTGAATTAGGATTGTCCACGTGGCCTCTCCGTGCGTGAAAGGTAGGACGGGTCGGCGATTCGCCCGACGGCCATCTATTTCCGTCCGTTTTCCGCGGTTCATGATGGAATCGTGCCGCCCATTGTATCACCCGAAACTTCGGCGTCTAGAATCGCATCGGAATGACACTGGCCAGGCGCTATTGAACCTCTGGCATACCTACGAGCTCACCGCGGAGTTGGCGGGCTTGCTCTTCGGGCAAGTAGACTCCGTAGAAGATGGCGTTCAGGTCGATCCAGAGGGCTAGACGCTTCATTTCGTCAGCGTCGAGTTTCACGTCCTCGTGCCCTTCTTCGAGCAGCTTGATCAGCCGGCTGCCTCGCGCACCGTACATTCCGCCGGGCGGAGTCGTTTGGACTTGGTTCCGGCCGCCGTAGCGTGGTACCAGAAACTTGGCTGCGTTCTCTGGATTCGTGCCGGCGTGCCAGAATGCTTCTTCATCCTGCATCAGCGTGACGTACGAGCGGCTATACATTTCGAACGGCTCGCCGGTCAGCGCGATGTCCGCTTCGGTCTTTTCGTCGCCGTGGCAGCTCACGCAATGTTTGTCCAGCACCGGTTGCACGACTTCGACGTAGCTGAAGGGGCGGCCGCCCCAGGGTCCCGGATCAATTCGCGATGGCGACCGTGCCAGCGCCATCAGGTCGGCACATGTACGAATCGGTGTGGTCATCTTGTGTTCGTGACAGCCGACGCAGGAGACTCGCTCGCCCGGCTGGACGTAGGTGGCCGAACGCATGGTCTGGTACGCGAAGCCATCCTTGTCCAGCGCCTGAAACAGGAGCGTCTTGCCAGCCGGAACAAGGAACCGCGCTGATCCGTCCGGCTCGACCGGTACGGTCCCCAATGCGGCCCGGCTGTTCTCTTCGCGTGCCATACCGATGGGCGGGCTGTTCGCGATGTTGGTCGTCTTGGGGAGAATCTGGACGATCCGCAACTGCTTGATGTGCCCGCGCGGCACGTCACCTAGACCCTCATAGACGTCGCTTACAACCATCTCGCCTATGGGTGCCACATCCTCCGGCACGTCACTTGGCAACGCTGGCGGCATCGGCCGCGGCCTAAGCGGACACGGGTTGGTGCTGCCGATTCTCGGGTCGCGATAAATCAACTCGCGGTTGCCCCAACGGTCCAACAGGTAGATCCCCAACGCATTGGCCGGATTCGCACCCGGCTCCCAAACCAGCGGGTAGGGGCTGTAGCCGACTAAGTAGAAATCCTCGGACAGCGGCCACGGCGCGGTGTAATACTCGCGAATGTCACGGCTCTCGGCCTCGGGGAAAGGAATCTCGGGGGTGATCCGCTCGAGTGCCTCCTCGCCATCAGCGGCCACGCTGGGATCGACAATCGTAATCGGCCCGGCGGCGATCGAGTGGTGCGCCGACGCGGTGAAGATAATCTTATTGCTGCCGGGAATGGGCTGCGGTTGGAAAGTACAGTGCGGCTTGGACGTGGCGTTGCCCCACACGGCGATCGGGTTGGTGCCGTCGGCCCGAGAGGCCCACAGATTCTGGTGCGTCACCGCGTCGCGGTCGATGTAGTCCCACCGTGCGTACAGGACGTGGCCCGTATTGGAAACAGTGGGGAACCACTCGTTCGTGTCGTGGTAGGAAAGCGTGCGGACATTTCCTCCGTCGCTGTCCATGCGGTGCAGCGTGTAGACGTCCCACCGAGTGCTGAACTGACCGCCGAAGCATCGCGCGTAGCCCTTGCGCCGCGTCGACACAAAGGCGATCCCGCCGTCCGGAAGGTAACAGGGCATCATGTCGTCGAACGGCGCATCGCTCAGTTGCACCGGGCCGGCGCCGTCAACGCCCGCTTCGTAGATGTGGTAGAAGTTGCTGTCGGAAGGATCGTCGTTACTGACCTTGGCAGGATCGAGCGGCCCATCGGGACAGTCGACGTAAGAAAACACAATTCGCCGCGCGTCGTAGGACAATCGCGGTTCGAGCACGTTGCCCGTTTCGAGTTTGCCGCCCAGAATATCGCGGCAGCGGAGCGAGTATCCGGGATGCTCCAGCACAAACAGCCCTCCGCCCGGCCGCGCCCGCCAACCGTAGTATTGCATTACCAAGTGACTGTACGAAGTGGGAACTCGTTTACAGAACAGCAGTTGGCCGAAGTCCATCAGCGGGTTGGTCAAGGCTATCCGACGCTTCAGTAACCGCAGCTTCAAATAGACGCTCCTGGGCGATTCCTCGCTGGCTGCCCGTGCTGCCAACTCGTCGAGTTGCCGTGCCTCGTCGATCAGAAAACTTGCCCTGCGTGCCGCTTGCAGATGAGCGATCAGCAACTTGGTACTCTCGACGTGCTTTGCGATGGCGTCTCCGTACGACTGATGATTATCGGCCTCGGTACGGTCCTGCTGCCGCCAGTCTTCCTGGACCATTGCCCACAAGTCCAACTCCGGAACGCCGAGCGTATCAAGTCGCTTTCGCAACGCGACGATGGGCAACTCGTCTTGGTCTGAAGCGATCCACTGTTGAAGCATCTGCATCCCGGCCGCTACGCGACCATCGTACGCGCCGACCAGGAAAGCAGGCAGCGGTCGAGCTTCTCCGGCCGCGATCTTGCCCCGCAACTTCACTGTCAGCCGACCATCGGCCGTTCGGGCACAATCAAATTGCCACGGCTGTCGACCATCAGGCACGATCAGCACGCCGGATGCGTCGTCGGCGTCGGCCAGCAGCAAGCAGGGTTGGGCATCGGCGTGGGAGAGGCTTATCGGCTTAGACGGCAGCAAGGGATCGGACATCAACGCGAAGTCCCCGTCGAACCAAACGAGCCGCGTCGTGCCCGAGGCAACCGAGGCGTCGGCTTCCATCTCGTACAACCAGCCGCCATCGCCCTGCCGCTTCTTCGAGAAGCCAGCCGAGGCCTGAAACCGCTGGCCGTCCGCATACGTGATCACCGGGTCCCAGTGCGTCGTGTCGCAGAAGATCGCTACGCGTTTGTGAACGACGAACCGGATCGCATCGCCGGCGTGAACCTCGAGCGTCAGGTTCGGATCGACGCCTTCTCCGTCTTTGCCTTCCAACTCGTGCTGCCAAACGGTTTCCTCGTTGTGGCGAATCATCACTTTCACGCCATCGCCGTCCTGATGGTCTTTGTAGACGCGCCCGGTGACGGTAATCTTTCCATCTTTGGGCACGGCGAATCGCCGGATCGACGGCCCGCGGTCACCCGGATGGTGCCAATCCTTGCCCACTCGCAACCAATTCTCGTTGCCTTGCCAAAAGGTCGAGTCGTACCAGACGTCGTTGCGATGCGTCAGTCGCGCGTAGCCGGCGTCGCGCGTGCCGCCGATGCGGAAGGTCCAATCGGCCACGACGATCTCGTCGGGCAAATCGGGCGGAGCGCCGGCGTTCTTGAGTTTTGGTTCGACCAACAGCGCATCAAGGTCGCCCAGACGACGCGTGGTGTACTCAACGCTCGAACCGCCAGTCGGCTGGTCCGCCGCCTCAGGCACGAACTGGCGAATGAGGCTTGTCGGGTGACAGTCATCGAAAGCGTCACCGATTGGCGGCGCGGCGGCTAGTCGGCCATGGGCAAGGAAGACCGCCACGACTATTGCCAGCGTCGACGGGGCAACCAGATAGGTTCTCTTGGCGATCATGACGGTCCTTCCGGAGTTCTTGTGGCTGGATCGTTTAACCGCAAGCCGGAGGCGTGCGCGCGTTCGGCGAAGACGCGCACGCCTCCGGCTTGCGGTTAAACGACACTGGCTTATTGTCAGTTGCTATTCTACGCTCCAAGAACGTGGTCCAGAAGTACATCCACGTGATTCTGCTCGCTATGATAGTGGGAGTGAATTGAAACGGGAACTTCAAAACGCCCCAAATATGAGGAGGACCGTGCCGTGATGAGCCAGACAATTCAAGCACCAGTCAGGTTGATACTACTGTTGGGAATGACACTGCTTACGCACGTCGAGACAGCCGCGTTGGCGAAGGAAACTCGCATTTGCGCGGTGTCGCAGTCCTGGGCTGCGAAAGACCGCAGCCTCACGCACGTGTTGGAGATCCTGGATCAGGCCGCGGCGCAGCGGGCCGAGATTGTCTGCCTGCCGCAGGACTGCGTCCCGACAGACTGCGGCGCGTCGGCCAAGGCCGCGCTGGACACGATCGCCCAAGCAGCAGCCGAACGAAAGATGTATGTGGTGGCCAACTTGAAAGAAAAGGATGGTAACAAGCTCTATTCGACCTCGTATCTTCTTGGGCCCGAAGGCAAATTGATCGGCAAATACCGCAAATCACACCGACTGCCCGACGAGGACATTGCCCTGGGCGACACGCTGCCCGTGTTTGATACGCCGTTGGGCAAAATCGGCCTGATGATCGGCACCGATCATTACTGGCCCGAAATCCCACTAGTGATGGCGCTTGAGGGTGCGGAGCTGATCCTGGTTTCGCTGGGCGTCGAGCCGGTCCCACAAGCGTTTCCGCTGGAGACCACCATGCGCGTGCGTGCGCTGGACGATCACGTCACCATCGTCTGCTCGGATTACGCTGGCCAGTTGCCCTATCTGTGCAGCA
>JADHUC010000118.1 GCA_016784735.1 Pirellulaceae bacterium | reverse complement strand
AACGTTTCGCGGGCTTCGACTTGCCCAGCATCGACCAACTGAGCGACAAGAAAGGTGCGCACCTTCCATGGTTCTCGGCTGGTGTCGACGTAGCTGACGGCTGAATTGGTCGTGCCCAGGTCGATTCCGACGATATAGCGGCTCGGAGCTTCCGGTTCATCCAAGAAGGGTTCGCGGTTGGTCATGGTGGTTGGTTGGCGCGGAACGGGCCACGTAGACAGGTGATAAGACTTCCTCGTTTAACCCGAAGCCGGAGGCGATGGCGGCCAGTGGGATGGATCGTCCACGCGCGGCGCCCGCCATCGCCTCCGGCTTCGGGTTAAACGACGCGATTCCAGAGCCCGTTGCTGCCTAATCCTCCTCGCGCGCGTTGAACTCTAGCTTCCATTTCTTGTCGCTCTTGGTACTGACGCACCACAGCTCGAACGTCCCCAACTCGGTCACGCGCGACTGGAACGTGACTGGCACGTAGGGTTCGTCGATAGCCTCGTCGCGGTCCAACGTGGCTTCCAGCGAATCGGTCTCGGCCAATTCGTCATCGCTCCACGAGGTCAATACGTCGCCCACCTTGTCCTGCTTGCGGATGGGTGAGCTGAAGAAGCGAAACTGAGCCAGTTCGCCCACGACCAAGCCGATCTCTTGCGACGGCACGTCCGACTGGTCGCCTTCCTCCATGCCCAACGGTGCCACGCACGACAGCCGTAGCGGTCGGGGAGCACCGGGGATGGCCAATCCGGCCGTCTCGATGCCCACGTAGTAGGATCGCGCTGTTCCGCCTCGGATACGAACGCCGCCTCGCTCTTTCGCCCAGCCGTAGTACGCCGCGCCTCGCGCGACCGAATTGTCCAGATCGCGTTCCTCTTCGAGCCACCGCGGTCCCTCGCCGCCGGTCCAGTCGGCCAACGTTTTCGTCAATCGGTCGGACAGAGCTTCTGCCTTGAACGCACCGCCGTTCAATAGCACATGAGTAGGCAGCACCGGCCCCCCCTGCCCTGCCCCGTGGTCCTGAAGAAAAGCCGCCAAGTGGCGTGTGATCGCCGTATCCTGTTCGAACGGCAATCCGATTTCTTGAAAACCGGATGCGAGACGCCGCGTCGGCCGCTGGTCAATGTCGCACTGTGGAAAGAATCCATCGGCCAGTATGTCAGTCGCTTGCTTACGTTTCATTTCGATCGAAACCGTCCCACCAACCAGTTTGCTGCCCCGTCCCAGCACCGAGATCGTGTGCGTCTTTGGTCCGTTCGCCGCCAGCAAAGTCTCCTTGGCCGTCCGGCAGGAATGCCATAGCGACACCGATTGCCAAGGGTCCAAGGTGGTTTTCTTCTTGGAAAACATCTCTGCCGCCGCATGGGCCAACGCCAGGTCCATGTTGTCGCCGCCCACCAGCAGATGGTTGCCGACCGCGGCTCGTTGCAGAACAAGATCGCCGCCCTCTTCGGCAACCTTGACCAGCGTAAAGTCGCTGGTCCCGCCGCCGACATCGCAAACCAGTAATACGTCGTCCAGTTTCAACGATTTGCGCCAGCGGTCGCCCGTCTTTTCGACCCACGCATAGACGGCGGCCTGCGGTTCCTCGAGAAGCAATAAACTATCGGGCAGGCAGGCCGCCAGTGCAGCCTCGCGTGTCAAGTCGCGCGCCGCTGCATCGAACGATGCGGGGACTGTCAGCACCACGTGCTGGTCGGCAACGGGTGCATGGGGGAAAGCGTGCTCCCAGGCGGCGATCAAGTGCTCCAGGCATCTTTGCGAAGCGGTGACGGGCGAGATCTTTTCCAACTCGGCCGGGGCATTCCACGGCAGAATATCGTCATGTCGGTCGACTCGCCCGTGGCACAACCACGATTTTGCCGCGCCCACCGTGCGGTCCGGCACGTCGGCCGCCTGTCGGCGAGCCATCTCGCCCACAACGTAGTCGCTGCCCTTTGCCCAAGGAAGATCGAAGGCCCCCTTCCCTGCTTCGTGTTCGCTAGGCAGATAGATGAACGACGGTAAAGCCCCCAACGATTCGACCGTCCCAGGAGCCACCAACTGCGGGATTGGCAGAAGCTGGACTTCTGGTTCTTCGGCCTCTAGCGGAATGTATGCGAGTACGCTGTTCGTCGTGCCCAGGTCGATGCCCACGACATATTGGGCGGTCATGTTCATTCTCCTTGAAACAAGCTCGTTGTCTCCTGCGTGGTCCTTACAGTTGCACTTCAGCCGGCGCGATGACGCGAGTGGCCTGTTTGCTGCCCGACCATTGGGGAACCTCGCACTTGGCGGCTTCCCAACCATGATGCACGAGGCTTCCACGGAACGGTGGCTGCCCGGCGACGTTGCCGGTCAGTCGATACCGCCCGGTATCAAAGCCGGAGGGGACTTCTATTTCGGCCCCTTCCTCTTCAGTCAGTACGGGCGTCAGCTTGAACAGTCGGTCCAACACGGTTCGGCAATCGCGCAAAACGTCACGGGCCGCTGCTCCCACCTGCTCGTCGCTGTACTCGTCCAGCGACTCTTGGGTCAGATCGACAAATCTAGCTTCTCGCTGCAACGCAGCCAGAAGCGTGATGGCCTCACTCCGGTCAGGCTTCTTCGGCGTTTCCGGCCGGGCAGGTTTAGGTTTCTGCGGTTTCTCGTCAGCCGCCGGCAAGGCGGAGGAATCCAGTGCCGCCCTGATTCCTTCGGCTGCAGCCGCGTCGAACAACGCAACGAAGAAAACGCGGAAAGCCAGTATCAAGCGCATGAGAAATGCCTCTCGCTTCACGTGGTTTGGATATCGTCGGTCGTGAGGAAAGCCTAATAGTACACCGGACCGAGCGAGACATTGTAAAGGGGGATGCGTCGAGGAATGGCCAGGAATCGTGAAGGGCTATGTAGTTCTCCGCCGCTTTGTCTTCTTGCTCGCCGTCTTCTTTCGCACCGAACCCACTTTCTTCTTCGCGACTTTCCTTTTTCTTGCGGTCTTCTTTCTTGCGGCTGCCTTCTTCTTCGCCTTTGGCTTTGCCTTTGCGGTCAGGTTTGGCCTGCCGGATGCTTCCTTCAGACGGCGCGTGAGGCGGAAGTCCAACTCGCGGCGGTCCACGTCGACGTGAGCAATTTCCACCTCGACGATATCGCCCAGCCGAAAGGTGTTCCCTCGACGATTGCCGGTCAACGTGTGCGTCTGTCTGTCGTAGCGGTAGTAGTCGTCGGCCAGCGTATCGACCCGGATCAAGCCCTCGGCGGGTAACTCGATGCCTTGGGTGAACATTCCATACTGCTCGACGCCCGTGATCACCGCTTCCATGTGCTCGCCGATGCGTTTGCTCAGGAAAGTCAACAGCTTGACCTTGACCAGTTCGCGTTCCGCGGCCTCGGCTCGCTGTTCGCGGTCCGAACAGTGACCGCCCAGAACGGCCAGTTGGTCGAAATCGTCAGGCGGACGTTCGCCTCGTGCCAGACTGTCCAACATGCGATGGATTACCAGATCCGGATAACGGCGGATTGGCGAAGTGAAGTGGCAGTAGTGCCTGCTGGCCAGGGCGTAATGGCCTTCCTCCTGGGGCCCATAGACAGCCTTTCGCATGCTGCGAAGCACCGCATAGTGTACGGCATGTTCGCGCGGTTCGCCGGCCACCTGCTCGACGACTCGTTTGATCTCGAAACGGCTCTGTAAATGATCGCAGTCGATTCCCAGCTCGCGCACGAATTCAGTCAGCGCTTCTAGTTTCCGCGGGTCGGGCGGTTCGTGAACGCGGCGAAGGAAGTTCAATTGCTGATCATTCAGGTGCTCGGCCACGGCTTCGTTGGCGGCCAGCATGAACTCTTCAATGATCCGATGACTGTCCGTGTGTTGGACAACGTGCGCCCCCCCTACCCTGCCCTTCTTATCCAAGTCGATTTTGATTTCCGGCAACGTCAACTCGATTGCCCCAGCCTCCAGACGCCGGCGCCGCAGAATCATGGCCAATTCGTGCATGCGGCCCAGCAGCGAAAAAACGCCGGTCGTCAGCTTCGACTTCCAGCGATGCGGGTCGGCCAGGAACTGGTCGACCTCTTCATAGGCGAACCGCCGCTTGCTCTTAATGGCCGAGTTGTGAAACTCGGCGCCTACGCGGGCACCGTCGGCGGTGAATTCGATGAATGCCGTCTTGGCGTATCGCACTTTGCGCGGCTGCAGACTGGCCAGCCCATTGGAGATCAATTCGGGCAGCATGGGGATCACGCGACTGGGCAAATAGATACTGGTAGCCCGCTCGCGTGCTTCGCGATCCAATGGTGAACCGACGGGCACGAAGTGGGCGACGTCGGCGATGTGGACGCCCAACCGCCAATGGCCGTTTTCCAGCCGCTCCAGCGAGATGGCGTCGTCGAAATCGCGAGCGTCTTTGGGGTCGATGGTGATAATCGTCTCGCCCGTCAGATCCAGCCGGTCGCCGATCGCTTCGTCGAAGGTCCCGGCTTGCGCGCGAGCCGTGTCCATCACTTCGTTGGGAAAACGATCCGGCAGGTTGAACTCGCGTATGATCGACAATGTGTCGACGCCGGGCGTTCCGCGGGCTCCGAGCACTTCGACAATCACGCCTTCGCCTTCGTGATAGTGCGTGGGGAAACGGACCATTTCGACGACGACCTTGTCGCCTTCGATAGCGTTCTTCGCGCCCGGATCGCCCACCGGCACGGGTTCGGTGAACACGCGCCCGTCGATCTGCACCGCGGGCTCGCCGCTTCGCTCCATGTAGACGCCAACGAACTGATTCGTCTCGCGTTCGATCACTTCGACGATGGCACCACTAAGTCGATTCTCGTCAGGTCGCCGCCGCTTCAGCCGCACTTTGACCGTGTCGCCCGTCGCTGCATCGGACGTGTGGCGGAGGGGAATGAGAATATCCTTCGTTCTCCCCTCCGATGGTAGCGTCCCAATCGGAGTGACAAAGCCGTAACCTTTTGCCGCACGGCGGAATTGACCTGTGACAAGCGATTCGTCGGTCTTCTTCTTGGCTGCCGGGTCCCCGGGCTCGACCAAGTGCTGATCGCCGTACGTGACTTTGCCCTGCCTGGCAAGTTTCTTGATGGTCTTGCGCAAATCGCGATGACGGTCTTTGGACAGCCCAAGTTGCTTGGCGATCGTGCGTGGTTTGACGGGTCGGTAGTCCGGCGAGTTGATGTGTTCGAGAACGAGTTCTTTCAGGTCCTGTGCGGTCATGATTCGCCTTTGAAGAGCTTTCGGCCAAGGTTGGCTTGATACGGCGTCCACTGACTATCGGTGTTGGCGTCGTCGCGGATCAATTGGCCGATGCTGTGCATTTTGGCGTCCAGATTGTCCAAGTAGTGCAGCGCGATGGCCTCCAACGTCATCGGCAATTTCGGGCTGCCGAACTCGTATTCGCCGTGGTGGCTGACGATCATGTGTTTCAAACGCAGACGCAGCTCCTCGGGGAATGCCTCGCCGGACAGTTCTTCCGTTTCCCGTACCTTCTGATCCAGCATACCAACGGCGATCACCAGATGCCCGATCAACTGCCCTTCGTCGCTGTAGCCCAGGTCGCGTTCGTAAGTCAACTCGCGGATCTTGCCAGCATCGTGCAGAAAGGCGCCCGTCAACAGCAAGTCGCGGTCGATTTCGGGATACCGCGGGGCCACGACGGCCGTCAACTCCATCAGGCTTAGCACGTGTTCCAGCAGCCCGCCGCGATAGGCATGATGGTTCTTCACGCCAGCCGGTGCGCTGGTCAAGCCGTCCATAAACTCCTCGTCCATCAGAAAACACTCGGCCAGATTGCGGAGCGGGTAGTTGCTCATGGCTCGCAGCATTTCCCGAAGCCGCTCGGCCAACTGGTCGATGTCCATGGTGCCCAGCGTGACGAAGTCCGATTCGTCAACGTCTCTCGCGTCGACCATTTCGATCTGATTCAAGATCATCTGCAAGACGCCGTTGTAGTACTGGGCCGTTCCCTGCACGCGCAAGTAGTCACCGTTTTCGAAGGATCGGTACACCTTCTCGCCCGCGTTCCACATCATGGCCGTGACCGAACCCGAGCGGTCGGACAAACGCATCTGCATGTAGAGGTTGCCTTGGCGATTCGTGCGTAGCTGCTTTTCGGCAGCCAGGAACACTTCGTCGACGGGTTCGCGATCGCCAAACTGATTGATAAAGCGGCGTGACATACTGTTACTTCTAAGTCTACGAGTTATTGGCCTCGGATAGGTCCGCCAGGAGGGAACGGAGAATGCCGAGAGGTCTCTGTGCCTGCTGTTTTCTCCTGTTCAGTTCTTTCTCGCCCAAAGACAGCGCAGGCCACAGTCTAGTTGTTTACCCTGATTTCCCGCAAGGGCGGGCGCCCTTCAGAGCGTGTCTTCCGACACGCTGAAGCGTGAACTCCAACAAGCCGCAGGTCCCGTCCGGCAGCCGGGACCTACTTTGGCGAGCTGTAAACTTCGATCGCGGACAGCGTGGGGCACGCCAGGCAACTGGTCAGCTTGACTCGCAAGCGGTCGGCTCTCACGCGTGGTGTGCGAAGGATGCGGCGCGGGCCGATGGTGGCGCCTTTGCCGATCTGTTGCCAGTTGCCGTCCACGCGCGCTTCGATCTCGAAGGACTCGACGCGTTGGCCAAGTTGGATGTACTCCTGCAGCCGAACGCGGTCGAATTCGACCGGCTCGCCGAAATCGACCTCCAGCGTGGCCTGACGCACGTCGTTGTTGGCGGCCCAATAGGTGTTCCGGTCGCCGTCGGTTAGGAGTTGTGGGCCGAAGCAATCGGCGGCGCCGCGCACGTTGTCGGCCGTCGCTGATTTGCCTTTGGCCAGGTCCGTCTTGAAAGTCCTCTGCAAGACGTGGCCGAGTTCCCCCAACCGCTCGACATCGATCTCGTGGAACAAGCCGCGACGATCGGGCGGCACGTTCAGCAACAGATTGCATCCCAAGCCAACGCTGGCATAGTAGATATCCAGAAGCTGCTCGAGCGTTTTCACTTTCTCGTTCTGCGATTCGTGCCAGAACCAGCCCGGGCGAATCGACACGTCTACCTCGGCGGGCACCCAATGCGTGCCGCCTTTGTCGCCGTGCCAAAGCGACTCTCTCACCGTGACGCCTGGCCATCTGCCTTCGCAGTTGAATGTCGCCCAGTTGGGATCGTAGCCAAAACCGCGTTCGTTGCCCACCCAGCGAATGTCCGGGCCCGCGTCGCTGAATCGAATGCAACCGGGCTGTAACTCGCGAACCAGTTTCCATGTGTTGGGCCAATCGTAATAGGTATTTCGGTCGATGCGTCGATTCTCTCGCGCTCCGCCGTAGTATCCCGAACCGCCGTTGGCCCCGTCGTACCAGGTTTCGAATACCTCGCCGTAGCCCGTCATTAGTTCGCGAGTTTGGTTCCGGTAGTATTCGACATAATCCGGCCGCGCGTACTCGGAATGGTTCCGATCCCAAGGCGACAAGTAGGCGCCGAACTTCAAACCGTATTTCCTGCACGCCTCGGACACGTCTTTCACAACGTCGCCCTTACCGTTCTTCCATGGGCAGTTCTTTACCGAATGCCCCGTATACTGGCTCGGCCAGAGGCAAAAACCGTCGTGATGCTTGGCCGTCAGGATCAGCGCCTGCATACCGGATTCCTTTGCCACGCGAGCCCATTGTTCGGCATCCATCTCCGTTGGATTGAACAGAGCCGGCGATTCGTCGCCGCCGCCCCATTCGCGATCGGTGAACGTGTTGATGGTGAAGTGGATGAATCCGTAGTACTCCAATTCGTGCCACGCCAAATGCTGCTCCGTAGGCAACGCGCCAAACGGTTCGGGCGGTTTGACTTCCACGGCAAAGACAGTGGGAATCACAATAAACAGGCTGGTCAAAGCCGCGATTACAGAGCGTCGGTTCATCGCGTGGTACTCCCTTGAGTCAGTTTGTATTGTCTCGTCCGTAGCGTTGGCTGGATCGCCTACTCAGCAGCCAAGGGCACCTCGAAGAAGAACACTTCGTTTTTGTCTTGTTCGCCTTCGATCTGCTGTGGCGTTATCTCCAGTCGGTCTCCCAGGATGGTTCGACTGCGGACGTCACCCGCCGGATCGGTGACGAGGAATTCGGCCGGATGCACGAATACGATCCAGATGCTGTTTTCCTTGGATCTCGCTTGCAGAAAATGATCGTTGCTCTTCGGGCCGAACATTCCGCCGGAAGGGCAGATCAGCAGGTCGGGGCCGCCGTCGCACAGCCGCTTTACCAGATCCGGGAACCGCCGATCGGCACAGATCATGAGTGTGATTTTGCCGTACGGTGTCTCGAACACGGGCGAGCTGTTTCCCGGCGTATTGCGCACCAATTCGTGCCCCAATTCCTGCTTGCGATACTTGCCCACGAGCTTGCCGTCGGGGCCGATCAGTACCGCCGTGTTGTAGCGGTGTTCGCCATCGGCTTCCAGCATTCCCGCCACGAGAAAGATGTCCAATTCATCGGCCAAGGCTGCCAGACGGCGGCAGAACGGCCCGTCGGGAATCGACTCGCCGAGCGCTCGGTACTGTTCCAGCGGAATCGCCTTGTCCTTGATGGCATACCCGTCAAGAAAACACTCAGTCGTGCAGACGATCTTTGCACCGCCATCGGCCGCCTGGCGAATCAATGCAGCGGCGCGGCGGAAGTTGGCCTCCTTGTCGGTTCGCAGCCACTTGAGTACGATCCCGGCAACACGAACCGTTTCATCGGTCGCGGATTCATCCACGGGAAGCTTCTTGATCGTGATGTCTTTGTACCACGATTCACTGGGCGCGCCGCTGTGGATTTGCACGCCGATCACGCCCGTTTGCGGAATCGTCTTATCCAATTCAGTGTAGTCGACCGTGTTCCGGCCGTTGAGCCAAAGGCGAACTCGCCGCCCTTCGCATCGGATCACGTACTCGTTCCAATCGCCTTCGTTGTGCAGTTTGCCTTGCTGCTCGACCGGCGGTCCGGTCAGCAGTTGGTGCCGGCGTTCGTCGTACAAGCAGCCCCAGTAGACCTGGCCGATGTCCGCCTGGTAGCCGACCATTTCGTTGCTGTTTGGGACCCGTTCGCTGCGGATTTGGATGCCTGCGTTGGGATTCTGCCCCAAGACTTTGAACTTCAACCGCAATTCGAAGTTGGCGTACTCCTTCTTCGTGCACAGATACTCGTTCCGCGGGCCCCGCTCTTTCAGGTTCCCACCGACGATCGACTGGTCCTCGATACGGAAAGCGTCCAGGTTTCCTTCCCAGCCCTCGAACGACTTGCCGTCGAACAGGGGCGTACCAGACGACTCCGAGGCATCGGCTTCCGCTCCCGCAACGCCCGGCGTGAATGCCAATACACACATCAATACAGCGAGGCTTTTCATCGGTTAGTACTCCCTATGCTGTTGAAATCTGTATTTCTTGTCGTCACCTCTCCTCAGCGGAATCGGATCGCGAACAGGTCGGCATCCTTCATCACGAAACGGAGCCGGATTGGCTGACCGGCCAGTTTGCCGAGGTCGGATTCGGCAGTCCAAGTGACAGCACGCTCGATTGCATCTCCAAAAACCTCTTGACAATCGGTCAGTGCAAATCCTTCGATCGGATCGCCGCTGGGCGTCTGCGCTTCGACGCGAATGCTGCCGGCGGCCGAGGTGGAGAAGTTGAGCACCAACTGCTTTCCCACGAACAGGATCGGCTTGGTCACGAATTCCCCGCCGGCCATCGGTGCTTGGACGGAGGCAAATCCGTCCGTCCGAAGCGTGTATCGGCGCATCTGGCAATCGTCGCCCTGATAGTAGCCTTCGATCGAGTACAACGAAAGCTCGTTTGGGGCTCCGGGAACGTTCGACTTGGTTTCCAGCATGCCCCAAGCGATTTCGTTGTTGCGGCACACCCAGCGTTCTTTCTGAGGGCCGGGGCGGATAAACGCCTCGGTCCAACGGTTGAACTTGAGCCCATCACGGCTGGTCATGAACACGCCGTCGGAAACGCCGGGCAAGCGGTGATCGGTCCCGCGCCGCGAGGGAAGAAACCGTTTTGGAAAACCCATGAAAATGTGCGGCGCCCGGTAGTAGGGAGTGATCTGGTTCGTATAGAGATGTTCTTTCGGGGCTCCGGGATATTCCAACCAGACGGGCTCGGTCCAATGCAGGAAGTCCTTCGAAGTGCAAGTCATGATGTCGCGCACGCCGTTCTGAAAACCGCGGTGAAAGTCGACATACCGCCCCCGCTCGGAGTCCCAGAACGCGAGATTCTGTGAGTCGAAAGCCCCTTTCGTGATCACTGCCCCGTCGCTCATCAGCGACCAGTGGATGCCGTCGGGCGACTTGAATGCAACGAGCCCGCCGTGGCCGCCGCCCAACGCCTTGTACAACTCGTCCGGCTTGCAGTCCGGGTTAGGGTCCTTGAACGGGGCGAAGTTGTGCGATCCGACGCCGTTCCAGATGATGCTGTTCTTCTTCGATCCATCGAACTCGACGATCCCCAGCTCGGGCTTCCTCCAGTGAATACCGTCGTCGCTCTCGGCGTAGCAGACCACTTGATGACTAACCTTGCCGGCTGTGTAGTCGTGATGGGCTCCGCGATAGTACATGCGGAACAGGTCGCCATCGCGGAACACGGTGTGGTAAAAACAGACGTTACCCTCCCACGGTGCGTCATGCACGATGGCCACTTCGCGAGGTACCGGCCTGTGCAGCACGAGCCGTGCGTCCGTCATCTTTTCGACGAGGTGATCATCGACGAACATCTCCAAACGCGAGCCGACGTCGACTGGCTCGTCCGCCGCGCCCACGCCGACACATGCGACAAGAGTCAATATGAACGTTAGATCTTTCACGGTGTTTCCTTTCCGTTTGTTGCGGGCGGGGAATCAGCGTCCTGCGGCAATGGGTCAGTCTTTCTATTCTACTCGACTCATCGACGGCGGTGCGTCCTCGGGTTGGCTTCCCCACGCTTTGTTTGGCTCGGGACCTAATTGTAGTTCGAGCGTACCGCCGTCGACCAGTTCCCGGTGGTAAAACCACGGCCGTTCCAGCGATTGACCGTCGAGGACCGCAGACTGGATGTACTGGTTCTCTGCCGAGTTGTTCCGGGCGATGATTACGAACGTTCCGCCCGGATAGTAGCGCGAATCGAGGTGAATGGTCACTCGATCGAATATTGGGCTGGTGACTTCGTATATCGGATCGACCGCTGCGCCGCCGCGCATTTGAAACAGGCCCACGGCCATCATGACTCCCAGGCCGCCCGCCTGCCCCTGGTCTTCGTCGCCACGGTAACCAGTGTCGGATGTGGTGCCGCCGAACGTCTGCTCTTTCACTTCGCGAACCCATTTCTGCGTGAGCCACGGAGCGCCGGAGTAGTTGAACAGATGGGCCATCTGGATCGACGGCTGGTTGCCGTAGTTGACATAGCCGGAACGGTATGCCTTTTCGACCGACTGCTCGAAGCCTTCGTTGAGTTTCTGGTTGAACGCATCGCGCCCGCCCATCAAGTTTGCCAGACCTTGAACGTCATGTGGCACGAACCAGGTGTATTGCCACGCCGTGCCTTCGCACCACGCGCGGTCCTTGGGGGCCAGGGGATCGAAAGGCGTTTTCCATGAACCGTCTCGATTTCGCGGTCGCATGAAGCCGGTTTCCGTGTCGAACTGGTTGCGGTAGTTGCCGGCGCGACGCATGAACAGTTCGTAGTCGTCGGTCTTGCCCAATGCTTTGGCCATCTGGGCAAGGCACCAGTCGTCGTAGGCATACTCCAGCGTGCCCGCAGACGATTCGGTAATCCAACCTTTCGGCCGGCCGTCGACCGGTATGTAGCCGAACTGAATGTAATCCTCGATGCCGCCGCCTTTGGCGCTGTTGTGCTCGTAATGCCCGTGGCCCATCGCCCCGCCGGGAAAAGCATTCTTACGCATTCCTTCGTACGCGGCCTCGACGTCGAATTCGCGGATGCCCTTCATATAGGCCCCGACGATGAACGGCGTCGAGTGGGCGGCGATCATCACCCACGAGTAGTTGTGCCCTGAAGGCCCGCGGGGAATCAGGCCGCCGTCGCGATACATGTCGACCATGAAATTGACGAACTGGCGTGTTACGTCCGGATACGCCAATCCCCACACCTGATTGATGTTCCAGAACGTGTTCCAGAAAGCATCGGAGTTGTAGTGATGATACAACGGTCGACCGTCCGGCCCCGGCGGAATCTGCCGGATCACGGGCTCGGGGCCTGTGCGATCGCAATACTTGCCGTCCACGTCGCTGGTCAATCGGCGCCCCAGCAGCACGTGCCACAGATCGGTGTAGAACTTCGTGCGTTGCGCCTGGGTACCGCCTTCGACCTCGATCTTGCCGAGCCACTCGTTCCACACGTCCCGTGAATCGCGGCGAACCTTATCGAAGTCCCAGTGCGGCAACTCGGCCTGAAGGTTCAAGCGGGCCTGCTCGATGCTGACGCAGGAAAGCGCAAGCTTCATTTGAATGATCTGCTTGTCCGTGGTCGAGAATCGCACCAGCGCTTTCGTATCCTTGCCGGCCACCTGCTGAACTTGGCCAAGGTCTTTCCCGTCAGCCCACCCCGCGAGCGACTGAAACGCCGCGTCGAACTCGGCAACGAAGTAGTACGTGCATGGTTTCGGTCGACGGCCGGTAGGGCCGTTGGTTATGTGGCCTTCGATCCGGCGGTCGCCCACGCGGAGTGCCATCCCGTCAGCAATCGGCGAAGGTCCCGATCCCGAACCGAGGTTGAACAACACACCACTCTGCTCCGACTTGGGAAACGCGTAACGGTGCATGCCCACACGGTCGGTCGAGGTCAGCTCGACGCGAACACCATAGTCATCCAGCGTCACGGCATGGTAACCAGCCTGGGCAATTTCCGACTCGTGGCCGAACTTCGAGCGGCAGAAGTCCGAGCCCGCGGCAAATTCGACCGGCCCGGTGAGCGGCATCACCGAAGGGCCGGACAACTGCCAGGCGTGTACGTGATTGAATCCGCAAATCGAATCCGTGTGGTAGCAGTAGCTGGAATTCCACCAACCTTTGGTATCCGTATCGGGACTGAGGTTGACCATGCCGAAAGGCCGGCAGGCCGAAGAGAAAAAGATCCAACGCGAATTGGCCGAATCAATCAACGGATCGACATAGTCGACCGGCTGCTTTTTTTCACCCGCAACGGCAAGACACGGCACGACAAACCAAACCAACAACAGACATCGCAAAATGAAACGAACAGGCGGTCGGACAAGATACATTGGTGTGCACTCCCAGGTTGTGGTTTCCGATATGGTGATCGTGCGACCGTGCTTCGCCTCTGGCGAGACACAGACGGCTTCTAGCGGACATCCTGTTCCTCCACAGAACGCGATCCGTTGCACACTGACGCCCAGCAGTTTACTCTTGACAGAAACACCAAACACCCCACTTCATAGTGACACGTCTCTGAATCAACAGCCCGCCAGGCGGCAGGGGCGAGACTAAGAACGTGGGTAAAGACAAGGTCCGGTAGGCAGGGCCTACGGGGGCAAACTGGGTGCGGGGGGTGTTGTGAGAAACGGCTGTGATACATTGGCGACACAGCTCTTCGCTCGATGATGACCAATGGCGCGGCATAGACCTGGAGGAACGTAATGAAAAGTCGTTGGGTGTACTGCTTTGGTATTCTTACGCTGGTTGTCTCGTCTTACTGCGCGGCGGACGATTTCCCGATCGAGCAGTGGAAGGCGTGGCGCCAACATACGACCGATCGCTGCCCCCAAGAGACCTGGCTTCAATACGCTACCCAGGAAGAGGCCGGTTGGTCGTCGGAAAGGCTTCAAGAGGCACGAGAGTACTACGACACGATTGATTCGGCGGCGGTTATGGTTGTCTACGACGGCGCGGTACTGGCCGCTTGGGGCGAGGTCGATAGAAGGTTTCCGTGCCATTCGATTCGGAAAAGCTTGCTCAGTGCCCTGTACGGCATTCATGTCGCTGACGGGGATATCGATTTGGACAAGACGATTGCCGAACTGAACGTCGACGATAAACCTCCGCTGACGGATGCGGAGAAGGAGGCGCGCGTGAGCGATCTTCTCAAGTCTCGATCCGGCGTGTTTCACCCGGCCGCTTATGAGACGGCCAAAATGAAGAAGAACCGTCCTCCGCGAGGAAGCCACAAACCCGGAGAGGTTTTCTGGTACAACAACTGGGACTTCAACACGCTCTGTACGATCTTCGAACAAGAGACAGGCACGAAGGTCTTCGAGGACTTCCAGAAGAGGTTCGCGGTTCCCCTGGGGATGGAAGACTTTCGGCTGCAAGACACCTACTACCACTTAGAAGAAGAGCATTCGATTCACCCGGCCTATCCGTTTCGGTTGTCGGCCCGGGACATGTCGCGATTCGGTTTGTTGTTTCTTCGTCGCGGTAAATGGCAAGACCGGCAGATCCTTACGGACCGATGGGTTCGAGAAAGCACGGCCTCGCACTTCCAGCAGGGTGACACGACCTCCAATTCCCAATACGCCTACGGCTACCTATGGTGGCGAATCGTCGACGGGCCTTTCAAGGACCTAGGAATGTACTCGGCCCGCGGCTACGGCGGTCATGCAATCGACGTCCTGCCCGTGGCGGACTTGGTATTGGTGCACCGTGTTAATACCTTCTGGGACGTGTGTTCGCGTTTCGTGAGTGAAAAGCACCGCGTCAAGGACAGCGAGCGTTTCAAGCTGCTGGACATGATCCTACGCGCCCGCGTATCGCAGCCGAAAGCTGACCCGAAGATGGTGCCCTTCGAGTGCTCGCGGGAGACTACCGACGCGATCCAGCTAGACCCGAACACCCTAGACAGATACGCAAGGAAATACGACTTTGGCGAATTCAAGCTGTGCGTCAAAAGGTCGGGAGATCGTCTGTTGATCGGAAGTCCCGGGATGGGCGACTTCAGCCTCCTTCCGCTGTCCGAGACGAAGTTCCTTATGGAGGACGTCCGGCTGCCGGTAACGTTTCACTTAGACGACAAAGGAAACCCCACGGGAATGACGATCGAGAGAGCGCCGGACAAGAAATTTGAGGGCCAGCCCGTGACATGATGAGCGGCCTGGACACGCCCCGAATCGGATCGGACGGCGACCGAACGGAAGGACGTTAGCAATGCACGTGATGGAAAGTCCGCCAGGGGCAACGGCCGTTATCGACGGCCGGGAAGTCGACTACTTCTGCGGCTGCGGCTATTTCTGCCTGCATGGCCATCCGGAGATCATCGACGCGGCCTGCAAAGCCGTCCGACAGTTCGGGATGGGCAGCGCGACCTCGCGCTCGGGATACGGCGACAACCCCGTTTTGCTCGAAGTGGAAAGGAACGCCGCGAAATTCTTTGCCACGGAAAGTGCGTTGTACTACGTGTCTGGATACCTGGGTAACACCATTCTGCTACAGGGATTGAGGGACAGTTACGACGTCATCTTCTACGATAATGAATCGCACTATTCCGTTTTGGATGGCATAGCCTTGGCCGACAAGCCGGCTATTGCGTTTGCCCATCGGGACGCTAACGACCTGACCAGGCAAGTCGCGCGACATCTGAAGCCGACCCAACGGCCGCTACTCATCTCCGACGGCGTCTTCCCCATCTCCGGGGAAATACCTCCGATTCCGGACTACGTCGATGTGTTCGAGCAGTATGACGGCTCCACGATTTGCGTCGACGATGCGCATGCCACGGGTGTGATAGGGGAAATGGGACGCGGCTGCTTCGAGTATCTCGGAGCTTCCGGAACACGGCTTTTCAGCTCGGGGACCTTGAGCAAGGCACTGGGCGGCCATGGTGGAATCATCCCGGGCAGCGCGGATCTGATCGAGCGGCTGAAAAGCCGGTCGAAGATACCTTTTGCCTCCAGTTCGCCGCCCACGCCGGCCGCGGCGGCGTCGGCCCGAGCACTGGAGATATTGCAGGAGACTCCTGTGCTTAGAAAGAAGCTCTGGGACAACACGCTCTACGCAAAAAGCCGATTCCGAGCACTTGGCTTCGACGTCAACGACACGCCGGTGCCGATCATCTGCTTGGCCGGCACGGACGCGGACCTCAAGACGCTGCCCGACAGACTGCTCGATAAAGACATCGCCATTTCTCGCTTCTACTCCGGCGGAGATGCCTACTCCAGTGTCCCGGAAGGCGGAGCTGTCCGAATCGCCATCTTCTCCAGCCACACCAAACAGCAGATCGATCGACTGGTCGAGGAGATAGCCCGGATCGTCTAGCCGAAATAGAATAGACGCTGAGGAGAAGTTCGCCGTGACCGAATACGACAGTCCATGGAAAGAAGCGCTGGACGTGTACTTCGAAGCTTTCGTGGCGTTTTTCTTCCCCGCAGCCCATGCGGACATCGATTGGTCGCGGGGCTACGAACCGCTCGACAAGGAGCTTCAGAAGATCGCCCCGCAAGCGGAAACCGGCCGCCGCACGGTGGATAAGTTGATGAAAGTGTGGCGCAGAGATGGCAAAGAGGAGTGGGTGCTGATTCATGGGGAGGTGCAAAGCCAGCAGGATCCTGAGTTCCCCGTGCGGATGTACACCTACAACTACCGCTTGTTCGATCGGTATAATCGAAATGTGGTGAGCTTAGCCGTGCTGGGTGACGACCAGCGTGGCTGGCGGCCGGAACGGTTTGGACGCAGCTTGTGGGGATGCACGGTCGATTTTCGCTTTCCCGTGGTCAAGCTCCTGGATCACGCCGACCGAGTTGAGGAACTGGAACGCGATCCAAACCCGTTCGCGGCGATCGTGCTGACACACCTGAAAACCTTGGAAACTCGGCAGGACCCCGAGTCCCGGCGGGCGTGGAAGGTGCGGTTGATCAAGGGTCTGTACGAGCGGGGACTGGGCCGGGAAGACATTCGCCAACTGTTTCGGCTGATCGACTGGATGATGGATCTGCCGGAAGACCTGAACGAACAGTTTTGGCTGGAAATCGAGAAACTGGAGGAGGAAAGAACGATGCCCTACATAACCAGTGTTGAGCGGTTAGGCAGAAAGAAGGGACTCCTTAATGGCATTGGAGTCAGCCTCAAGATCAAGTTCGGCGACGAGGCGTGCATGCTGGTCGATGAACTTCGGAACATCGAGGACAACGAATTGCTCGCAAAGGTTCTGGAGAGCATTCCAACGGCGCAGAGTGTAGACCAACTGCGCGAGATCGTTTCTGCCGCCGACCGGAGGCAGGAATAAAGAACCCACCCGCGGAGCAGGTGGATTTCAGGTTAAGCCCCAGAGGGCAACGCTGTGAAGCATTTCCGTCAAGTCTTGCCCGGCCGCAGTGTAGTCGTCCATCTTGGCGAAGATTTTCGCGCGATCGACCAGCAGCCGGACATATTCCTGGCTGTAGATCCCCTGTTCCTTGTCTTCGAATAGATAGCCGTCCATCACATCCAGGGCTTCCAGGTCGCGTGGGATACGATGATCCAACTTGCGCGGACTTGGCGGATCCTCGTTCATCACCTGCATGACTAGCATGCGTGGATTGCCGCGAAAGGGTAACTCGCCGGTCAAGAGTTCGAATAGGATCACGCCCAGCGAATAGACGTCGCTACGACGGTCCGCTTCGTGAGCATGGCCTCCGGCCTGCTCGGGCGACATGTAGGCCGGTGTTCCCAGCACGCGACCGTCCATGGTCATAGTGATCTCGCCCACGTCGCGCTTGGCCAGCCCGAAGTCCATGATGTGCGGCTCGCCATCCATGTCGATCATCACGTTGCCGGGCTTAAGATCGCGATGCACGATGCCGGCTTCGTGAGCATGATCGAGCGCCATCGCGATCTTCGCGCACAGCTCGGCCGATCGTCGCGGAGTGGGCTCCTGTGCAGTCAGCCAATCGGCCAGCGTGGCTCCCTGCACGTAATCGCTGACAATGTAGACCGTGTCGTCCGATCACCCGACTTCATGCACCGAGACGATGCTCGGGTGCTGCAATTGCGCTGCCGCGCGTGCCTCGCGGAGAAACTGTTCGGCTTCTTCGGGGGCAAGCTGCTCTTTGCGTGGGATCTTGACGGCGACCTGTCGGTCTAGTTCCTTGTCGTGCGCCATCCATACGCTGCCAAACGCGCCGACGCCAAGCTCCTCGATCAGTTCAAAATGACCCAGGGTCCGGATTTCCTCCTGCCGGTAATCCTCGGTCTCCTCGTACCCACCAAGGCTGAAGGTACTGCCGCACGCTGGGCAAGTCATCTCTTCGGCAAGCGAACGGTCATCGACAATCTCGATTCCCAGATCACAGTTTGAACATCGCACCTTCATCGGCTTGCCCCGCGGAAACCCGAAAGGGTGGAAAACGTGACTGCCGCCGATTGTAAGGCGCATAGCAGCAGCCGTGCAGCTGGTGCTGCGGCAAGCGGTCGTATTTTCTCAAACCGCTATCAGTTCCCAGCCAAGCCAGAAGAGAGCCACCCGCGAATGACGCAAATCGGCGCGAATATTCGGGGCATGATCTTGCGAGCCTACGGAAAAACATCTCTTCACGAGCACCCCACCCGAACCTCAATCGATTCGCGTAATTCGCGTAATTCGCGGGCAGTCTCTTTCTTGCGGTCGCTTTCGATACCAGCGATTGATCGCTAGGAAACCAACCAGCACAGCCATGCTGCGGCAAATGCGCCGTAGTTCCCGATGGCGTAGCCGATTAGCGCCATCAGGATGCTGACCGGCACCAGCTTCTGGTTGTGATAGGCGGCGACGATCGGCGCACTGGCGATGCCGCCGATATTGGCCGCACTGGCGATGGCCGTCGAGTGAATGTCCACTCGAAGCACGATCGCCCCTAACAGACAAAACGCACCGTGCGTGAAGATCCAGAGATAGGCACCAAGCAAAAACCAAGGGGCTTGCTGCGCAAGTCCGCTGACATCCGCCTTGGCGCCCATCTGGGCAACGAACAGATAAACCAGCGCCACGGCCAACTCACGACTGCCTGGGATTTTCTTTGCTGGAGTCATCGATAGAACGACCCCGAAGGTCGTGACCAGCAGAATGTTCCACGTCTTTGTGCTCAACACGGGCGGGACCTCAGGGAGCCAGACCGCCAGTTCGGTGGCCAGCCAGGTGAAGAAGAACCCGAGAAACAGCAGATAGAGCAGATGCCGCATCTCCGGCTTGCCCTTTTCTTTCGATAGTTTGCCTGACGAACGTTCGAGCATCTTGATTCGCTCGGGGCTAACGCGGGCGATTCTGTTGAACCAGTTGGCGCATTTCTTCGAGCCAAGAAGTATCGGCAACCAGATAAGGTAAACCATGGCGTCCGCCATGACTGCCAGGCCGAAGTCGGCCGGGGTGGCTTTCAGGCCCTCGTTCACGGCGGCCATGTTTCCCGTGCCGCCGATCCAGCTTCCTGCGAGAACACCAAAGCCCTTCCAACTCTCCGGCCCCAGTCCACCCTTGACCAGCAGATAAGCTACCGGCGCGCCGAGAACGACGCCGGCCGTGCCGCACAGCAGCACGAGGATCCCCTTCCCCATGATCCGTACGGCCGCCAGGACGTCGACATCCAGGAGCATAAGAATCAGAAACATGGGAAGCACAGCGTCGCCCATCCAGTCGTAAAGCGGTGATTCGTTGGGAATTACATCCCTGTTCGAACAGATGAGCGGCACGGCATAGATGAACAGCAATGGCGGGAAGAAATCGAAGAGTCTCCACTGCGTACTCTTCTCGAGGAGGAAGAAAAACGACGCCACGCCCGTAAGCGTCGCCAGGATGCCTACGGGGCTGGTGATTAGCGGTGTGTCCACAGATCTGCGCTATGAAATGTTCGAGAGTGAAGGTGATGACGGTACCGACCCGATCGTCGGATCGCTCTTGATGCTTGTCTTGTCGTCACGAGTGCGAGTACAGGTCCCCATCTTATCAGCATCGCACCATCGGCGCATACCGTGTCGGGCAATGGCTATCACACCATCCGAATGATCTATGCATATCGCATCTCAGGGGATGCTCGTTATCGCGACGCCGTAACGCGACACGTCAGTTGCCTGATAACCGTACCTTGACTCCTGTCCTCTCGGTCAACAGCTTCGCGTTGGCGAGTTGCGAACTGCCGACCACAATCTGTTCCAGCTTCGGCAATTCTGTCAGTGGAGAGAAATCGCGAACCTCCGTATAGCTGGTGTGCAGCGAACGGAGATTGATCAGAGCAGCCAGCGGCGTGATGTCTGTCACGTCGGTTTGCGCCACGCCGAGGCATTCGATTCGCCTGAGCGAACGAAGCGGCGTGAGATCTCGAACCTGGGTTACTTGCAGGTTCAGAGTCTTCAATCTCGTCAAAGATGCCAAGGGAGACAGATCACGGACGGGGTTGGCGGTCACATCCAAGAGGGTCAACTTCCGAAGATTGGCCACCGGCGTAAGATCTTGAACATCGCTCTGCGTAATCCGTAACCGGCCTAGATTGTGCAGGTGTGCCAGGGGCGTCAAGTCGTCCACACGAGTCATCGTACACTCCAACGACTCCAGTTTCTCCAGGTTTGCGAGAGGTGTCAGGTCCTCGATCGGTGCATCGACCACAGCGAGCCAACGCAGATGCTGCAACTTCGATACGGGCGTCAGGTCTTCCACTTTTGCATGGTAGACATAGACACCCTGCAGCTTGGGCAGCTTTTCCAGTGGAGTGAGATCATTGATTCCCTTGCCCCCGATTCCGACCTTCTCGACCGTTTGAAAACAGTCGTCGCCGAAGATGTCCCGTACCCATTTTGTGTCGGGCAGCCTTGACTTCTTACCCAGCTCCCAGTCGTACTTGACCCATCCGTGGTGTTTCGATATCCAGGCCACTGCCTCGCCCTGTTGCTCGGCGTGGTGCAAGACGCGAACCAGCCAGGCGCACCACACGCAAAAAAGGGTCATCACGATCAACAGGCTTCGCAGGCCGAAACGCAGATATCGTTTCACAGTGCTAGTACCTGGGTAGACAGTGCACAAATCGATCGTCAACGTGTCGCGAAGTCACAATACTCGGCCGGGCATCGCTTGTCCAGTTCTACTCGCTCGATGTTCATTGCCACGGCCATCTCGATCGTGGTTTGAAGGACTCCTCTCACATCACGGACACGATCAAACGCTTTACGGGTGCTGAGAAAGTCGTCTATCTCGAGACTCTTAGCGGCGAGCCATGGTAACTACGTTCGCCAGAACGTCTGTGCCCTTCGGGCTTCCCGGAATTCCGTGAAGAGCGACAAAGAAAACATGGGCCCTCAAGGGCCAAATCGGAGCCTCTGAGATAATCTCAGCAGCGCCGGTTACCGTCGAACGCCAATGTCAAATGGCGCCCGCTCCGAACCGTCAGCGAAAGTCAATAACGACGCCAGCCGCCGGTCGCCCGCTACTCCTGTGATGGACGGACTTTTCGGCGGAGGCACGCTGGAGCCGGGGCCAAGCATTTCGATGTGGATATTCTTGGGGTCAAGGCTCAACCGGTAGCCCAATTGGTGGGTTTCAATTACTCGCTTGCCCCAGTCTCTCGGTCCCTGATGCCATGCCTTCTGGAACTTTCTGGCTTTGGCTCTGTCTAGCTTTTTCCGTAACTCGAAAATCAACCGAACAACGCGTTCGGGATCCGCCGACTGCAAGACCTTTCGTTTTCTCAGATCGTCGAGGATCTCATCCGCCGTCATAAATGCGCGCAATTGGGATCCTTCATGGGAACTCTTCGCTTGGCGTGCAAGCGTCGTCAGTAGCGCCCACCCCACACGCGCCAGTTTGACGTGTTCAACGAACTGGCCATCGTAGTAGATCTCGAGAAGGCCCCCCTTTGACCAACGGCCAGATATGCAGAATTCAAATTGAGTATCCAATAAATAGGAAAGCGTTGTTCTGTCCCGCGCCATAACACAAATCTCCTGGATGAGTACAAGAAAAGCACGCGCACCTGCAATAAATAAAGACGCAAACAAACAATGATTTCACAGCGGTTTCCAGATTCCTTCAGGCATCTTTGGCGAGTGGAGCAATTTGACCAACGGCTCGCCAAAGCAAGAATACAGGAGATGAAACAAGACAGTCTGCGAAAACGCGGGTGGCGAACGCGCAGAGCGGCGAGGTTTGTGATGGGACTTCATCAAGGTTCCTCCATGCACATAGTCTGTCGTTACCAAAAACGGCGAACATGCGCTCGACTATCCTTGACGGTACTCCTTATCATTGGACCAATCGGCCCAAGTGAAGAAATCGGAATTCGGGAGAAAGGTCAAAAAACCGAGGTGGATGTCAAGAGACGATGCGGATTGCTGACAAAAACCGCTCGGTGACAAACCGCCGAGGAATCGACGCAAGTTGTTGAGGAGTAACCGGATGGCAATTGAAATCCCCGAAGAACTGTCCTCGGGCAGACCCGAACGGCGCCGCGTTGCGTGGCGGAAAATCAAACAACAGAACAGAGAGGAAGAAAGGCGAGCGACGCAAACGCAGCTTCGGGAACTGGGCTACAAGTTCACGGACGAGCCGAACGACGACGTGAAGAAAGTCGCGCTGGAGGTTCTAATCGGCTTGTTGTCCTGCGGCACGGACCAGCGGAAAACGCCGTCCACCAAGCTGAAGTTGGCAGATTGGTTCTGGCGCCCCTTTCACAATCCATCGCTTGTGATCAGCGCGTTTGATCCGGAATATCGCCGGCGTGACGAGATCGCCGTGACAGATCTGGCGCGACATCTCCCGAAGAAGGACTTCCCCAACGCAGAATTTCGCGTCATACCGTTGGGATACGCCGATTGGGGCGACGTCTTGAAAACAGACCGGGATATCGGGGCGGTGTGCATCATCGGCCGCTTGGGCATGTTCGGGCTTGAAGCCGTGCGGGAGTGGGATACGAACAAGACACGTCTTCGTTTTCCAACACACGATCGACCGCAGGATCTTTGTATCGGCGAGTTGAATCCTGATTTCCACCGTATCGAGGAGACCCACGGCCCGGCGGGCAACGGTGTAGCTCATATCGCCCACGAGGACGACAGGGAACGAACCGACTTTGGCTTGATCCAGCGATACTCCGTTTGGTTCGATACAAGGCCGACCACGGTTGTCTTGTGTGCCGGGTGTTCTGGATTGGGGACTTTCGGCGCCGTCCAATGGATGATCGAACTGATGAAGAGCCCCATCGAACTACCGAAGGAAGTGTCCGATGATGCCTGCTTCGAGGCATTGATCGAAGTGAAAGCGGATGTCGCTCCATTTCCACGACATTGGCAGCCCAAGCCGAAACGGCTGCTGAACCTCTACTTGGGCGATCATCAATGGTCGCAGGACACGCAGGAGTGGCTGATTCGAGCCCCGTTCAAGATTCGGGTCATCTATGACCGCGACGGACACGCCGACGGCGTGTTACTGGATGGCCAACCGACGGGACCACGCCGGGATGCCGTGATTTTTCGCCTTCTCGTCAAATTAGCCGAACTGACCGCAGCCGCACCGGGCGAATCAGTGAAAATCTCGTCTCTGGCAGCCATGGGCGACATTTGGGGCTCCAAACCCACCAATGAAACCAACGCTCGCAGACGCGCTGGCCAGTTGCGTCGGCAGTACTTAGGTCGTGCGTTGTCGATCTCCGAATCATCGCTGCGCCTTGATGCCAAAGTCGATTTCGACCGCCCATAGCGCACCATCCGCCATTCACGGCACATTGCTCTCGCGCGAACATGGCTGATCCCGCCGCTGCTCTGCTGCGCCGCTTTCTGGTAGGCAATTCGGATCCACAAAGGATCAATCGCGAGATTCAAAACGGATTGCTTGTCTGGTAGGAACTTCTTTCGAATCGTGTCCCGTCAGCCAGCTCGTAGTGCGCTGCCACCTGAGCGTCACAGAGCATCCAGGCGAGTCCTCTGCGAGGAATCTGATTAGGACTCGAAGAGGATCAAGATTGAATTGCTTGTGGAATCGTGGATTTGGTCAAATTGCAGATTCCGCGGCGTGGAGAAGCGACAACGCCACAAAGCAGAGACCAAAGAAACATAACAAGAAACGAAAAACGAGGAAACCCGAATGGGCAACGACAAGGGACGAACGCCGACGATTTGGGACCGTTGCGATGACGGGTCGCAGCAGCGCGTTGGTTTTGCAGCGACGATCGGGCTCCCGGCCGACGAGCATTGTCCGATTGATGGCTTCGACATTGAAATCGGGGCTGGCGTTGCCGTGACACCCATCAGGCCAACCGACGACGCGATCGCCGTGGCGCTTGTCACGCCAGCAGCCGACCACGCCGTCGCCCGGAATGGCATTCCTTTACCTGTTGGCCTGCATCCGCTGCGACATGCAGATCGCTTGGACGTTGGCGATCGCACCTATTGGCTATCCGGGCAGAAGGGCGTCGAGGAGACGGAGTACGATCCGGACGTCCACGGCGAAGATGTGTACTGCATGTTGACAAAAGCCAGACTGGCACCTGGCCAGAGCATCAAGATTTGCCCGGGCCGAGAGGGTCGGGAATGCGGCGTGATCTACAAAAGCGCCGCGTGGGACATGTTCATGGAGTCCGGCACGCCGACCAAGTGCCCCAACTGCGGATACCACTCGGGCGAAGCAGAATGGGAACCGCCCCAACCTAAGCCAAGGAGGACGCTGGATGGATTGCTCCCTGACTGAAAATGAACCACAGCAAGCAGATGACAAACTGCGATTTGGGCGTCTGAGCCAGACTCGCACGTTTGGCGATGGTGGCCTGCGGTCCTGGTCGCAGGCTGTCATAGCCATTATCGGGGCCGGCTTGATCGGCGGCCGGTTGGCGTTCGAAGCCGTCTTGTCGGGCGTCGGCGAAGTGCTGGTTTGGGACTTCGACAGAACCGAAGTCGAGAACCTGGGCAACCAGTTCGGACAGCCAACCGTCCCCAAGGTCACTTCGCTGGTCGAGCGATGCAACGGGGTACGACTGGGGCACATTCGCGGCTTCTGCGAGGACATTCGACACGCCGGCATCCGGGTCCTTACGGGGTGCGACCTTTTGGTGGATTGCTCGGACGATCCGCGTCTGGCTTGGTCTTTGACGCAAATCAGCAACGGCCTCAACAAGCCGATGTTGCGCCCGGCCGTAGATGGTAGTGGCGAGTTGGAGTTGGGACGCGTGTTGTGCTCCAGCGGGGGCGCTGGCGGCGCCTGCCAGTTGTGCACGTTCTCGCTGGACGACCTGAAACGCCACCACCAGCGAATGCACTGCCCGAACGGAGGGCGCGACGATGGGGCGCCGACGCTCGCGGGCGGGCCGATGGGCGCCACCATTTCGTCGTTGGCCCTGCTTCAGGCCCAGCGACTGGTCACCGGAAATGACAGGGAATTGGTCGTCGATCGCGAGATCATTGTCGATTTCTCGCACTTTCAACTCCTGGACATCCGCCTGGAACGATCAGAACGCTGCCTGAGCGGTCACCGGAGTTGGGAGTTGGCGGATGTGGATGCGACGGTCGGGGAAGCAACGTTGGCTGATTTGTTCGATGTCGCCCGCGGCGAGTTCGGTACGACTGACGTGACGCTTGCCGGCTATCAGCATTCGCTGAACGTCCAGGCCGCTTGTACCTGTGGCAATGTCCGCATCGCCGCTGGCACGGAATGGGCCAAAACGCCTGTGTGCAACGATTGTCGAAATCCGATGCAGTGGCTGGCAGAGACCCAAATCGACCGCATCAACCAGGAAAGCGCCGCGGAGTTGCGGGTCTTGAACACACCGCTTGCCGAGCTTGGCTATCCGGACGGCGCAATGTTCTCGGCCCGCAGTCCCGGCAAGCCGGTGCGACGACTGTTACTAAGGTAGCTTGGAATCACGGAGTAGCAACGTGTATCGAATAACTTCCCGGTTTTCTCAGTGTGCCACTGCTCGAAACGACCAGGGCTTGCCATGTCTGGTCGCTTTCCATCGTTTCGAGCAGTGTTGCGTTCGCCGCGATTCACCACTGCTGGGAATCGTGGTAGGTCGCGTGGGGTGGATGACGCGTCCGATTCCCAACAGTGGCACACCTTTCGAAAACAACCGCCGTTCGCTTGGGGAAGTTGTTTCGGCACACGTTGCTGAAGCACATCGCGACGACCCGCGGACGCACAACGACCGCAACAGACCAAACCAGGAGTGAATACTATCATGCCGGAACAACCGTCACCGCGGGACATGGAGCGACTGTTCCAGCACCTGGCTCGCATCGCTCATCCGGCCGACGAATTGCCGGACGAAGACACGCCGTTGGGCATGCTGACGCGCGAATTCTTCGCCAACAACTGGGCGCTTTGCTGCGAAGGTTTGCTTCAAAAGACCGCGATCGTCCGCGTCTTCCCGGAACATTCGCCGGCGCCGCGCGTGTTTCGGTTCGAGATCGCCGCGCCGTACAAGAGCAAACGCGGCTCCGACGCGCCCGTTGATCTCATGCCCGGTCCAATCCGTGGCATGATTCACTATCGCCCGGACCTGTTCGCCAATCCTTCCTTGCCCCACATCGCAGTGCAGGTGGATCCCGATTTGGCCTACTTACACCCCAACTGCTCGCGCCAGCGCGGCTCGATGATCTGCCTTGGCGAACTGCCTCCTTCCCAGTTTCCGTTTCCGTTGGACCTACTGCTCGAAAACCACATATACCCCATTTTGACATATCAGAATCGTCGTCCGGCCCATCCGGCGGATCTGGAAGCAGCGCGGTACTTCGCTCTGGACGGCCAAGCCATGGAAGGGCTCGAGCCGGTTAAGCCCCTGTACTGACCTTCCGCAAAAAGGTGTCAGGAACCTTTTCTCAGAAGAAGAGGTTCCCGACACCTTTTTGCGAGCATAACACGAGGATCTCCAATATGGCTTCACGACAAGCAAGAGGAAAAACGCGAGAGCAACCGCTGCTGGACTTCTCGTTCGGCGACGGCGACGCACATGCCCATCGAGCGCTCGGCAAGGTCCGCGGCGTTCGCTTGACCGGGCCGTACAACGCTCTTCTGGCCGTGGGTGACCGCGCGGCGCGAGTTCAGATCGAGGCGAACGACGCCATTCGCGTTTCGCTGTCGGCCACACGGCCGCCGTCGAGCATGTCGGCACTGGAATTTACCCACGACCTGCCAGGCAATACGCGATTCGCGCTAAGCGGGCAGGACGGACGGCTGTTCGCCGACACGCAGCTCAACGGCGAACTGCACATGACCGAGACGTTCGGCAACATTCACGCCGGCCTGCTGACGGCACTCGGTACCCCGAAGAAGAGTCGCCGCCGTGCGACGCCGGTCACCAGAGAACTGGTGCAAGAAGCGTTGGAGCGGATGCCGTGGGATGAGCAAAGCGTCGTTGAACAGGAAGACGGCTGGGAACTCCGTCCTCGCATCGAGGGCGAACCGACGCCTGTCCAGATGTCGATGGAGCCCGCGAGTCTGCGTTTTTTCCGAGTTGTCTTGCGAAGCCTGCCGGGGTCGGAACAGAACGCGACTGGTGCCGTCGCCGATCAGGCGTTGCGATTCAACTCGCGATTGCGGCACGCCCGCTTGGCGGTTTGCGATGGGCAACTCGTAGCCGAAGCTCGCCTGCACGGCGGGCTGATTGATCCCGCTTGGCTGGCCACGACGGCCTTTGCAGTTGCCGTCGCGTCTCGCCACGTTCAGACCACATTGCGAATCCTGGCCGCCCAGCCAGAGGTCGCAGAACTGTACACCGTGATGTTCTGTTCCAGCGGGGAACAGTCCGCATCGGAAGATGCGAGGGGTTAGTTTCTTTCCTTTTGACATAGGAGGACCAGGCTTATGGTTGCGGCAACGCGAAGCTTCGTGATGAGCGACATCAGCCGCCAGAAGAAATTCCGGGCGGATCTTGATGTCGACGGGCTTACGCCCCGCCACACAGTGGGCCAGGCGGTCGAGCATTACCTCGACCACATGTCCATTCGGGACAACGGTCTCCGCTGGACCGCCTTCAGCCGCGGCGTGAAGCTCGACAGCAAACGCCTGCTGGAAGACGTGCCGGAGACGGACAGCGAATGGACCGTGATGCCCGAAGTTAGTGCCGGTGGTCGCTAGTCCCCAGCGGTGTCGTAGGCCGTCCGGGGTCTCGCGGCGAAAGCCTCGAGACTCCGGCGGCCATGCGCCGCTAGTTGGAGTTCACGCTTTAGCGTGTTTTGTCCTTTCGATGTCCCAAAGAAGACACGCTAAAGCGTGAACTCCAACTGTTCGCGGCTCTCGCGACGCGAAAACCGCGATGTCCTGGCAAACTGACGGAGACGCGAAGATGAAATTGAACATCAACAACCGCCATCAATTCGTAATGGAATTGCGACGGCAGTCCGACCTGACCGGCATGCCGCTTTACAGCGAATCGGTCACGGCGGATATGGCCGATCTAGTCGAGGAATCTTACATCGCCGGCGTGCTCAACGAGAAACTGCCCGCCGAGCCGGACGAAATGACCGTGGAAGTCAAGCCTGTTTGGCTGAAAGAGCCGTTGGTGGATAAGGTCGAAGTGGAACTGGTAGCCGGCCTGAACGGCAACCGCGTCACGTACACCAAGAAATTCGCGGCAGGCCGCTGGGTGCGTTCGGGACAAGCTGCCGCGTTGGGGCTGCGCGAGGAAGGCACCTTGGCAGACGACGAAGCCGCGTATCGCCTGCTGATGGCGGTACCGCAGAAGGAAGCCGCTCCGCTAGAAGTCCCGCCACTGCAGCCGCCGCCGATCTGCGAGCAGACGCTGGAGGATTTCGGCGTTCGCAGCCTGGGCGCGGGCAGTCTGGTTCCAGATCGACCCCTGCTGGTCAACCAGCGCCTAGCCGCCGACGCCGTCGCGCGGTGCGAGGAGGCGGGCACTACGGAGACAGGTGGCGCCGTGCTCGGCAAGATCGTTCGCCTGCCCGAACCCTTGCCGGGAACCCAGACGCGGATCATCACGATTTTGTCAGCGACCGTCCAGGACCCGCGGCATGAAGGCGCTCCGTTGAGCTTTTACTTCAGTCCCGAGGCGCTTGACGAGGCCGCAAGAATCGGTGACCTGCGCGGCATGGGCGAAACCGTGCAAACGGTGTTTCACACGCACGGATGGTCCAAGACATGCGCCGACTGCAACAAGAACAGCAAATGCCCGTTGGCCGAGTGCAACCCCAGCCTTCAGGACTATCAACTCCTGGAGTCGTTGTTTTCGAGCAAAGCCACGCTCATGCCCATCGCGGGACGCAAGATGGGCGAGCACAGTAAACACCCTATCCTTCAAGTCCATGCATGGCGAGGCGGAGAAATGCTGCCCATTCGATGGCAGGAGTATTGTGACTAGCAGTAGGTCCCGGCTGCCGGACGGGACCTGGATGCGGTTCGAATCTGATTGCGACCGCAGGTCCCGTCCGGCAGCCGGGACCTACCAGGAGAAACGCAATGCCAAATCGAAAATTCCTCGAAGTCCTACGAGCCGCACGGGTCGATACGTCGCGGTTCCTCACGGACGAACAAAAGCAACAGAAGATCAATGAATGGATCGAACTGGCGAATCGGGACCCAATGAGCCTGGTGGTCCAGTCGGTGAAGATGCTTGCGGAGAAGGACTTCTCACAAAGTAAGTGCGACGAAGCGGCCGAAGCAGCCGGCAAACTGGAGCAGATGCTGCACGATTTGCTCGAAGGCAATCGCCTGCTGTGCCGCCTGGATAAACTGCGTGAGACGCCCGAGGGGCCTCGCGCAATCTGCAAGGTGAACGGCAATATGCGGGATTTGCCAATTCACCCGGAAGTCGACGTAGACCAGCTTCGCAATCTGCAGTCGTGGGACTATGTGGCCGTGAACCAACAAGTGGTTGTAGGAAGCTGGCAAGATGACCCGTACCTGTTTTCCGCCGCCATGGGCGACGTTGTCGAGTTCAAAGGCTATAAGAACCAAGACTTGCACTTGGTGCGAGTCGTTCACGGTTCCGAAGAAAAAGTCGTCTTGCTCGCCCCGTCGTTGTGGGACAAGCCGCTGACCCCGCACACGAAACTCATCCTGCAACGCGACGATCCGTATGTGGCCATCAGCATGGTCCCGGCAGAGGTTTCTCAAAGCCGTTTCGAAGTGCCCGTAGACAAAATCCACACGCGGCTGGAGGACCTGGCGGGCGTCGAGGATATCGCCCACCAGTTGATCGAAGATATCCTTCTGCGGATCTACCACCCGCAGATCCGCGACCGATTCGGGCTGGATCCTCTCAAGGGAATCCTCTTGTACTCCTATAAACCGGGAATGGGAAAAACAGCTTTCATGCGAGCCATAGCGTTTTGGCTCCACCAGCACAGCGCCCAACTCGGCTTCGACGTGGTCTTGTACATCGTAAAACCGAACGAATGCAAGAGTATGTGGCATGGCGAGGACGCCCGTATCGTGCGCGAGGATCTGTGGGGTGCGATCCGAGCGAAACAGATGGTTCCGCGCAAACGCGCCTTGGTGCAGATGGTGGTGATGGACGAAATCGATGCTCTTGGCAAACGCGCCGGCGGCGGCGAGCAGGTCTTTTCATCGGCCCAATCCGATGCCTTGGAAGCGATGCTGGTCGAGATGGACGGCATGATCCAGGACCAGCCCAGCCGCGGGGCGCCGGCTTACGTTTTCTGTGCGGGCATGACCAACCGCCCCGATCGGGTGGATGAAGCTGCCAAGCGGCCAGGCCGGTTCGATCTGGTGCTGCCCATGCCTGGAGTCGACGCGGACGGAGCGGAAGACGTCATGGCCATTTATGCGCGCGGTGACGACCTGCCGTGGTACTTGGCCGGGGAAGTACAAACGGGGCTGGACGACGAGGTGATCCGCGCCCAGTTTCTCCGCCCCGCGCTCGCGCAGATCTTCTCCAGAGTCACCCTGCGATACAAGACCGATACGCAGCGCAGTATCGACGTCAAGGCCGGTGAGGCATTGGCCAACGTTCACTACAAAGACGCTATGAATCGTGCCAAGAAGCGAGCCGCCTTGCGCCTCCTGAAAAAGGAAGGAATCCCGGCCGTCACGTTCGACGACGTGATGGACAGCCTGGTCGAAGTCGCGTTCGAAGCAGCTCGCCAAATGGAAGCCGATCCGCAAATGCTGATCCGGCAATTGGAAGTCAAAGTCACGGTGGCCAGCATCGAAGTGGTCCCCAGAGAAGAATTGGAGGAACACCGTTATCTGCGCGTCCAACCAGCGTAGTGGTAGGTGTCGGGTGTCAGGTGTCGGGTGTCGGGGGGGGAAGGGAAGAGAGGTGTCGGGTGTCAGGTTTCAGGTGTCAGGGAAGAGGGCTCTCGGCGTCTGACACCCATCCCCCCCCCCGGCAACCCGTATC
>JADHUC010000117.1 GCA_016784735.1 Pirellulaceae bacterium | reverse complement strand
CGCGGAGAAGCGTGTGGTTATCGTGCTCAAACCCCACGGCGGCACGACAGGCACCGGACCGCAACTGAGCAAGGCCGCCGAACAGGTTGACCACGAGAACTTCACCGTGATGTACGACCCCGGAAACATCTATTACTACTCCAACGGCGAAGTGGATCCAGTCCAGGACGCCGCTACAGTCGACGGCGTGATCACCGGTATGTCCGTCAAGGACTACAAACACCCGAAGAACGTGGCGCTCACACCCGGCACGGGTCAGGTGGACTTCCCGGCGCTCATGGCACGACTTGGGAAGGGCGGCTTCACGCACGGCCCGCTGATCATCGAGACCCTCGCCCCCGGTGACGCGACCCAGACGCTCGAAGAAGCCAAGAAAGCACGCAAGTTCGTCGAGGAACTGGTGGGCGGTAGTCGGTAATAGGCGTAGGGCGGCGGCAAGGTTGTGGGCGGGTCGCAAGTTGTGGTCCGGTCTCCCGACCGGACCACGTGCCCGACCGCAGGTCTCCCCGGCCTCTTGGAGACCTTACGGTCGCACGGGTGTCGCGGTCATGAGACCGCGCCACAACACAGAGCCTGCGGCCGCATCGTTTAACCGCAAGCCGGAGGCGTGCGCGTTCCGGCCCACGCGCACGCCTCCGGCTTGCGGTTAAACGAGCCATCCGTTCATACCGAAGACGTCTCAACTATCCTGTTGGGCGTCATGCAAACGCTGGCGCGCGGCTTGGTACAGATGGGTCCGGCGTTGACGAAGCAACCGCTTGATGTCGTAATCGCACATTCCCAAATGTGTTCCGACCTGGCGTAACAGCTTGTATTCGTTCCGGTCGATCACGCCGTCACTCAGGCCGATATCGGCCATAGCGACCAGCCAACGGCGTGCCTGTTCGCGGTTGGCCGGTTCCGGGGCATCGAGTTGGCCTTGTGCGGCGGCTTCGATCAGCATTTCGAGTTGCTGTTGTGGGACATGCCGATGCCGGGCTACTTGTTCGAGCATCGCACGTTCGCGCGCGTCCAGTTGATTGTCAGCCATCGCCAATTTGACGGCCCAGACCAGCAATTCCGTGCCGTGCGGCGTTTGCTGGTCGTCAGCAAGAGCCATAGCCGCCGAGGTCGCGGATGCCTTGGTAGCCTTTGCCGGTTGCGATCGAGCTTGTCGCAGCAAGTCGAGAGCAGCCGTACTGGACATCGTCAATACGTCGACCAACACCCAGTCGTGCGAACCGTCGTTCAGCACTTCTCCGCAGAACTCGCAAGCATGCGAGGTGATGTCCGATTCCGGCGCCCCGCAGCCGGGGCAGTGCGACGAACAGACGCTGTGCCCCACGTCGGTCTTGACGCCGCTGTTGCGGGCAAACACGAACAAGCTCATCGCCGCCCTGCTCTGGTGAGATCGTTTGGGAGGGCCCTGCGGCTGGGCCGTGAACTGCGTGCCCGACCAACGGATCTCTACCAGCGCGGTGTCTCGCCCCTCCGCGCGGAACACGCCGCGCGCATCCACCGAACCGACCGCGCAATCGCCCATGTAACGGCGTTCGCCTTCAGTGGTGTTCAGCGTCGATTCGTACTGCTCGCAGAACTCGGGAGAAGCCATCTTCGCCAGTGGCGCGATCTGCCCCAAGCGATCGGCCATCACTTTGCGCCAAAAGACAACTGACGCTCGATCCTCCAAATGCTGAACGTTGAACCCGGGATCGGCCACGCTGCGATAATGAGCCGCACCGGGCACCTCTTCGGACGTGCCACCGAACCATTCGCACTCTTGAGTGATCTCGCACATGACCCAATCGTATTGGCCACTGCGGAGCAGACTGTCGCACGATTGGCACTTGGTGGATTGATTCAGTTGAATCTCGGTGCCGCAATTCGGACAATTGCCTTCGATCAGCCCTGGCCGGTCCTTGGTCTGGACGCCACGGCGGCGAAGGAACGTCCAGTACTCGACAAACGTCTCCGTCTTCCGGTTACCCGAAACATACTGGCCCGTGTCCAGCGACACCCGATACGCAATGCACGAAGCCTTGATGCGTATGGTAACCAAGTCGAAAAAGTCGTCGCGGTTGACCTGGGCCAACAGCATCTGGTGAATGACGACATTGGACACGCTTGGGCGATATCCGAAGTCGCGTTGCTCCATGAATTGCAGCGAGAAACGTTCGTGGATGCCATCCGAAATGAAGGCCCGCACGCTGGCCAGTTCCTGTTGGCTCCAGGCGTCCTGGATTTGAACGAAAGCCCGGTTCACGCGGTCGTAGAACTGCTGTTCGTCAAACGCCGGATCATCGCTGCGCAGATCGCCCACAGCCGACCGTCGCTGCAACTCGCCCATGGCCATGCTGCTGCGGCGGATGACGTTTCCGCGACGGCCGTCGTTGGTCTTTTTTCCACCGTAGACAGAGAACACAATGATGAGGACGACCACCGGTATACCGATGTACGGATGGCGCCAACACAACCAGATCAGAAACGCGATCAGGTCGCCGCCGCCCGATCCACCGCCTCCTCCGCCAGAGCCTCCACTTCCACCGCCGCCGCTATAGCCGCCCCCGCCCCCAGCCCTGGCGAAAACATCCAGCGGGAACAGGAACAAAACCGCGCAAACGAGCAACAGGACCAGCAGCCCAAACCAGATCGTTTCAAAGCGTCGGCTCATCACATCAACTCCCCACCGCTCCATAGCCTCGGCGGCTGCCACTACTCGCTACACAAGTCATCACGCAGCATAGGCCAGACTCTTTTGGATCGCAAGCATTCGCGGTACATGCTTACGCGGCCAAACCAACGCCGAATCGTGGAAGAAGATGGGAAGAACCTTGCCGCTGTAACCCTGCAGGGCTATATTGGCGTCCACGCGTGGGGATCGGAGTTCCCGTCAGTCAGTCTAACCTTTTCTAGCGAAAGTGCGTCCTATGTCTGATGATCCATTCTCTCCCTACCAATCACCTCTAACGCCTCAACAGCAACCGCAGCCACAGCCGACACCAACGCCGCCGGGGGCTCGGCCGACCTCGGTTACCGTCTTCGGGATTCTCAATCTCGTATTTGCCGGGCTGGGCTTGTGTGGCTTGGCTTGCGGTTTGATCCCGATTCTTGGGATGGATATGATACCGAACCAGCCGCCGAATCCGGTAGTTGAACTCCTGAAAGAGAATCAGGCCTACTACGTGTTCACGATGGTTTCGATGGCCCTCGGTTTCGTCGCCACCGTTGTTCTTGGCCTCGCAGGGTACGGATTATTGAAAATGCAGCCATGGGGGCGGCAACTGTCGATTGCTTACGGGCTTTACGCTATCGTTTCCGGTATCGTTGGCATGATTGCCAATTGGGTCTGGCTGATTGGGCCGCTGATGGAGCAGGCTGACATGGCTGGTGCCGGCCCGGAACGGGCAGGCGCGATGGGTGGCGCAATTGGCGGTGCGTTCGGAGGCTGTATCGGCTTGATCTATCCAATTATTCTGCTGATTTTCATGATGCGTTCGAACGTCGTGCAGGCGTTTCGCGATCAGGCCAAGTCTTCTGTGAGCTACCAATGAAAATGCAAAGTTGTCTACTCCACGGTGTTCTGGTCGTATTGACCGGTTTTGCCATCGCGGGCGCGGCGGAACCTGATGGGCCGATCGTGCCTCGCAAGGTGATCAAGCTGTTTAACGGGCGCGACCTGACCGGATGGACGACCTGGCTGGTCGACACCAAGCACGAGGATCCGCGCGACGTCTACTCGGTGCGTGACGGAACGCTCCGCATTTCCGGCGACGGGTTCGGGTACTTGAGCACCGATCGGGCGTACAAGGACTACCGACTGGTGGTGGAAGTGAAATGGGGGACGCAGAACTACCAAACGCGCAAGGGCATGGCTCGCGATTCGGGCATCTTTCTGCACACCGTGGGCCCCGAGGGGAACAGCTATGACCGCGGTTGGGGAGCAAACACGAGCAATACCGGCGGCGACATCAGCAGCGGCGCGTACAAAGCGGCCATCGAGTGCCAAGTGATGGAAGGCGGCTTCGGCGACCTTCTGCTGATCCACGGCCGGTATGCCGACGGCCGCCACATCCCGGTGCGCATCACCGTGCCCGCCACGAATCGCCGCGTCAAGCCCGATTATGCGAAGTACCAGTTCGATCCAACAGTCGACAAACAGACTCTCAGCGCCGGAGCGATCGCCTGGCTGAATAAGGACACCGCATGGCAGGATGTTCCGGGCTTTCGCGGAAAGAACGACATGGAAAGTCCATGCGGCGAATGGACGCGAATCGAATGTACTTGCGCCGGCGACCGCGTCACCGTCTTTGTCAACGGCAAGCGGGTGAACGAAGCAAATGACGTGTTTCCCGCCGCCGGCAAGATACTCCTGCAATGCGAAGGCTCGGAGGTCTTTTTCAGAAAGATCGAACTGCATCCGGTGGAAACGAACGTTACCGAAGATGTCCCGCGGTACACCATTCGTCGCGCAACATCACCGGTAACGATCGACGGGCGCATGGACGAACCGGCTTGGAAAACGGCTCGCAGCGTCGGCGACTTCGTATTCCCGTGGTGGGAAAAGGGAAAGAAGGAGCAGACCGTTGCCAAGATGTTGTGGGACGACCGGTACCTTTACGTCGTCTACCGTTGCGAAGACGCTCACATCTGGGCCGATCACACCGATCGCGATAGCTCCGTCTGGATGGACGATTGCGTTGAGGTGTTTACCGCACCCAATCCCGACGAACCGGACAACTACTTCAACATCGAAATGAACGTGCGAAGAGCCTTTTTGGACCAGCACCATCCCGACGGTCCGGGGAAGGAAGTCGCCGAGGAATGGAACTCGTCGGGAATCAAGATTGCGACGACCATCGACGGAACACTTAACGATGACAGCGACACGGATCGATTTTGGATTCTCGAGGCGGCAATTCCTTTCGCGAATTTCGCCAAAGTGGCCAAGCATACTCCACCGAAACCCGGAGACGTCTGGCATCTGAACCTAAACCGACTGGGCGGCAAAACGAATCCGCAGTTCAGTCAGTGGTCCGCGAGCAAGACCGAGGAGCCACAATTCCACGCCCCGCGAGATTTCGGTCGAGTTGTCTTTGCGGACTGAGGAACGGTGCCAGGATAGAATCCTCGTTTAACCGCAAGCCGGAGGCGTGCGCGAGAGGGGCGGACACACGAGAGACGCGCACGCCTCCGGCTTGCGGTTAAACGCGAATTGGTAGTGATCGCAAGTTTGGTGGTCTCGTCGGAGCCGTTCCTCGACGCAAGGGCACTCATCCCAACTGCCCGAGTTCGTAGGCGGCTTGGAACATCGCTTCTACGTTTTCGACCGGAACGTCCTGTTGGATGTTGTGGACCTGGGTGAATACAAAGCCGCCGGGACGGGAAGTGAAGACTTCGATGTTGTGCCGAACGTGTTCGCGGACTTCCTCGGGCGTACCCAGTGGAAGGACCTTCTGGGTATCGCATCCGCCTCCCCAGAAAACGATCTTTCCGCCAAACTCCCTCATCAATCGCTCGGGCTCCATGTTCGCGGCCGCAATCTGCACGGGGTTCAAGATGTCGATGCCGGCGTCGATCCAATCGGGAATGTAGCCGTAAATGGACCCACACGAGTGCAGGTACGTTTTCCAGTTCGTGTGGCTGTGCACCCAGTCGCACACTCGCTCGTAGTGCGGCTTGATCATCTCCCTGAAGAGATCCGGCGATAGAAGCTCGCTTCGCTGGGTTCCCGCGTCGTCCGATGCCACTCCCCAAGCGAAGCAGCGATCGCCGACGGCTTGATGGTACAGCTCCATGCGCTTGATCGTGGCGTCCACGAAACGTCCCATCATGTCATTGGCGGTGTCCTTCTCCGTCATCAACATGCACAGCCATTCATCCAGTGAGTCCTGCGTAATGTTGTCGGACAACAGCGCGCTGAGCCCCATCATGGAGATGCTTGCCCCCCAACCAAGCAACGCTTTGTCCGTATTCTCGTAAAGGAACCTGGCGTGTTCCGCAAACACATCCAGCTCTTCGTCCGATACCGTGTCGATCGGGCGAAAGGCGTCGGGATCGATGCGCGTACCCGCCATGGTTGGGCGGACGAAGTCGAAGTAGTACCCGTCCTTCGGCATTCGAGCAAACGCATTGCCGTCCGCGCCCACCAGCATCCAGCTTCCGTCCTCTTGCTCGTCGATGCCCGTACCGGGCGGAAAGTAGACATCCAGCCCACAGAAGAGTTTCTTGTGCACCCCGTCGAATGCATCCTGCCGCGCCCACTGTGCCGTCATCGGTTCCAATGGCAGAACATCCACATGGAGCCGCTCGACGACCTCCATCTCCAGTTCTGCCAGTATCTGCATGGTGTCATGGACTCGGGTAGGCGTCTCGATTCCCATACGCCGTTTCAGTTGGTCGTAGACAACAGAGTTTATGCCCGAAGCACGAATACTTCCCAAGTCGATGGGAACGCGGTCCGGAGTTTCAAAGTTCACGGCTTTTTGTATTCGTTCGCGTGAGTTCATGCTCGCCCCCCATCAACATTCTCGTGACGCCGCCCGTTCAGAAGCACCGCCGAAACAAAATCGTCGTTTAACCGCTGGGCCAACGGCCCGCGCGGACGCGCCCAGCCCGTTGGGCTTGGGGTTAAACGAAAAACGCCTCAGACCACAATTGCCGTTTCTATTCCGGCAGCAATCTTCAACGGCGTAGTCCGCTGAAAACGTCACCCGACATTGTAGCGTTTATCGGAGAACAAATCCGCACGGTGGCTTCTCGAATGCCAAAACTCGATTCCACGGATTCATGCCCTGCCACGCGCGCCAATCGCTTTTGACACTTGACGACCCACCGACTAGATTGATGAAAATACCGGTTTCTTGGGGCGTCCCGTTGCAGTCTCGTAGTGACCGTGAATGAAGAAAGGTGTCGATGAACCGTAAGATGTTATCCGTATTCGTCGGTGGGATTCTGTGCTCCGGCGCGCTGGCCGCGTTGTTGGTCGGCCTGACTCCGGCTGGCGAATCGAAATCGAAGCCCGCTGTCACCTTACCGAAACCTCCGGAACGGATCGCCGACGCGGCTAAGAAGTCAGAGACGTGCATCGAATGCCATGCAGAGATCGAAGAGGTGCTGGAGGGGGACAAGCACATTGCCGACGATTTCCATTGCGTAGTGTGCCATGGGGAATCCAAAGCGCATGTCGAAGCGGACGTCGAGGGCGCTCTGCCCGACCGGACATGGCGGCGGTGGGTCGAGGACGAGAACCGCTATGAATGGCGAATGAAACACGCCTCGCTGGAGATCGCCAAGTACTGTGCCTCGTGTCACGGCCGAAAACCGGCCAAAGGCCAAGAGATGAAAACGATCGACTGGAGGAACTACCTCGACACCGGACACGGCCACGGAGTCGCCAAGAACGATCGCGATGCGCCGACGTGCACCGACTGCCACTACGCCCACGGGGCCGGCTGCGAACCTTTGACGGACGAAACGGTTATCGAGAGATGCTCGTTGTGTCACGCCGATCGCGAGATGATGAAACGCGTGGGATTAGACTCCGATGTGATGGAGAAATTCAAGGCGAAGACGCACGGAGACATGGAGTCGGCGTCTGCCGAGAAGAACTCGTCGTGCATCAAGTGCCATTATCCACACTAACTCGATTCGTCGGTGGTGGGTGGCGTGTGTGTGCCACTGCTTTCGATTGGAATACGCTGTCCATTTGGCGGCGTCTACCACAATCGAAAGCAGTGCCCTCCCGCGTCAGTGCCCAGTTGAGATGGATACCGCATCGGCAGCACTGCTTTGAACTGTGGTACGTCCATGGGCTTGGACAGCCGAACCAGTTCAAAGCAGTGGCACACGTTGAGCAACGGGAAGCATGGAAAAAAAGGGCCCGGCGAAGCCGGGCTGAGTTCATCCGTCGACCGTCGCCGCCTCCGCTGCCTCAGACTTATCACTGGAACCATCGCCCTGCCGCTCTGATGCTTGAGGCTCGTCCGGTGTCTCGGGCTTCTCGCTCGAATCGTCGACTTTCGCCGGAGGTTCCTCAGGCTTGTCTGTGGAATCTTCCGGTTGCGGCGACCCGCGTCGTCCGCCTAAACGGCCTCGACCGCTTGGCGCGGAGCGTTTCGCGGGCGGCTTGGTCACGAGTTCGCCTTCCGTGATGCCCAGCAGTTTGCGTAACTCCAGTTCGCTTTCGTGCACATTGACGCCCCTCGGCCCTTTGACGCCCCGATACACAATCTTCCCCTCGGTATCCAGCAGATACACGCGGTTGGGAAAGGCGTTGTACGTATCGCCGATGGCGGGTTCCATTGTGTCGACCAGCGCGGGAATGGGCAACTCCCAGAACGTGCAAGCGGTTTCGGCCAACTTGTGCCGTTCCTCGTAGGTCTTAGGTTGGTGAAACACCGTGCCTTCGATAACCTTCCATCCAGCATCCTCGGCCGTCTGGTTGGAATTCGCAGGATGTGCTTCGCGGATGTACACGACAAGGATGACCGCCTTGTCTCGGTAGGCTTCATACAGAGCCTTCATAGAACCAACTTGGTTCTTAAATGGCGGTCACGTGTAGCTGCCGAACAGAAGCAAAACCGGCTGTTCGCCAACCAACTGGGAAAGCGTGACACGTTGCTCGATGCTCTGGTCGCCATTGCCACCGAGCCACTCCTGCAAGCACGGGTAAGGCTCGATCGGCTGGAGTTCGAAATCGGGTGCGTAGTAACCGAGTCCGATTCCGGCTTTCTGGCCCTCGACAACACTTGGGCCATCGACCTCGATGACTTCGCGCCTTGATGCCGAAGCGATCGCAACCTTCAGTTCATCTTCGCTGAGCTTGCCGTCCTCGTCCGAATCGTTTTTCCGGAAGAACTTTTCCAGCTCCTCTTTCGACACACTGCCGTCTTTGTTCGCGTCGAGTAACCGCAAGAGATTGGCCGCATCGAGCTTCTGCGATGCATCGGCCGGCGCGTCGCGTCCGCCAGGGCCACCGCGTCCCATACCAAAACCGCCACGAGCCTGCATTCTGGCCTGAAACTCCTCTTTGGTGACCACACCGTCGCTGTCCCGGTCCATTTGGCCAAAGATCTGCTCCGGTCCCTGCCATTCCTCCCGAGTGACCTTGCCGTCTCCGTCTTTGTCGCAGCGGTCTAGCAGCCGATCGAACGTGAATCCGCCGCGAAAACCTCCGGGACGCTTAGCTCCAGGCCCACCGCCCGGCGGCCCCGGCTTTCCTTTCGGCGGCTGACCCCAAGCCGCTGCCGACCATAGGACGGCTGCGATTGAAACGACCAGCCAAGGGACGCCAATACGTATTCGCATTGCTTCGAGTCTCCTGTAGATGAGTAGTAATCCGTAAATGAGAACGGAAATCCGCACGCCTCAGGGCGAACGAATATCGTACACGCGCGCATCATACCGTCCAAGTTCAACCCCACAGAACGCACTAGGTTTCGCCCATTTCTGCGGCGAGGAGGAGATCCGCCAAACGACAAAGCCTTTCTGTACCCGGCGACACCCGCAGAACGGTGGTAATGGCTCTCGACGCCGACCACCATCAGCCCCGCTGTACAATCGTGTTCAAGATACGTACCGTTTCGCGAGCACCTTTCGTCGGCAGAAGCGCCGTGGTGGCGACGCCGGAGACGACCTTCGTGATGTTGTGATCGACCTTGCCGCCCTCGCCCCACACCGAGCCGTCGGGCGCGGTGATGTAGATGGAGAATGTATGATGGCCCGTGCCGGGGCGTTCGCCGATCACGTGCAGGATCGCGCGGTTTCCGGCCAGGTGGGCATACAATGTCTCGCCGATCCGATAGCCAGCGCGCACTCGCCCCGAGGTTACCACGATGTGTTCGGGCGCCGGATGGTAGCCCTCGCGCACCAGTCCAGCACGCAATTCGTCGAGAAACGGTGCGAGGTGTCCCGGATCCATGATCGCCAAGGCGTTGAGCCCGTCCGAGACGACAATCTGAACGTCACACCGTCCGGCATGGTGCTGGCTCAGCGAACGAAGCGTCGCGACCGATCTGTCGGACAGTCGCTCGCCCGTCTCCGGGTGTAGGATGTAGTCGGTTCGGTCCTGCGACTGGGTCGACAGCTTGAGCACGTTCGGGATCTGGGCGACGAACGCTGGCTCCAACTCGGTCCAGATACTCTTCTTTGCGTCCGCGTAGATGCGACGGATGTCCTTTTCAAGCGCGGGCTCCAGCTCCCACGGCTTGGCCCCGTGCCCCTGGGCGATGAACACACCGCGGCCGCGCACTGCGTCGATTTGGTTTTGCCCTTCGTCGAGGATCTCGCTGTCGCCGCGCGTGTCGCCCTTCCTGCGGCGGTACTGCAGGAAGACCCACAGCGGGTCGCCGAAGTGGCTGGTCGGCTTGCCTTTCTCGTCGATGACCCCAACTTGCTGGAAGAACTGCCACAGTGGGTCGTTGACCTTGTAGCCGAACCGCTCGCGGATCCGCACGTGGTCCTGGAAGCCGGTGGTCAAATATCCGAGCATCGGGTCATTCTTGGTCGGCAAGGCCATCAGGTACGCTGGGTTGGCTGGCATCACTCGGTCGAGGCACCAGTCGAGGTCGTCCAGCGACACGTCCATGTGCAGCGTCGAGCAGACGTCCAGACCGATGGTCAGCCCGTGCAACTTGCCCATGACGATATCTTCGAGGCAGCAGCGCACGAGCTGCTCGCGCGTGCGAAACACCTCGGGGCCGATGAACCCGGCCACGTCGTTCAGGTGCACCCACGGCGCCGCCGTCTGCCCCGACTTCTCCTGCGCCTCGGCCACCTGCCGCGTGAGCACGCGGGCCAAGCCGTACTTGCGCGATTCGTGGATCACCATGTCGAAGCCGTGGCTGTGGCCGTTGGTGTAATCGGCGCCTTGACCTGTCTCGAAGTACAGCCCGAATCTGCCGGTGCGCATCGCGGCGTAGTCGAGCATCTTCTCGTTGCTGATGTCGAAGGTGCCGTTGGCACTGTCGCTGCCGGCGATGCTCTGGAACCACAACGCCGTGCTGCCCGGACGAGCCCGCTCGACCTCCGCCTGGACGTCGATATGGGCAAGCACACAATGCGGCAGAACGTCGTCGATCCCGAACGTGAGCAGCAGGTCCCGGAGCATCAGTTCGATCGCTTCGACCGACGCCGGATCGCTCGACACAGGATTGGTGCCCAGCACAACGTCGCCGACGGCGAACGACCAGCCATTGAAGACCTGCCAGCGAATGTCGTCCAAGTTGTCCGTGGGCGAGTTAGGCTGGATGCGTGCTCCGAGGTAACCCTTGGTCCCGATCCGGCTGCCTGGCAGCGGATTGAACACCTTGGCCCCCACGGAGACCAGTTCCCGGTTGCTCATCAATTTGACGATGCAACCGATTGTCTCGCTCGACAGGCCGGCGCAGATTGCCTTGATCGCATCCTCGCTCTCGGAAAGCAAGAACTGCTTCAACTGCCCCACGGTCAAGTTGGCTGTCTTCGCAGTGGCCGCCATATCGAGGCTCTGCGTGAGCAGGTCGTGAAGGTTGTCTTCGTGCAACGGGTGCGCATCGACGTCGCGGATGCGCGTGTTGGCGAGCAGCAAACGAGCGTTGTGGCGTGAGGCGTTGTCGGCCGCGGCAACGCCGACGATCTGGTCACCTTCCTTGAACGCGTTGGCGGCGCCAAGGATCCCTTTGTAAAGCGCGGAGTCGAACCGACCGTTCACGCGCCGAATGTAGGCGAAGATGCCTTCCCCCGGCTTGATATCCGAGATGGAAACTCCGGGAGGCGCAGACGCTTCGGTTGATTTGCCAGCCCGGCCCTCACGGTGCAAGGCCAACCCAGCCGCACCGCCCGCCAGCGTCCCGAGGAAGTACCGTCTACTGATCATCGAAGTCAGCTCCTTCGACACGGGCCGTCAACCGTGCCTGGTCGTGGCGATTCATGAATCGCACGGGTGCTGCACAAGGACACCTGACTATTTCCTGAAGCTACCACGACTCCCGTATTCCTGCAACACAAGTAGGTCCCGGCTGCCCGACCGGACCTCGAAACTCGCTGAGTTTTTCTTTTCCGAGATCTCGCCCGGTGTCGTTGTTTGGGCCGCGCCGGTGTATTAACATAGTCAAGCTGAAAGCGAGCGTGTCCACGGCATGCATAAGACTTTCGGTTCTTGTCCTGGGGCGTTTGTTCATATCCAAGATGTCATCGTTACGAACCGCCGGAGGAGCCTCGAACATGATTATCATTTCCCGCAAGAAGAACGAGAGTATTGTCATTGCGGACGACATCAAAGTCACCGTGGTCGACATTCTTGAAGACGCGGCACGACTGGGAATCGAAGCTCCGATGGAAGTGCCGATTCATCGGCGGGAAGTGTACGAGGCAATTCAACGATCGGCCCGCGCGACAGAGGACCTGAGCCAACGCTGAGGGTTGCCGCGGACTGTCAACGTGGGGCACGTTTCTGACGTGCCATGAAAACCGTCCGGCACGTTGGAAATGTGCCCCACGGATGGAGTTCGCACAGATGGTCCTGAAGATACAGACTACCTTTGTTATCGCGCTGTTGGCGCGTGCTGTCTTCACAGAAAGCCTGTTCGCACAACTCCCAACGGAACCCGTCGAAATCGGCTATGCGCCGCAGTTCCTGTTCGACAATCACATCGTCGAGAATCATTGGGCCATCAAGTACAAGCGGCAAGTCGTACAGCGGGTCTTCCATCCGCCGCAAAGACATCCGGAAAACCCGATTCTTCAAGGCGACCAACCGAGTCACCTGTGGGTCGTACGCGATCAAGAATCGGGGCTGTTCCGCATGTACTACCAAGCCAACTATCGTGTGAGGGACTCGCAGGCCGAGGTCGAGAACAAAGAGACGTTGCCCACGCCAAATACCAAGACGAAAGGACGGGCTTATGCGACCTACATTGCGTACGCCGAGTCCGCCGACGGCGTGAATTGGGACAAGCCAGATCTGAAGCTGTTTGCTTGGCACAAGGAGGAGCCGAACAACATTGTCATTGGCAGGCCACACAAGCCCGAGGTGGAAACCAGCGCCCCGTGTATCGTCGAAGTGCCCGAACAGGACAAGCGCGGTTACCGCTATCTGATGGTGTATCGCGCGAAAGGCAGGGGCGGGAGCGCGATCAACGGGATACGGCTGATCGGGTCGAATGACGGAATCCACTGGGATCCGGAAAGCGACACTCGCATCGCGCATCTTCATAGCGATTGCCACAACACGATCTCGTTCGATCCGAACCGCAGCGAGTATGTGATGTTCTGCCGAGCCAAACATATCTTCCGCGCGTGGGGCGACAACATGCTCGACACCGGTGCGTCGCGGCGCGTTGCGCGACTTGGCAACTCCGCGCTGTGGACCGATTGGCTGGCCGAGCGGAAGCCGCAGACGGTACTTGTGCCCGACGAGATCGACGCCGCCACGCATTTCAACTTCTTCTACGGCATGCCGACTCGCTATTGGGCCGGGATCTACTGGGGTTTTCTGCAGCCGTTTCGAATGAACGACTTCCTCCACTCTGAACTCGCGGTCAGCCGCGACGGCTTCCATTTCCAACGGTTTGCCGGTCGGCCGAAGCTGGTCGAGTACGGCGAGGATGGCGCGTGGGACGACGAAATGATCCTCGCCAGCCCCTCGTGGATCGAGGTGGGGGACGAGTGGTGGATCTACTACAACGGCTGGGACGGACCCCACGGCACACCAGATCGCACGGGAGCGATTGGACTGGCGAAGGTTCGAAAAGAAGGCTTCGTGTCGATGCGCGGCCCTCAAGCCGGAGGCGTAGTCTGTACTCGTACGATTCGATGGCCAGACGGCGAACTCGTTGTGAATGCCGATGCGAGCCAGGGCACGTTGCGCGTTCGCATCAGCGACGAGAATCGCAGACCGATCGAGGGTTTCGACTACGAAGACTGCGAGGATTTTGGGGACGACAGCGTCGCACACCAAGTAACTTGGAAGAACCGCTCGATGCAAGAACTCGCGGGCGGGACCGTTCGGCTAGAGTTCTTCCTTCAGGACGCCGACCTCTATACTTTCCGCGCTTCGCAAGACTGACGACATCGCGTTTGATTTGGCAACCCAGCGCAGCAAAAAAGCACGGAAGTTACAAAACGCAAGCGGTATTAGCCCTTGAGCACTTCCCGCGCGTTGACCTCGCTCACCTGGCCGTTCAGCGTCCAAAGATCAAAAAGGATGCCCAAGCCGAACAGGCCGCCGGTTAGCAGGTAGATGAGGCCGGTGATGACCTTCCCCAGGTAGAACCGGTGAATGCCGAACGCTCCCAGAAACGTGAGCAGCAGCCAGGCGACGTTGTAATCCAATCGCCCAGCTCGATACCGGAAGTCAGCTTGTCGGTCCATGCCGGGGATCAAGAACAGGTCGATCACCCAGCCGATAAGGAACAACCCGAACGTAAAGAACCAAATCGTTCCCGTAATCGGCTTCCCGTAGTAGAACCTGTGGGCCCCAGTGAAGCCAAAAATCCAGAGGACATAGCCGACGAGTTTCAGGTGTGTGTTGCTGGGCGAGTTCATGGCGTCACGATTCGATGATGTCAATTCACTAGCGTGCGCTGGGTAAGTCGTCCCATGACATGTTCCCTAAGAACGGTATTCGACAGCAGGCACGCCAATCTTGGCTGGCCAAATCGTGATTCTCAAAGGAAATCACGCCGAACGACGGCGTTAATGGACCCTAGGAGCAGACCCGATTCTTGCGTCAGTCTGCTCTCGTGTTCCGCAGGCCGGCGACTTTCAATACCCAGGCGTACTCGCACGGGAATTGGCCGGGCGTTAATTCGGGCATTTCGACGACGAGATCTTTGCCGTCTCGTTGACACGTCAAGGTGCCTTCCAGCCCTAACATCGAAACCGAGATATCGTCGGTGGTGGGGATGTCTTTGAGCCGCATTTGGCGGCCCGGCCAAATCGGCAGAATGGCGTACAGCACACCGGGCTTGGCGGTGAACAACGCCTGTTTGCGGGCTATGCCTTCGACCGGAGCCATCCCAAGCACCTTGAGCACGTCATAACCGCTCATATGCTGTTTGTAGTCGCCCTCGGGAACCGTGCCGTCGGACCACTGGCAAGTACGCACAAATGGACTCGTGGCGTAAATCGCTTCGCCGTTGACAGCGAGCCAGGCGCCGATCTGCCGGAGTCGTTCTTCCTGGATCGTGGGAATCCTACCGTCGCCGGTGGGCCCGACGTTCAGCAACAGATTGCCGCCCCGGCTAACCAGATCGGCCACCATCCAAACCAGTTCTTTGCCCGTACGGTATTCCGACAGGTCCTCGTTGCGGTTGTAGCCGTACGAGTGCCCCATGCCGCGATTCTCCTCCCAGGGATGATCCGCGTTCGGAAGTCCGGCTCCGTACTCGGTCGTAAAGTAACCGCCGTGGTGGTGCCGACAGCCCTTTCCCCAACGATCGTTCACGATCACGTCCTCTTTCGAGGCCGATTCGTTGTACAACCACGCCAGGATCTCTTCGCTGCGCCAGTCCTTGTCGGGCATATCCCATTCCCCATCGCTGAAAATCACGGACGGGCTGTAACGCGTGACCACATCCTTGAATTGGGGAATCATGTGTTCGTCCACAAATCGCTTGCGGTCGGCCAACCACAGCGGGTTGTACCATTCGTACAGCGAATAGTAGATGCCCATTTTCATGCCTTTGGCGCGAACCGCGTCGGTCAGTTCGCCGAGCAAATCGCGTTTCGGCCCAACTTCGACCGAATTCCACGGCCGCCCCCAAGTCCTGCTGGCATGCTCATTGGGCCACAGGCAGTAGCCTTCGTGATGCTTGGAAGTCAAAACCACGTACTTGGCACCCGAGGCGGCGAAGATCTCGGCCCATTGATCGGGGTTGAACAACTCGGCCTTGAACATCGGAGCGAACTGTTCGTACTTGAAGTCCTTGCCGTACGTCTTCTCGTGGAACTCCGCGGTCGCCCCCTTGTAGCTCTTCTGCTGCAAGTGACGCCAATACCATTCGGCATACGCGCCTTTGGGTCCCCAGGCCGGCACTGCGTACGTGCCCCAATGAATGAAGATGCCGAACCTGGCATCCGTCCACCATTGGGGCGTCGGTCGAGTGTCCAGAGAATCCCAAGTAGCATCGTATCGTGGCGGTGCGGATTCCCCATCCTGCGACCAAGCGGTTCGCGCCGATGCGGCATAAACTCCGAACACGAGAACTGTAATCAACTCTTTCGCAAGAACTCTTGAGCAAAACATGAAACTCTCCTGAGTTGAAATCGAGGACTAGCTCCGTGAACGTCCCGTGTACCGAGTCACCACCGTGTGACTTCGGCGGAGGTTCAATACTCTCGGTTCTTCACGAGCCCTGGCATGGGAATCGGATAAGCGCCGTCTGCATTTGGCTTCAGCGGCGGCAGCGCGTCCTCAGTCATCTTGTCGACCTCCGGGGCGAATTCATGGTCGCTAGCCAGTATCTCTTCGTAAGTGACCGTTCGCCCGGTGTGGGCTGCCATACGGCCCATCGACGTCACGAGGCTGGCGATCGCCCCGCGACGGGCTTCATTGTAAGGCTTGTCCTGGCGGATAGCGTCGATCAGGTCGTCCCATTCCGACTGGTAGGGACTGGGAACAGCGGGCGAACTCCACAGAAGCGTTTCCTTGCTCTCCTTTTGTCCGGAATACGCCGAACAGGTACCTGCGCCGCCACGCATGCTTTCGATCTTGCCAAGCCCCTTGCTGCCGTGAGCGTAGCCGGCAAAGTGACTTTCGCAGCCGGCCATGCAGCGACCAAACATGTACATCTTGGCTCCATCCGCGAAGTTGTACTCCACCGAGTAATTGTCAAAATTCTGATCGACGCTGTCCCCGCGGTAATGACGTCCGCCCAGTGCGTGAGCGTCGACCGGCCAGTCGCCTTTCATCCAGCACAGTTCGTCGATGTTGTGGATGTAGAAGTCGCTGTAGCAGCCTCCGCTGGCCCAGAGGAAACTGTGGAATCGCTGTATCTGGTAGAGCACTTCGGAGATTTCCGGCGGCTTCGGTGGCGAAGCGAAGGACCCGATCGGGCCGTGCAGGCGGTACGTCCGCATCGAAATCACGTCGCCGATCTCGCCATCGTTGACGCGGCTGACCAGCTCCTGGCGCGCCCTGCAATGGCGCCACATGAGCCCAACGCCCACCTTCTGGCCGGCCGCCTCGGACTTGTCGGCCAACTCGAGTAAACGCCGCGTGCTCGGGCCGTCGACCGTAACCGGCTTTTCCATGAATACGTTCACACCCTTTTCCAGAGCGTAGCCGAAGTGCACCCAGCGAAATGCGGGCGGAGTGGCAAAGATCGCTACGTCGCCCGGCTTCAAGCAATCTATCGCCTTCTTGTAGCCGTCAAAGCTGACGAACCTCCGGTCCTCGGGCACGTCCATTCGGTCGGCATAAGTCTTCGTCAGGTTATTGAAGCTGGTGCTGAGCCGGTTGACGAACACGTCCGCCATGGCCACCAGCTTGACCGGCCCGTTCGCGACCGACATCGCATTGGCCGCCGCGCCGGTGCCGCGTCCGCCGCAACCAATCAGAGCCACACCGATGGTGTTGTCCTCGGCAGCATGGACACGCGGCACCACGGCCGCGGCCAAGGCCGAGACGGCAGCCGCCCGGCCGGTGCTCTTGAGAAAACTGCGACGCGTCGAGTTCGAATGGGTGGATTCACTCACAGCCGGGATCCTCCTTCACACAATTGTTGACAATGATGATTTCGCCTGATGCAATACGGACCGCCTCAACGATCACAGTATTGCACCCGCGCAAGGTTTGTGCAATCGCGACCACCGTCTGGCTCGAAATCGTTTAACCCGAAGCCGAAGGCGATGGCGTGCAGCGGGACAGACTGCCCACTTGAGGCGCCCGCCATCGCCTTCGGCTTCGGTTTAAACGAGGACGCTGTCTCATTCGCAAGCCATCTGCTTGACACCTGGCTGGGAAGCAGTACGCTGGCGAATCGGCACGTGAATGAAGATTCCTGCCATTCGTGGGTGGATGTCGACATGAAACATGTTACTCGGGCCCGTGTAAACTGGGTGATTGCTGTATCGGCGGCATTTGTATCGTTCTGCTGCCTGCCCCTCTCGTGTGCGCAATGTCTTGCTCAAGAGTCCGAAGCGCCCGACGGATTCAGTGAATTCGATGCCGAGTTCTCTTATGAACCTGACAACTTCGAGGAGGAGTTCGCCACGGACTTCGGTAGTAGCGATTTCGAGGACCTTCCGCCGGCAATGCAGGCCGTCGTACTGATCGTTGCTTTCCTGTTTCTCCTGGTAATGGTTGGCGTCGCCATATTCATCATCTACCTGTTGTACAACCTGCTGAACGCCCTTCCGCCACAATATCGCTTGATGGAACCCGGCATGGTTTGGTTACTGCTCATTCCATGCTTCAACATCATCTGGAACTTCTTTGTCTATCCGCAAGTAGCCAGGTCGTATCAGAACTACTTCAACGCCCATGGCCGCACCGACGTCGGAGACTGCGGAGCCGGGCTCGGCGTCGCCTACGCCGTCTGCGCCTTGCTGGCCTCGATTCCCTGTTTGAATTACGTGACCGGCATCTTCTGTGGACCGGCGATGATCGTACTAACGATCGTCTATTTTGTGCGTCTGTACGGGCTCAAGAAGGAAATTCAATTGGGCGCGACCGCGCCGGCCAAAGGCGGGCAGAGTCCATTTTCCATGTAGATGCTCCGCACAGCCCAAAGATCGAGTCCCCCAGGTGCCGAACATCATCCTTGGTCCTTCGTCTCCGGGCGAGTAGGCCACCGCTGGGGCTTGCCCCCACGGAGCCGTGTTCAAAACCAGACGCGGTTTCGACCACGCAGTTTTCCACCGTCCCCGCGCCGCCTCCGGCGGCGCGGGGACGGTGGTGCGGGTGTTCTTGGGGATTCGCGTCTGGTTCTGAACACCGTTCGACGGAGGCAAGCCCCGTCGTGACGAGCGATCGTCTCTTTCACTCTAAGTCAGTAACGCATGATGATACGATATTCTGGCGCAGATCCCGGCAAGACAATCCACTCTTTGTCCGGATCGAAGTCCTCCCATGATTCGCCGTTGACCGTGACCGATTGGATCGGGCGGGCTTCGGGGTGGCGCAGTCGCAGCTTGATCGCATGCGGCGGGTTCCGATCTGGCGGCACCAGGCGCGCTTCGATGCGGCCTTCGGCTGCGGATGATTGGACTTCCAGTGAAACGGGGCCAAAGTGCGTGGGGAGTTTCTCGAAACGGATCGTTTGCCCGTCACGAAGCCAAGCTCGCGGCACGGCTGACAGTAAATGCAGATCGCCGGTGTACACGCCCGGTACAGTCGACTCCTCGGTGAGGAGCATGTGACGTAGAAAATGCAGTGCGACCGCGCTGGAACACGGTATGGGATCCGACATGTCAGGAACGCGATATGCCGATCGTACGTGCAAGTCGCTCGCGTAAATCACGTTGGTCTCGCGCGAAATGAACGTCTCGTGATCCATGTTGAACGCTTGGAAGGCATAGAACCCCAACAGGAATTCACGAATCGCATCTTCGCGAAGTTTGCCCAGGATGTAACCTTTGCCATACAACGCATCCAGCCCACCGAGTCCCGCGTCGCGGCGGAAACGCGGCAGGAAACAGAAGGTGCGGTTGTCGGCTTCCAAGAAGTCCGTGATCCACCGGTAGTGGCGGCTTCCTGGCGCAAGAGAATCAATGTCCAGCATGCAACCGGCAAACAACTGGTAGTAGTCCATCTGCTCGTCGGGCTTGTCGGCGTACAGACGCAATGGCAAGAACGGCCGCTCGGCCTGCTGCTGATAGTTGCCGTCGATCGCACGTTCGATATCCGTGCGATACGCGGCCGCCTCTTCGGCGTAACGTTGGGCCGTAGCGTGATCGCCCAGTTCGTCCAGCAGCCAAGCGGTGTCGACCAAACCTCGCCAGCAACACAGATTGGCGAACAGGGCATAACACTGCACGTTGTGGATGTCGCCGCCATACGACCACTTTGGCAACAGACCCCAATGCAACGGCTTGTTGCCGTCTTCCATTTGCATCGTGGTTTGCCGCTGGGCCATCGTCCACTCGGCACATTCGTTCAATAGGGGCAGGTGCTTGCTGATCCAATCGCGGTCGCGGGACAAACGATACGCGTCGACCGCGTAGTGCGGCTGCAGGCCGTTACGATACTGCTGGTGCCGGTCGGGATAAGTGCGGTACTGGTCGACCTTGCGCAGGAACTGCGGCGTCAAATAGGTGGTGTCCAAATAGCGCCTCGCGTCGCCTGAAAAGCCCCATTGTGCCAAGGCGAGCATGGCGTAGCTTTCTTCGATACCGTATAGCTTGCCATCGTAGGCCGATGGTTTGGCGCCGTACGGCATGATGTCGCTGTCGGCGTTGATGAACAACTGAGCCAGCACGGCGCGGTACAATTGTTGGATCCGCGGCTCAGGGACCTCCAATTGAACCGCGCCGGCGAGCATTTCATCCCAGTAGGCGCGAAACCGCGCGATCGCCGAATCGAACGTCAGGGACTCGTAGAGCGAAAGCTCGGAGTCCGCCGGGCAGACGGAGTGCGGATGGATGAAGTCGACCACCGCCTCGCCGTGCGGCGGGAGCGTCACGTCTACTTGCAAGGAGTTGTCGTCATCGCTCTGACGAACTGGCTTGGGCGCCCGAGCGATCAGGACGACGTCGTCGCCACGGCGTAGTGTCTTATCTACCACTGCCAATCGCCCCGGTCGGCTTCCCGTGGATTCCGCCTGGATGGGGCAACGGAGCGGCGAACCGGTGAGATTCTTCAGTTCGAGACGTACTATCACCGCTGCCTGAGTCGGCGAATCACCTGCGGCCACCGAAAACGCGGTTTGCCGCACCTGCAAGTCACCCAACCGCGCCTGGACCACCACACCCGGTCGCCAGCCATCCAACAAGGTACGTCGCAGCGTATCGCGGAAGTCGGCCAACCGATGACGAGATTCACCGAAGCGAAAACGAATTGCATCCCGTCCCAGCAGCGTGCCGTCCCATGCCACGCCGATCTCGTCCGGCCCGTCCTTCAGACCGATGAACGCGCGGGCGGGCGTCATCGACAACGCACACGCAGACAACGTTTCAAAGGACGGATCATCGTCGCCGGCCAGCAGCTCCCGTTCGAGTTCGCCAGGTTGGACCAAACGTTCGGGCCAGACATCTTTGCGAGGCGGCAAGTAGCGCCGGACCTGCAATTCCGCCACCGGCGGATCTACGCGGCCGGAAACAAATCGCACGCGAATGACTCGTGTCGCCAAGGGCTCAAACGTCCACTCGCATCTTCCCTGTCCGTTCGATGTTTCCTGTTTCAGGCCGCCGACGATCGGCGTCCAACGTTTGCCATCGTTGGCTTCCAGCACGACGGCGTCTTGTGCCGCGATCTTGCTTGTGAAGACCAATTCCACCCGATCCACGACATGCCGAATCGGCCATTCGACGCCTACCGCAGAGGTGCCGACGGGAACGTCCACGCCCTTCACTTCGTCGCCGTCAGCCAACGAGGCGACCGGCACAGTTCGGTCGTCGCCGATGTACGCGACCGCAGTCGAAGCTCCAGGCTGTTGCTCGTACAGCCGAGCGATATTCGGCATCAATCCGCCGGGCGCAATCCGCCGGAGATCGGATTCGTTCAGCGGCCTGACGCCCGACGATTGCCGTGGACTCTCGCCTCGAAGATAAGCTGCAACCTCCTGTGCGGCCATCAAGTCGCGTGCTCCACCGCACCCGGCCGGTTGGATGATTCGGAGCGATTGGACTTGGACGACCGGTACGGCGATTACGCTTTGCCGACCCGTCGGCGCCCATGCCGGCACGGTCCCGGCGATTGGTTGCCACTGGTTGTTCACGAGTCGTTCGACGCGGAAGGCTTTGGGCAGCCACTCGGGCCGGCTCCAGCAAACCTCGATCTCGTCCAACTCGATCGGATGCGGCCAGTCGAGTTGGATCCAATGATCCGCGGGCGTGTCCGCCGAGACCCACGTATTGCCGCCGTTTCCCAACCGATCAGCGTCCGCCCATTCCGCTCTGGGCTCTTCGCCCTGAGCGATCCACCGGCCGTCGGTGAGCACCTCGGTGCGGTAAGCGGCAAACGACGAGTCGACTGAGACCTTGCCAACGCACTTCGGCACGTCGCGAACCAGGTTCACGACTTGCGAGGACTCCTCTTCGGCAGCCGGCGAGACTTTCAGGGTCAACAGAATCAGGCCGGCAACGCTCACGAATGCAGGGTTCCACAATCGCATGGTGATTCCTCCGTACTTCGCAGTCATTTCGGCGCCGCGAATAGTTCGTCATCCACTGCCACACTGTCGTCACGCAGGCGGAAGTAGGTGGCTCGGCAGTCGGGATCTGGGAATTCGGTCAAGGTCAACTCCAAGTCGCCCTGATTGGCCAAGCTGAAGCCGGGCTTCCAAGCTTTCACACGGCAAGCAATCCCGCCCGGATGCACAACGTCGCTGGGCGCTGGTTCCTCGAACGACGAAGGATCCAATGTGATGTATCCCAGGTCGGCTCCATCCATGTCGGCCAGTTTCGCGTGGAGTGTCGGATTCAGGCAAAAGACCAGCGGACCGCGCATCACAGCCACGCGTCCAGCCTGACGCTGTCGTCCGCGGACCAGACGCCAATTCACGGGAAGATTCAGGGCAACTTGATCGCCCTTCTTCCACGTTCGTTCGATTTCGAAAAACTCGCCGGTTACGACGGGCCTATCCACGGCTTGTTCGTTCACTTTGACGTTGGCGCCGTCGGCCCAAACCGGGATACGCAATCGAACGGGGAACTTCACCGGCCGCTCCGGATCGACGTGCAATCGCACGAGACCAGTGTTGGGATATTCGGTTTCCTGGCGTACGACGATCGGCACGTCATCTGCGACCCTAAGCTTGGCCTCGGCCGGGGCGTACAGATTGACGGCCAGACCCTCACCGGCTCGATAGAACACCATCGTTGGCAATTCGGCCACGATGCGGCGATAGTTGCAGGGGCAACAATAAGTGTCTCCCTTCCAATAAACGCGTGGCCCTTCTACCGGCGCGAAGTAACGCAGTTGTCGGCCATCGGGCGACTGGGCGGCAAACAGCGCGTTGTGGATCGTTCGCTCCATCAGGTCACCGTAGAACGCATCGGCTCGCATTCGCAGCAAGCTGTCATACACACGCAACTGATACGCCGTGGCGCAGGTCTCTCCCAATTCGCCGCGTCCGTCCTGGTCGCCCGTCCAGATTTCGCACTGCCCGGTGCCTCCGGTGATCACGCAGCCGTTCTGATGTCTCATATAGTCCAACGCTCGATCGGTTTGTTGCAGCAACCGCGGTTCCGGACGTATTCGGTACAACTCCAACTGGGCCAAGCACCGTGTCATGTAAGCGTAGATGTGACCTTCGATTCCAGGACGTCGCCCGATGACGATGCCCAGATCCCATTCGGGCAGCGCCCGCTGGTTGACGACGAAATCCAGGTACGACTCGTCGCCCGTCACGCGATACAGTTCCAGCATCGTCCGCTCGATGCCCGTCACCGCCACATGCGCTGCCACGCTTGTCTGTTGACTCCAATCGGCAGGGATTTTCGACCAGTGCTTTACGACATAGTCGGCCGCCCGCCGAGCGGCTTCCAACGATTCTTGCCGCTCGAAGTATCGGTAGTCGGTCAGCAATCCCCAGATCACGTAGCCGATCTCATGCACGTCCCACATTCCGCTGATGCGGTGCTGTGGAGCGAAGATCCCGATGTAGCCGTCCGCTTCCTGGGCGCGAATCGTCTCATCGATCAGATGATTCTTTAGAGCAACAACTTGCGGATCGCCCGTGTAAGCGGCGAACTTGACGGTTGCGTCCAAGAGCTTGCCAAGCCCGACATAGCCATCCTTTTTCGACTTTTTCTTGAACGGCGGTAGAAAATCGCCATCAGCGTCCAGCACCAGCACGTTGTTCTGGACCGTCACGTCGATCCGTCGTCCCAGTTCGCCGCCCACCTTCACCTGGCGCAGGTCAAGCGGTGCCAGGACGTCATCCGCAAACGTGAAGGCATGAAGTATCGCACCCCATAGGAGACCGAAAGCCACCAGACCAGAGATTGCCCGTCGCATAGGTGGATCCTTTCCGCAATAGGAAATTGATGTCGTCGCCACAGTAGATCGTGGTCACCAATTATCGCGCATGCTAGGATGGTCTGTCCAGCGCACAAAGAACATCAGACCCAAGCATCCTTCCGAGGGAATCGCCATGAAGTTGCTAACACTGTCTCCGTTGATCCCCTTGATGGCAGCCGTGCACTTTATGGCCGCCGGTTCTAATGCGAGCGAGGCGTTCACGCTGGAAAACCGGCGCATGTCAGCGACCATCGACGCACAGCACGGTGGCGCGGTGCTTGCCATGGTCCACAAACACGCCGTGAGCCTGCCGATCATCGAGAATCGAGGAGCCGGAATCGCCGGTAAAGGCCGGTTCTTCGTGCCGGTGATCGAGCTGGGCGATCGTCGCCTCGACTTGAACGAAGTCTCGATGCGTGTTGCCCCCGGAGCGAAGACCGGCCATCTGACGCTGACGGCCGACCTGCAAGTACTCTGCCCTGGCCTGCGGATCGAACGGCGGTTCGAGGTGGACGAGGGGGAAAGTGGTTTCCGGATTACGGATCGATTGATGAACGACGGAACCGACGCTCGCGAGCGAACGCTTCGAATCGGTGCGACGTGCCGTTTTGATGGCCAGCCGTGGAACCGGTCGTTGCGTTGTTGGTTCGGCGACCGCCAGACAAGTCGATGGATGTTCACGCCTTACGGTCGCGGCATCGAATCGAAATACCGTTCTCCGACGAATCGTCCGTTCTGGCGCGTCATCGGGCAGTACGGCACGGGCTTCCTTTACCGGCCGGTGGCGGCCAGCGGGTCGACCGCCTTGGTGCATCGGTTGCCCGAACTACCCGGCAACCCAGCCGAATTCGAGTGGATGGGCGACGCGATCAAGCTCCCGGCCGACGGCGAAGTAACGCTAGCCGGCGCCGTCCTGATCGACACTGGTGGGCGCGAGGGCAATCAGTCGTTGGCATTGCTGCAGGCCGACAGGATCATTGTCCACGGGGATCTCCCCAGGGCTGGACGACGAGGCGCTCCTATGGACGTGTTTGTGACCGCTACTTCGCCGGTCTCGCGCCGAGTGCATGTCGTCGTGCAAGAGCGGTTTGTGTTGTTGGATTGGGCGCAGCCACGCACAGAAACGGAGCCGAAGGATGTGGCAGCGTTCGATCTGGACTTACCGGCCGGTGTGGGCGTGGTTCGCCATTTGCGCCATGCGCCGAGCCATTCGGGATTGATGTACCTGCGTTTCGAAGTCCGGGACGAGTCGGGCGTCGTTTTGAGTTTCACCGAACCGCGAGCCGTGATCGATGGCAACCTGATCACCGAAGAGGGCGAGTTCCCTCAAACCTGGCAACGTTACGTGCGCCGGTTGCCCGAGGTCCACCTACGTGGCTCGTGGGAGGAGATCGGCCAGCAGATGGCGCGATTGGGACTGGTCAAGCAGAAGGGAGACCCGTCGCTCGCCGCCGAACGGCTGGCGTTGTACGAAGAGCGATTCCCGTGCTACGCCCGGCTCCTGCGCGGCGCTGCAGCCGAACTGAAGGTGGAACCAACGCAACTGGCCGGCCGCGAGCCGAGTCGCCCTGGTTCACCCAGTTCCGCCGCCTGCATGGGCGTCGTGGTCCGCGGCCCGGATGGTCCCTTGCACTTGTACTCCAAGGAACGGTCCGGCAGTTCGGTATCCGGGATGGGTTACGTCAAGGTGGTGCCCGATGCCGGATACCGCTTCCACATGTACACGCTGGGCAATGCCACGTTTGGCTACGGCGTGAACGAAGCCGGGCTGTCGACGTCCGGAGCCACGATCAACTGTGACGCCGAGACCGACCGGATCGGGAAAGAAGCGACGCGGCGTCGACGTGACGAGGGTAAGGCCGTGGCTCCGTTGGGCATGCACATGTTATTTGCCACGTGCGCCAACGTGGATCAGGCCGTTCGCTTCATCACCGACGCCGAAGCTCCGTTGGAATTCACCGGCAATATGCTGTTGGCCGACCGCGAGGGCAACGCGGCGATCCTGGAGTCCGTGGGGACGTATCAGCAGATCGTCCGTTGCGATCCGCAGCAACCGGTGTCGACCATGGGCAACTACCCGCACCGGCGCGACGACGGTCGCTTCGACATCGGAGAAAACTGGGGCTGGGCCGCGAATACCATGCTTCGCGAGCGTTTTGTCAAGTCGCTGGCACGAGAGCGGCGCGATCCGCTAAGCCTCGACAATGCGTTTATGCTGATGGCCACGCGTGCAGAGCCTGGCGGGATGTGCCAGCACATATTCGACAATGTCGGGACGCTTTACAGCACGTGTTCGTCCATCGCCGTCCCGCGGACCGGAGACCTCTACATCAGCGACGGTCCGCCCAGCCAGGTCGAGTACGTTCACTACCGTCTGGGCGACTAGATCTTGCCCGCCGTCTATTCAAGATCCGAGTGCCTGCGTCGGGGCTGATTGGCTGCGCGTGGTTGCCGCTTGCCGGTTAGCGGCCCGTGGGGGGGCGGAGGGCCCGGCGTGCCGATGTCGATGCCGTCGCCGAAGTACTTCTTCCGCGCCTCCGCGTGAGCCAGCACCTCGCCCGGCGGACCATGACAGAGAACCTCACCTTTGTTGATCACGTAGCTGCGGTCGGTGATTTGCAGCGTCTCCCGCACTTGGTGGTCCGTGATCAGGATAGCAATCCCGCGGCTGCGCAGGTTGCGGATGATCCTCTGGATGCTCTGGATAGTCACCGGATCGATGCCCGTAAACGGTTCGTCCAAGAGAATGATCTTCGGGTCCGACACCAGGCAGCGGGCAATCTCCAGTCGTCGCCGCTCGCCGCCGGACAGCGAAGCCGCTTTCGACTTGCGCAAATGCGCGATCTTGAATTGGTCCAACAACTCGTTGCATCGGTCGCGACGTTTTCGCCGCTTCATGCCCAGCAGTTCCATCATTCCCAACAGGTTTTGCTGGACGTTTAGCTTGCGGAAAACGCTGGACTCCTGAGCCAGATACCCCATGCCGCCGTCGCGAGCCCGGCGATACATGGGCCAGTCGGTGACTTCCTGGTCGGTCAAGAAGACCCGGCCTTCGTTCGGCTCGATCATGCCGCAGGTCATACGGAAGCACGTGGTCTTGCCGGCGCCGTTAGGCCCCAGCAAGCCGACGATCTCGCCCGGCTCGACAAAAAAATCTACGCCGTCCACGACGCGGCGGCGACCGTAGACCTTGACCAGTCCTTTGACTTCGAGAATCTTCATCTTCAAGTCCTCCGTGACGTGAGATTGGGGTGTCGGGTGTCAGGTTTCAGGTGTCGGGAAGAGGAGAAACCGGTGGGCCGTGACACCGTTAACTCGAAACTTGACACTTAAAACCTCTCTTCCCCGAAACCTGACACCCGACACCTGAACACTTTCCTCCGTGTCTACCGGATCAATCCCATGCGTTTGACGTTTGGCAAGAACGGAATGGGACGCCTCCAAGCATGCGGCCAGTATATCAACAAGGCTTTGCCGGTCAGTAGATCGCGTCTGACATAAGGCTCCGGCGGTTTGCCACTGAAACTGGGAGCGTCAGGCCGAGACCACACCCGTGCATCACGACTTTGCGGGCTGTTATCTCCCATCGGGAAGAACTCGTCATCTTCCATCCTGTATTTGGCGCTCTGGCGGCGAGAATCAAACAGCGACGTCACGCTCCACTGGTCCGGGCTCCTCAGAATCTCCAAGATCGCGGACGGGTCCTGATACCCGACATAGTCGTCGTCTTGATCTCTATTGGACGTCGTGTCTTCCTCTTCGGCCCGGCGCAACGCATTCTCTGCCTCGATCTGGTGCGCGAAAGCCCGTTCGCGATCAGAGGCCCGCAACGCACTAATGGCCTCGGACATTTCCCTTATGGCGATGTTCTGATACTGGCGTTGGCTGTCGCCGTACATCCTGTCGGCATACACGGATGCCTCTTCCTGGATGATCTCCTGTTCGGCAGCCAGATCGTTGAAGTGATCGACTGGGGCGACTTCAGTTTGTTTTCGGAGCGCGATCTGGGATTGCAGGAGACACTGCACGGCTACGTAGTACACGTCGCGGTAGACCCGCAAACGCGAGACTTCAATCGCGACGCCTTTGGCACCCACCCCGGCCGGTTCCAGGTCTCCTGCGTCGGCCGGACTCCATTTGGGTTTCACATTCTCCGCCGGCCTGTAAGTGGTCGGACCATCGAATTCGATCTCACGGTTGTTTACCCAAAGAAGCAGCTCGTCGTCGCAGTTGGAATATCGCAAACGATACGAACCGGCACCTTCGATCTTGGTCGTCGCCTTGGGACTCTGCGACTCAGTTCCGTCGTCGCCGACGAAGCTCTGTCGTCCTTCGTCGATCGACTTGATCGACAAGACGGCCTGGCCCGTAGCGACATCAATGCGACACAGGTAATGCACGCCCCCTTCCACCAAGTCCAACGACAACTGCCCGCTATCGCCCTTCACATCCACATCGCACTCGATCGCCAAGTCGCCTACCCAGTGGCGCCCCAAGGACCTCGCGTTATGATCCCCCAACGTCTGATCACCGTCGTTGTATTCGTAGTAGTCGGCTATCAACTGCCCTGTCACTTCGCCGTCCGAAAGCCGCCTCGGTGTCCCCAATTCCTTGTCGTCGTCTCCGATTTCGTCCCATTCCCTCGGCAAAGGAACAACGTGTCGGTATCGCAGCCAGACTTCATCCTCCGGCTGGCCATTTGTTTCGAAGCCGCGGCCCCCCGCAGCTTGTCGCCACGCGGGCGCGTCGGGTGACCTCCAATCTTGCCAGTGCGGAGGCCAGCCGATCGTGACCAATTGCGGGGCTCGGTAGTCGGTGTCGTCCACCAATTGCAGCATAGCCTTCAGCTTGAAGGGTGGCTTACGAACGATGCGATACTTCGCATCGCCATCCTTGTCGTTCCGAACATAGATGTCCCCATGCCGAATCCAAATCGTCTCGTTTGGCCTTCCCACCAAACGCTTGATGTAGTTCTGTTTGGCGTTGCCGGGGTACTTGAATACGATCACATCAAACCGTTTGGGATCGCTGAGTTCGTAAGTGAATTTGCTGACCAGAATTCGGTCGCCGTTGAAGGACCGCTGGTTGGGCTTTTCACTCTTGTTCAATGTCATGGTGTAGCGACAAATCGGACACGTTGTTTTGACGACTTCGCCGTTGCGGTCCTCGTTTTCACAGCTCGCGCCCGTGCGATATTGGAATTCGCATTTTTCGCACTCGACATCCATGTGACGGCCCTGCAGCGTGGGTGCCATCGAACCGGTGGGAATGACAAACGCTTCGGCGATGAAGGCGCGGAAGAGAAATGCCAGAATCACGGCAACGACAATCGACTCGATCGTCTCACGTGCCGCCTTGCCACCGGTCTCTTTGGGCTGTTCTTCTTTCGTCTTCTTCGGCCTCGGCACCGCCTTGCCGGTGGTGCCTGGTTTGGACTTGCTCATCTAACGTTGCTTTCTCCGATCGGACGTTGCATCAATTATGTCGGGGGGCTGCAGGCTAAACGACTTCCGCTCCGCGCGTTCAGGCCATTTCTCGCATACGTCGCAGACCAGCCGGAAGTTCTCCCTTAAGGAGACTATTCGTCGCCAACAGGGAAAATATAACGGAAAAAGTCAATTGCCGAAACTTCGCATTCTGCCGTGTCTGGTCCAAACCTCGGCCAACTGGCCCACGGCGGGGACAAAAGTAACCCGAAGCGTGAGCGAGGGTCGCTACGTCCTCGCTTACGCTTCGGGTTACTATGGGGAGGCCATTTCCTGCCGGTCGCCTTATGGTTGCGAGGCGGGTTCATCGGCCGCCGAAACGTCGTAACACCTTACCCAGCAACAGTCTGCGAGGCAGCCCGACTTGTGGCCAATTGCGGCTGTCCTCGGAAATGGGAACATTGTCCCCCACGACGAAGAACTCGTCGGCTGCCAACGGTTGTGGAGCGGTCCAGTCCCGACCGAGTCCCAGAGGATCCAGGTAGAAGATGTCGCGGAAAACCTGCAAACGCCGGATCTCGACCGACTCGCCGACGGCGCCGATCGCGACAGGACGGGCGTTCGGTGAATGCTTACCGGGCGTCGGCTCGAAGGCGCGCCGGATCAACACAAGCTCGTTGACGGCAAGAAGGACCCGCCCATCACATACGGCCAACTCGACCTTTACGTCCCGGGCGTAAGCTGCCGCGGGCAATGGGAACCGGTCCATCAATCGGCCGCTGCCCAAAAGTCGCCCCTCGTTGGCCCTGGGCAGCAGCACGACCTGAAAGCAGTCCCCGCCGTGGTGAATCCGGAAAGCCAACCTGCCCGAATCCCACGTGGTGCGCATTCGACAGACGAGCATCAGATCGTCCACCTGGTGTAGCTGCCTGGACGTCTGCTGATTGTAGCCGTAATTGTCTTGCACGGCATACTTGTCGATGCGCGGCCCAGGGCCCGGCACGCAGCGCCAATGGCGATAGGTAAGCCAGTCGAACTCGCGTGAACTATCGTCTTTCGGTCTGAATGTTGGCTTGCCGCGTTGCTCGCGCCAACCGCTTGTCGCGGATTCAGCCTGCCAGCGCCGTGGCAAATCGTGGTTGGCGCGCGGTGAGTGGGCATTATCGTGAACAACGATTGCCAGCGCCCGTAGCTGGTCGAGCGACTTCTGTACGACCCGGCCGTCGGCGTACACTTCGCCGCGCCGAATGGAGATTTGCTCGCCCGGCAGTCCAACCACGCGTTTCACGGCCAGATGGTCCTCGTCGCCGGGCGTGCGAAAGGCGACGATTTCCCAGCGGCGAGGCGATCGAAGTGAGTAGACAGCGTGGTCGATCAATACTCGTTCGCCCCGTTTGATTTCTACTTCCGCAAGTTCGCGGTTCTTGAAACCGCAATTGGGGCAGACGACTCGGTCATCCTCTGGCGGAGAATCTGCGTCGTATCGGCACGTAGCACCGCAATCGCCGCAAGACAGTTCGAAGTGGTCGCCACACAATGTCTCGGCCATGGAGCCGCCGACGATACGCACGGGTTTGATCAACCCCTGAAGGGTCGCCAGACGAACGAGCGCAGCCAAGCCCACGATGGTGATGGCACAAATCGTCAGTCGACAGCAGCGTGAAGACACTGGTCTTGACCGGGGGCGAGAAGTTTCACACGGACAGCAGCCGCAAGCAAGTAGGTCCCGGCTGCCGGACGGGACCTGGGTTTGTAGC
>JADHUC010000116.1 GCA_016784735.1 Pirellulaceae bacterium | reverse complement strand
AAAAAGCCGCGCCGATTTTCGCCACGCAACACAAGGCAAACTCGGCTTGCATGAGCGACATTATCCAGATCAATTCCAAGTCGGGCCTGGTCGGTTCGAACCGCAACGCGGCGTACGCGGGCAGCAAGTTTGGCGGGATTGGTCTGACCCAGTCGTTTGCGTTGGAATTGATAGCCGAAGGCATAAAGGTCAAATCCATCTGCCCCGGCAATTTATTAGACGGCCCGTTATGGTCTGACCCTGAAAGCGGTCTGTTTGTGCAGTACCTGCGAACCGGCAAAGTGCCAGGCGCGAAAGCCATCGACGACGTGCGTCGCGCCTACGAAGCCAAAGTGCCGATGGGCCGCGGCTGCACGACGGCAGACGTGATGAAAGCGATCTACTATCTAATCGAGCAACAATATGAGACAGGTCAGGCCCTGCCAGTGACGGGCGGGCAAGTGATGCTGAGTTGATCCCATCCGTGTGCGGAACGGTTCCGCCTTGCTTGCGCACACGGATGGAAACACACGGATGATTGCCTGGGAACGTTTGTTTCGGAAGAGAGTCGTGAATCATGACAGCAGAGACGGTGACATTGCCGGAAACTCAACACGCGGTGCAGCTCGTTGGTCCTGACGAGTTGACATTGAATACCTCGAAGCCGGTGCCGACGCCTGGGCCGTACGAGATCTTGGTCAAGGTCGAGGCCGTCGGGCTGTGCTTTTCCGATTTGAAACTGCTCAAGCAGTTCGACAAGCATGTGCGGAAGACCGAGATCGTCGGTGGAATCGAACCGGACGTTCTGAAAGGCATCCAGAGCTTTGTTCCGGGCACGCTACCCACGGTGCCGGGGCACGAAGTCGTCTGCCGGGTGGTTGCCGTAGGCGATCAGGTGCAGCATCACAAGGTCGGCGAGCGTTACCTTGTGCAGGCCGACTACCGTCAGTTGCCGACGGCGGCCGGTTCCAATGCGGCGTTTGGATACAATTTCGAGGGCGGCTTGCAGGAATACACGTTATTCGACGAGCGCGTGGTCATCGCACCGGATGGCGACCGTTTTCTGCTTCCAGTGGGCGAGGAGAAAAGCGCCTCGGCCGTGGCGTTGGTTGAACCGTGGGCATGCGTCGAGGATTCCTACGTCACCAGCGAGCGTAACACGATCAAGGCCGGCGGCAGGTTGCTGGTCGTCGTGGCCGACGGGCGCGAGGCGAAAGGCGTGCCCGAGTCCTATTCGCCGGACGGCGAACCGGCTGAGGTGCAGAATGTTCTGCCGACTGACGTCGCCGCTCTTGCCGATGAAGGCTACGACGATATCGTTTACTTCGGATCCGACAAGGCAACCATCGATGGTTTGAACGACAAACTCACCGCCGGCGCAATCTTCAATATCGTGCTCGGTGGCGAGCGAATTGGCGAACTGGTGTCGGTGGGCGTCGGGCGTCTCCACTACGGCATGACACGCTGGGTCGGTACGACGGGTGACGACGCGGCCGAGTCGTACAAACACATCCCGGCCGATGGCGAGATCCGCGAAAACGACAAAATCCTCATCGTTGGTGCGGGCGGGCCGATGGGTCAGATGCACGTGATTCGCAACGTCTGCCTTGGAGTGCCGGGGGTGAGTGTCGTTGGTACGGATTTCGACGATCCGCGAATCGAATCGCTACGGGCCAAGGCGGAACCGATGGCGAAAGCAAACGGTGTGGCATTGCGGTTGGTCAATCCGCAGAATGAACCAGTCGACGAGACGTTCACGTATTTCGCGTTGATGGCTCCTGTGGGGGCATTGGTCGCCGACGCGATCCAGAAGTCCGACGACGACGCAATCATCAACATCTTCGCCGGCATACCCGCGCCGACAAAGCACGATCTGGACGTCGATGATTACATCGAAAAGCGATGCTTCATGTTCGGTACCAGCGGTTCCACGATCGAGGACCTGCGCATCGTGTTGAAGAAGGTCGAAGGCGATCAGCTCGACACCGACGCATCTGTGGACGCGATCAGCGGCATGGCGGGAGCGACAGAGGGCATCGCCGCAGTGGAGAACCGCACCATGGCCGGTAAGATCATCGTTTACCCGATGCTGCACGACGTTGGCCTGATACCTCTGACCGAGTTGGACAAACACTTCCCGACGGTCATCGGAAAACTGGAAAATGGCAAATGGAATCGCGAAGCCGAACGGGAACTGCTGCGCGTTGCGGGGGGGAATGGCTAAGTGTTGCGCGGAGGGAAAACGTTCGTCGGTTTCGGATTCGGACCGATTCAAAGCGCGCTCTTCCTGTACGAAGCGCACTGTTCGGGCAATTTCGATCGTTATGTGATTGCCGAAGTCGATGCGGCGCTTGTCGATGCCGTGCGCGCGGGGGGCGGTCGGTATTCGATCAACATTGCACACCCCGATCGCATCGAACAAGTGGTGGTCGACGGTGTGCGATTGTGTGATCCCTCCGGTGAATCCGATCGCGATGAGTTGGTCGAAGCGATTGCCGTCGCGGATGAAATGGCGACGGCGCTACCCAGCGTGCGATTCTATGACGCGGGCGACGTAACGAGCGTAGCGAGACTGTTGGCCGATGGCCTCGAGCGGCGCGACCCGTCGAAGCCCGGGATCATCTACGCGGCGGAGAATCACAACCGTGCGGCGGAAATCCTCGCAGAACTCCTGAATGCCACAGTTCCCGCCGACCGATTGGCCAACGTGCAAGTGCTGAACACGGTCGTCGGCAAGATGAGCGGCGTGATCACCGATGTCGACACGATTCACCGGCTCGGCCTTGCTCCGCTCACGCCGGACACGCCGCGAGCCGTACTGGTCGAGCGGTTCAATCACATCCTAGTATCCCGCGTGACGCTTGAAGGATTCAAACGTGGTATCGAGGTGTTTGTCGAAAAGGACGATTTGTTGCCCTTCGAAGAGGCAAAGCTGTACGGTCACAACGCCATTCATGCGTTGATCGGCTATCTGGCTCATCTTCGAGGACTGACGACGATGGCACAGGCCGTTCAGCACGATGACATCATGACCACCGCGCGCGCGGCATTCATCGACGAATCTGGTGCGTCGCTGGTGAAGAAATACGCGCATCTTGGTGACCCGCTCTTCACCACAGGCGGCTATCGTGCCTATGCGGACGACCTGATCGAACGCATGGTTAATCCAAATCTGAATGACCTGGTCGAGCGCATCACGCGCGACGCGTGCCGGAAGCTCGGGTACGATGATCGCCTGTTTGGCACGATGCGGCTTGCGTTAGCGCAAGGCATTGAGCCGATCCAAATCGCCCAAGGCGCCGCAGCAGCGTTGATGGGCATAACAGACAACGCACCCCATACGAGAGAAGATGTTGGTACGAAGCTGCGCGAGGTTTGGGGTGACCAAACGGATGAGTTCGCCGACCACCTGATCGCACTTACGTGGGAAGCAATGGAGACGTTGAGGGACAAGACATGAGAGCTGCGTTGCTGACCGCCCCGCGCGAAGTTTCGATCGAGGACGTTGCCGATCCGGCTCCGGGAGTTGGTGAGGTGCTGGTGCGTCTGACGGCTGTGGGGGTGTGCGGATCGGATGTTCACTTTTTTCACGAAGGACGCATAGGCAGCGCATCGGCCGCCTATCCGATGGGCCTGGGGCATGAGCCTGCGGGAATTGTCACGGCCGTCGGCGAGGGCGTTTCAGGGCTTGTGGAAGGAGCCCTGGTCGCTGTGGAGCCGGGGATCCCGTGCGGGCGCTGCGAACCGTGCGGCCGGGCGAAACCCAACCTATGTCCCAATGTGCGGTTTCTCGCACAGCCGGATACAGTCGGCGCATTCCAGGAATGCCTGGTGATGCCCCAGGAGAATTGCCTGCCGGCTCCCGCAGGTGTCTCCGCAGAAGCCTGCGCGGTGGCGGAACCGCTCGGGGTAGGGCTTGAGGCGTTGGCTATTTCCGGGATACGGGCGGGCGAGACGGCGGCCGTCTTCGGCTGCGGGCCGATCGGTCTTTCGGTGATCGCAGCCCTTCGCTCGGCAGGGATCCAAGAAATCATCACGTCTGAGCCTTTGGAGGCTCGCCGCGTTTTCGCTGCGCGGTTGGGTGCCTCGCATACGATCGACTCGGCCCGCGAAAACGTCATTCAGGCTATCCGTGACGTTACAGACGGACGCGGAGTTGACGTTGCGTTTGAAGCGGCGGGAGAGCAAGAGACGCTGGACCATACGATCGAGTCGGCGGCCATCGGGGGAACGGCTGTGATCATCGGGATACCCCGAGAGAAGAAGATGGAGATCGACCTTCATACCGCCAGGCGCAAAGAGCTTCCACTGCGACAGGTACGTCGATCGAACCTCAAAACGGCAGCCGCCCTGGAACTCCTCGCGCGAGAGGATATCCCGATAGAAGAGATGGTGACACATCGCTTCCCGTTGGGCGAGACCGCGACGGCGATGGATCTGGTCCGCAGATACGCCGACGGCGTGATCAAGGCCGTCGTTATTCCGAGCGATCAGTAAGCCACAGTGTAGGAAAGCTGTCATGCGGGGCCCGCTCATTCTCGCACACGACATCGGCACTAGCGGCACGAAGAGTTCTCTCGTGCGGCCTGACGGAACGATTGCGGCTTCAGAAAGCCGTGCACACGCGACCCATTTTCCGCGTCCGGGCTGGGCCGAGCAGCAGCCTGCGGACTGGTGGGATGGAGTGTGCAGGAACACCGCAGCTCTCACAGCCAAGCACTCAGAGCTTCGAAGCAGCATCGACGCCATCGGCGTCAGCGGCCACATGCTGGGGTGCTTGCCGGTGGATTCAACGGGAGAAGCGTTGCGGCCCAGCATGATCCATTCGGACTGTCGCGCCACTGGCCCGTGCGAGACTGTGCGCAATCGAATTGGCCAGGACGCCATGTACGAACTGACCGGTAACATCCTCGAATCGCGCTCCAGCTTGTGCAAAGTTCTCTGGATCAAGGCGAACGAGCCAGACGTCTACGAACGGACAACCCGCTTTCTTCAGTCCAAGGACTACATCGTCGGCCAACTGACTGGTAGCTACGACTCGACGGACTACTCCGACGCTTCCCATGCCCAATGGCTCGACATTCGAACGAAATCTTATGCGGCGGACGTGTTTGTCGAACTTGGGATCGACCCGGCGAAGTTCCCATGTTTGTTTCGCTCGACCGATGTAGTCGGCAAGTTGACCCAGGAGGCCGCGCGGGCCCTGAACCTGCCGACGGGCATCCCCGTCGTCGCTGGCGGTGGCGACGGCTCCTGTGCTTCGGTCGGGGCCGGCGCCGTGAACATCGGCGACACGTACTGCTGTCTCGGAACGACGGCCTGGATCGCGGCAACGACAGCGGAACCGTTTATCGACAGACAGCGACGAGTATTCAACGTTCTTGCTCTCGATGGAGAGAACAACGGAGTCTTCGGCACGGTCCAAGCTGCCGGCCGCTCCGTGGACTGGGTCATGGGTCTATTGGGCGAAACAGATTTCGCGCGATTTGATGATCTGCTTGCGGGTGCCCAACCTGGCAGTGAAGGGCTAATCTTCCTTCCTTACTTGGAGGGCGAACGATCCCCGATCTTCGATCCCAATGCACGCGGAGTGTTCTTCGGGCTCTCCCCGGTTCACCAGCGCGAGCACCTCTTGCGGGCAACTGTCGAAGGCGTCTCGTTCGCGTTGCGGAGTGTGCTGGAGGTCATGCGCGAGTCGTTTGCCGTGCCGGCGTTGCGGCTGATCGGCGGCGGGGGGCAATCCGCTCTGTGGCAGCAGATGCTGGCGAACGTCTGTGGCGTCGCGATACAAACACTGTCCACACGGTCGGCAGACGCGACTTCGCTGGGCGCGGCCTTTGCCGCTGGCGTCGGGGTCGGGTTGTTCGACGGCCTGCCGCAGGCGACTCAGACCATTGAAGTTACAGAGGAACGCCCTGCCGATGCTTCTCTCGCGGATCGCTACGATACATTTTTCCGCATGTACCAAGACCTCTATCCACAGCTCAAGCCCGCGTTCGCACAGTTGCGGGAATCGTTGGAGTTCACGCTTTAGCGTGCTTTCGAAGACACGCTAAAGCGTGAACTCCAACGATCTCTTCACGGCCCGTGCCTTAGTCGTAGGTTTCCAGCAGCCTGTCTATCCACTCGTCTTCTGCTGGTTTGGCGGTCCCCGTTTTGGGCTGGCCCACAAGATCGTTCGAGGTCGCTTTGGCGCGTGCCTTGGTCGCTAGCTTCTTCTTTCGTGGCGATGTCTTCTTGGCTGCGGCTCGAATCACCCTGGCGCAATGCGGACAGGTTTTGCACCGGGGATGCACTGGCTTGCTGCAAAGCGGACAGGGACGAATCGGTCCAGCTTTCTTCTTTTTGGCCACTTGTCTTCTCCGCTTGGCTGCACTGACCACAAAGTAGCTGACTTAATGGTAACACACGCGATGCATAACAAGAGCCCGTCAAGAGAATGTATCGGGCTTCATTGCTCTGCCGATTGAGTTCGAAAGTGGCCTCAACTCAAGGTACTGAAATGAGTTGAGTACACTGCCTCAGCTTAAACTGCCTCGATACGCTCCCATAGCCACCGCGTCGATATGCTGAAGCATAACCTACCGCTGGCTAACGTTGCCTCGAAGCGCTCCCGTCGCTACAATCCCCGCGTGCCACGTCAAGGAGGAGTGTCATCATGAGCACGGAAGCTGTCAGCCATTCGCCGTCTCTCACCCCGTTCGAACAACTGCATCTGGCCCGCGAAATCCTTCGCACTGAAGCGCAAGCACTGCTATCACTGTCGGATCGTCTAGGCGACGAGTTCTGTCAGGCGGTCGATCTGCTGTTTCACTGTCGAGGCAACGTGATCGTCATCGGTATGGGCAAAGCGGGCTTGGTTGGGCAGAAGATTGTGGCCACGCTGGCTTCGACCGGCACGCGCAGTCACTTTGTCCATCCCGCCGAGGCCATCCATGGCGATCTTGGCCGAGTGTATCACGATGATGTGGTGCTGATGTTGTCGTTCAGCGGCGAGACGGAAGAAGTCACACGGTTGTTGCCGTCGTTGCGCGAAGTGCCAATCGTCGCTATGACCGGCAAACCCCAAAGTACAATGGCGCAAGCCGCCCGCGTGACGTTGGATTTGGGGCCGGTCCGTGAAGCCGGCACGTTGGGGCTGGCGCCCAGCACCAGCACCACCGCCATGCTAGCGATGGGAGATGCGTTGGCTTTGGTGATGAGCCGCATGCGGTCGTTCGGCCCACAGGACTTCGTGCGATTTCATCCAGGTGGCAGTCTCGGGCGTAAGCTGGCGAAGGTGGACGACGTAATGCGTCCCTTGGACCAGTGCCGAATCGCTCCGGAAGACAGGACCGTCCGCGAAGTGTTCGTCGAAGTCAGTCGACCGGGACGACGTACGGGCGCCATCGTGTTGATCGACGAGCAGGGGATGTTGACTGGGTTGTTCACGGACAGCGACCTGGCGCGACTGTTGGAGCACCGGCGTGACGCGTACATCGATGGCCCGGTCAGCGCCGTCATGACGCGTTCACCGAAGAACATCCTATCCGGTTCGATGATGACAGACGCCGTCGAGATCCTGGCAGAAAAGAAGATCAGCGAATTACCTGTGATCGATACAAACGGCCGACCTGTCGGACTGATTGACGTTACGGACGTGGTGGGCTGGCTCCCCGCGGGAGCGCCGTCCACAGAGTCCGAGGAAGCATCAAAGTCGGAGGATTTCGCCGGACCGCAAACAGTGCCCTTTGCAGGATGAGAGCCACGGGGTGAGAGCTTAGACCGACTACACGTACCACAGCCTGAAGTAGTCCAGGGCGATCCTCTTCATCTCTTCGAATACGATTTCCTGACGGTAGGTGGTCGTGCAGTGTGATAGCGAGTGCTTGCTGGTGGTGTCGGCGCTTGGCCCGAGCAGTCCGGCGTCAAGCAACTGGCTGCACCGTTGGAAGCCGGCAACCTTTGCCGCGTTGGCGAGCATGTCGGCAAACAGCGACGGCGAACTGTCTCGCTCCAGACACGTCCAGATGTTCACCTTGGCAATCCCGTCGGCGAAGAGATTTCCAATCTGTTCCTGCCCAACCGACGACGTGCCGTGCAGCACAAGTTTTGGACCCGTTCGCACGCTTATCCGGCGGGCCAGGTCGCCGTGGTACTTCAGATCCGCCGCACTTGCGCGATGTTCCGTTCCGAGATTGGCGACGATGTAGTCGACGCCCGTCTCACGAAAATAGCGTTCGGCCGCTTCGGGGCTTGTCAGGTCGCTTCTCTGATCGCCGGCGGCATCGACGATTTCGTCGCACGCGCCTTCGACCACGATCTCGTGACCATGCTTCTCCACAAACTCAGCCGTCTTCTTGATGTTTCCGTCCAACGGCAGGGCGGAGGCATCGTACATGATCATGGAAAACTGCTTCATGTCCCACTCCAGCAGCTCGGCGTCGCTGTCCCACTGGGTGTGATCCAGGTGAACCATGACGTTGAGCCCTGCGAACGGCGAACCCGAAGCGGTGAGAACCTGCAAATCGGCAAGAAACAGCTTGAGGCCGATATCCCATCTTCGCGTGTGAGTATAGTAGACCGACTGGTTACGATGTGCGTACTGGTTCGTTATGGCAATCGTAACCGGAACGTCGGGCCTGCCGATTCGACCGCCGAACTCCGCGGCGGCCGAAAGAACGGCCTCGGTCGTCGTAAGGTTCTCCGTGCAAAACGTAGGGACAACCCATCTATCCTCAGCAGCCCGAGCATAGACGTCCAAAACGTGTTGACGATCCAAAACCAGGGGCATCAGGCATCCTTTGGCCTCAGGCACCGATCAAGAGCCGAGAATCACTTTGGGATCCAGTTGGTCCTTCTCAATGTCTTTGAAGTAGTTGACCGTCCCAACCTTCATCTCGACCGTCGCCGAATCGTCGCACACAATGATCCCATGAGGGTGCAGTTGCAGACACGACAGGGTCCACATGTGGTTCACGCCGAATTCGACGGCCTGCTGTAGTGCACGCGCTTTGTTATGACCGCTCACAATGATCAGCACCCGCCGGGCATCCATCACCGTGCCCACGCCCACGGTCAAAGCCGTTTTGGGGACTTTGTCTACATCGCCGCCGAAGAAGCGGGAATTGGCGATAATCGTATCCTCGGTTAAGGTCTTGACCCGTGTTCGGCTGGAGAGTGACGAACCTGGCTCATTGAAGGCGATATGTCCGTCGGGCCCGATCCCACCGACAAACAGTTCAATCCCGCCATATCGTTTGATTTTCTTCTCGTAGCGTGCGCATTCTGCTTCCAGGTTCCTCGCATTGCCGTTCAGAATGTTCGCATTCGTCTTCTTGATGTCGATGTGTGAAAAGAAGTTGTCCCACATGAAGGAGTAATAGCTCTCGGAGTGCTCCTTCGGTATTTTCACATACTCGTCCATGTTGAACGTGACCACATTGCGGAAGCTCACCTGTTTCTCCTGGTTCAGCCGGGCTAGTTCTTTGTACATGCCCAATGGCGAGCTTCCCGTTGGGAGCCCCAGCACAAACGGCTTCTGAGCAGTCGGCTTGAACCTATTGATCGCACTGGCCACATGCGCTGCTGCCCACGCGCTCACCGTATCGTAGTCAGGTTGAATAATCACTCTCATCGAATCGATCCCTTTCCAACAAAACACCTGGAAGATTGAAGACCTTCGCAATCGCCGTAAGTCTTTGCCGCTAGGTTCTTTCCGTGCGAAGGTTGTGCTAGTGCACTGATTTTGCGGTCGTTATCGGCAGCCCCTGAATCCCTAGTTGCACCATGTTATCATGATCTTCGCGCGTTTGCCACAAGACAGGCGAGAATCACGATGTCCGCGCGGAATCCGCCGTAGAGCCGGATACCCGAATCCTGGGGCAGGCATTGCGTACTCTGTACTCAGTACTCAGTACTCAGTACTATGACATGAGGTGGGCCCGACTTTTTTCGCGGCCTCTTGCCATACCCTGCCGACCTCTTTCCTGATGGTAACGCCACGCTGACACCATGGATCTCTACGAGGAACTTCGAGATGTGGTTAAGGCCCTCAATCGTCGAGGCCTGGACTACGCAATCTGCGGCGGTGTGGCTTTGGCATTGCATGGTCATCCACGCTTCACCGATGACATCGACATATTGATCCTCCCGGATGACTTGGACGAGATCCAGGACGCGGCGAAGAGTTGTGGATTCCTTGATTCCTCGGGGCGAATCCCCTTCGACCAGTGCGACGTACACCGCATCGTCAAGATTCAAGGTGCCGAATTCCTTGTGCTTGACCTATTATTGGTTAACGACGTCTTGGAGGAAATCTGGCAATCGCGTGTGGACTTTGATTGGCAGGAAGAGCGGCTTCGAGTTGTGTCTGCTGAGGGGCTCGCAAGCATGAAGCGAATGGCTGGTCGAGATCAGGACTTAGTGGACTTGAAAAACATGGGGATTCCCGATGGCAACGACCGAACCGAGCAGTCCGAGCCGCCCAAATAGAGACGACAAGGTCTCTTCAGAGGTAATCGACCGCCGGCTTCGCAATTTGGCGGGCTTGTACAGGCTAGGGATGTCGCTCAAGAGCGCCAGATACATCGGCCCCGTCGAACGATCCGACGAGGCCGAGGATGACGATCACTCGCCAAACGTCAACGACAATTCTCGGACATAGTCCAGAGCCTCTTCCAGATCTGGTGCTTCCACGCCGCATTTTCGGCCTTCGCGGTCGCAGTGGGCCAGCAGCAGCAGTTCATCGTAGCTTTCGTTTCGCTGCAGACGGCGTCTGGCGCGCGCGCCGATCGTACCGTCCAATGCGTTTTGAGCCGCCATGTGATGTTCGATCATCCACGCGGTGCGGTCGGTAACGAATCCATCTAACGCCTCCAATCCTGCGGCGGTGTGATCCAGCCTGTCGATCGCTTTTCCCACGTCGTGCAGCAGGGCTGCCAGCATAAACTCCTCGTCGTAGGGCAACTGGTCGCGAGCCAGATCGAACACCTGAAGGCTGTGATACAGCGCGTCTCCTTCCGGATGGTACGTCCGGCTTTCTTTGACGTCCTCCAGCGGCAACAGCAGGGCCTCGAAAACCTGGAAGCGATCCACGTGCTGCTCGACCTCGGCCATCTTGCCTTCCAGGTCCATGTGCGGATATTCGCGAGCGAGGAATTGCTCCAGTTCTGCAATACTGGCCCGTTCGATCGCCTTGCCGGTGACCGAACTCTTGAAGACGAAGTGAGCGAGGTTGGAAGCGTAAACCGTCAGTTCGAACGGAAAGCGATCCTTGACGTGAACGTGCGTAAAGACGCGTTCTTCGCCGTGTTTCCTGACTCGTTTTCGTTCGACGTCGTAGACGACACCTTCATCGTCCAACGCCAGCGTGACAGCGTCGATGCTATCCGAAAACACGTGCAGGTCGATGTCCGATCCCCGGCGAACGTGGCCCGTCAGAACGCTGCCGATCAGTCGCGGGCGGTATCTGCGCAAGACGCGCATCAATCGCAGCGCCTCCAATCGCATCTCGCGCAGGTTTTCCGTGCGGCCGTCGCCTTCATACAGTCTGGCGAATACCTGGATTTCGTCGCGAATCTCCGCGTTGCTGGGCAGATCCGCTGGCTTGACCCAGCCTTTGCACACACGCCGAGCGGCTTTCATCTTGGCCCGGTAATACTCCGATTCCTGTCGATTGTACATCAGGCGCGCAGCTTCCCACGCGATCTGCCGCCGAACTCTTGAAGAACTCATTTCGAAGCGCCGTAAGCCCAAGTGCCGGCGCGGGGCGTCAAGAGGAGAAAGGGGAGAATGACCAATGACCAAATCCCAATGACCAATGAAAGAACAGAACGCTCAGAGCTGTCCCGTTGCGTTTGGTTATTCCTTCCACGCGCCAATCCCAATGCGTGTCGGCTTCGGCATTGGTCATTGGGGCTTGGTCATTTCTTCTTCGTGGCTTTGAATTCCTTCCATTTGGCGAGTACCTTGTTGCGCTTCTCGTCATTCTCAAACCCGACCGTACTGGTGCTGAAGACATTCGATGTGTTTTGTTGAATTCGATCAAAACCGATCTTCTTTGGATCCTGCTTCTTCATAATCACGATCGCCGCCAGCGCGACGTCGCGTATCTGCGTTTCGTAAGTCACGTTCTTCACTCGGTGCGTCGTGCATTTCGACTCGTCGCCGAGCAGCGATTCCAGCAGTTTCATGTGGCTGTCGTCGCCCAGTTTGGCAATTGCCAGGATGGCGTTTTGGCGGATGTAAGCCTGGTTGCCCGGATTCTCCAAGATTTTGACCGCCGGGACCAATCCCTCCTTCAGCTCGAATCGCATCGCCAGCGCCAGAGTTTGATAAGCCGCGGAACCGTCACCCTGCTTTATCCACGTTCCCAACATTTCTCTCACGAATTTTTTCTTGGTTGCGTCAAGCATTGCGTTCTGCAAGTCCGCCTGATAGCAGAAACTGCAGAGAATCGAGCCGGTCTGGAAATTCAGGTTTACGTCTTTGTCGCCGGCAGCGAATAGCATCGTGGTGATGCTGCCCAGAGATATTGGCTGACGCGATATTCGTTGAGCCTGCTGCAATTCCGCACACCGCATGTCCACCACTTTGCCGACCCCCTGAGGACCGTTTGCGATTGCATTCAGCACTTCCGGTTCCGCCTTTTGCATCTCCACGAAAAACGCCCTGGCTTCGCCGTCATCGCCGAACGCAGCGCGGAACTGCTTCCAGCCCGGCAATTCGTCTTCGCCATCGCTGCGGCCCGCGGCAAAAGCCGCCAGACGCCGCTGGAAATCGAGTTCTGAGACGGTCGCCAAAATCCGTTCGCAGCGATATCGAATCTCTCGATCCGCGTGCTGGCGTCCCTCTTCCAATGCCTGTCTGGCGGGCAACCCCAGTTCGATCAATTGCGAAGTCGCCCGCTCGCGGATCGAAAAATGCTCGTCGCCAAGTTGCTGCACCAACTCGACGGTCTGCGCATAGACATCCACGTCGTCGCCCTGATTGGGCTCGCCGCCGGAGGACACTCCGGGAAGAGCCGCCACGATCAATGACGCGAGACACACGAAAACCGCGGGTATTCTCATCTCTATTGGCCTTTCGCGTCCGGTTAGGTCAACCTCCACCACCTGGACGTCCATCCTATCCATTGTAGGCAAGGCTGGATGGGTAAGTCTAGCGCCCGCTACTCGATACGATAATTCCATTCATGTTTCGAGTATTTTGCGTCAACCAACTCCTGGGTGAGTCTGCGGGGCCACTGCCGGAGCGGTTCTCTCGCATCCCAGCCTTCCATGAGGGCATTTCGTAGGTCGGCCGCCGTCGTGGACAGATCTACGACGAAATCAGCGTGTACGCGTTCCCGCCGGTAATCAGGCTGTCGAGGCGGCATACGCAGACATTTGGCGATCAATTCCAACGGGAAATCGTACAGCAGCGTGCCGTGGTACAACATGTGAGTCCGCTTCGCTCGCATACTGTTGCCAGAGAATTTTTTGCCGGCCACCGTCAAGTCGCTGGTCCCTCTAGGCCGTACCTTCGAGGCGACTGGGGCGAGCAACCTCGCCATCTTCTCTAGCACGAATCTATGGGCCTCGGAAATCATCTGTAGCCCCGGTCTGCGTTCGAAGCTCAATACGACGGCGTACATCAAGCAGCCCGGCCCTGTGACGACGGTCGCACCGCCACTGGAGCGGCGCAGGATCGGTATTCCAAGTCGCTGGCATTGCTCGCAGTCGACTTCGGCCGAGACTCGCGACGAACGCCCCACTACGACGATCGGCTGCGGTGACTCCCACAGCCGCAGCACTTCGGTCGGTCGACCGCCATCATCCGCCTGGTTCAACAGCGCTTCGTCCAGAGCGAGGTTCTCTTCGGGTGTTTCGAGTGTCAGGTCAAGCAGCTTCACGTGAGGTGTCTTATCTGGATTCTTCAGGTAGGTACTTCTCGCCGTACACTGTATCAAGGAATTCTCCGACGGCTCGTCGCATTTCGCGTTCGGCGACGAATATCACGTCGTTGTGATCTGCGTTGGGCAGTTCGACGAATCGTTTTGCAATCCCAGTGGCCGATTTCTCTGGGGCTGCTGCAAAGAGTTCCCGGCCGAATTTGATGGGGATAATGGAATCGCGCGCTCCGTGAATCTGAAGGAAAGGACAAGTGACCGCGGGAATGCGATCGATGGAAGGGAACCGATCGACCATCACTAAGCGCACGGGTAGCCAGGGATAGTGATAGGATCCCATATTGACCAGCGAAGTAAACGTCGAACGGAGGACCAATGCCCCTGGCGGTGTGCCGGCTTCGCTCAATTCGGATGCCAGTCGAACGGCAACGCCACCGCCCAGCGACTCGCCGTATAAGATGATTCGATCCGGCGCTACGTTTCGCTCCTCTGTTGCGTATTTCCACACAGACCGAGCGTCCGCTACGAATGCCTTTTCGCTGGGCGAGCCATCGTTTTCGCCGTATCCGCGGTAGTCGAAGATGAACACGTTGCAGCCGAGCCGCGTGAACACTTCGAATTCCTCGGTTCGATACTGCCGATTAGCGGCGTTGCCCGAGAAGTACAAGACCACTGGCCGCCCCAATTCCAACTGGCGATCGCACGCGTCGCGATCTGCTGCCGCCTGGCCGTTGGGCAACACGTGCCAGCCGTGAAGCTGGATGTCGTCTTCGGTCTTCAGGGTAATGGTGTGTACGCGTCCAACCGGCAATTCGGCATTTTGTGGGACAATGCCCCGCGCTTCGTGTGTCGGAAAGTAGATCAGCGATCGTTGAAGCAATGCCAGCATGACTACCAACAGCAGGTAGATGGTCAAAATCGCAATGGCGGTCCGCAGCACCCGTCGTTTCCAACCCGGCCGCCGTGGCGATGGTGCATCGTCGTTCAATTCCCTTGTCCCCTTGAACGCCACGGTGGGGCTTGTCCCCGCCGCAGCGATGTTCATCACCAGAACACCGTCGGCAACACACCACGCCACCACGGAGCTCGACTCCGTGGAGCGATGTTCCCAAGGAAACACCGCTCCACGCGGGCAAGCCGAGTGGTGGCGAAGACGAGAAACGCATTGGCACTATCTGGTTTTGAACATTCCCCCACGGAGGCAAGCTCCGCGGTGGGCGGACATCTCCAGAATCTTACTCTCGCACCATTCCCCGCCTCGTCGATGTTTAACGAAGATATTATGGCAGCTTCAGGAAGAGGAGCAAGCTTTGGCGGGGCGGACTGGTCATTCGGTGAGTTTCCGCGATGGACACGACTTGAAGAATTCCCAAATGGCCTGACTGGCGTCAAAATCCTGGCTTGTCTTCCCAATCAGTTGTTCCGGCAGATAGGCGCGACGGCCCGGCCATGTGTGTCCGCCGTTTTTCACGATGTAGACTTGGACCCTGGCACCGTCGCGCCCTGCCGGGTGAGTGGTGGCCTCCGTCGTGGTTTCGTCCTGCGGATCGGTGTCGTCCAGCATGCTGACGTTCGGCTTGCCCGTGATTCCGTTGGCTTGTAGATACTTGGCGATGGCATCCTTCGTCGGAACGAGTTCCCCGCGTTTGCGACCGCCACGGAATCCCACATAGCCGCCGTGGATTGGCACGAGCGGATCCGCGTCCCCCTGGATCACGAACAGCGACACCGGATACTTCGGGGCAAAGCTTTTGGCGATCGACGGTGCCATCCCACCGACGACCGGAGCAACGGCCGCAATCACATCCGACGCTTCCGCGGCTAACCGATGGGAAATGAAAGCTCCATTCGAAATGCCCGTGGCGAAGACCCTGGACGTGTCAAGTTGGCACTGCTTGCCGATGTCGCGGATCACCGCGCGGACGAATTTCACGTCGTCGATGTTCTCTCGCTGCGCGCGAATGAACTGGACTCCGCGCCCGTCATTCCAATTCCCGTCGACCGCTTCAGGATACGCAACCACGAATTTCTCTTTCTGGGCCAGGGCGTTGAACCGGCCGTACCGCTCCATCTGTATCGGCTTCCCACCTCCACCGTGAAAGGCAAGCACCAGCGGAAATGGGCCATCGGCGCCTTTGGGCACGTATACGAGGTATTTCCTGGTCAGCCCATCGACGGTGATTGTCTTTTCGACAGATCCTGGCATCAGGAGCTGCGATGCGGTGGCTGGCGCCGACATCAGACAAACGAGCAGGATTAGCAGAACACGAGACATGGCGTTCCTTTCAACTGGCGTATGTGATTAAACCCCAGGAAAACCTTCAAGGTTTCGAGGTTCCGACCGACACGGTGAGCCCGATTTGTGCATCCGCTCATGAATTTGCAGGCACGTGATTCGCTTCTTGTTGTGGAATGTGCCAACGGAAACTGCTTTAATCCTTGATATTGTGGCTTTCTTCGACGAAAGACATTCTTGCCCACGTGGGAAGATAACGCAATCACGATGAGGGAGGGTTCTCAATGGAACAACCTGGGAAAAAACAGACAACTCGGCGGAGGTTTCTGCAGGCGACGTCTGTGGGCGCTGGGCTCGGCGCGTTGGTAAATACAGGCTCCGCGTCAGGCGCAGCGCAGGCGGTGAAGGCTACGGCCAAAAGAGATCGCTTGCCGCGCGAGGTGTGGGTGGCCAGCATCTCGCAGAATGGGATGACGGCGGGCAGTTACGATCAGATGACGCGACAGATGCTGGCCAGGATGGAAGAGGTGGTCAGTTACGAGCCGGACATCGTCTGCCTTCCGGAGGTCTTTCCGTTCGCCAATCTCTCGGACGGCAGGCCGCCTGTGGCCGACGTTGCCGAGGAACCGGTCGGACCGATCTCGGAGCCCTTTGCCAAATTCGCCAAAGAACACAACTGCTACGTGGTCTGCCCCATATACACGAAGCAGGACGGCCGTTACTACAACTCGGCCGTTTTTCTCGACCGGACGGGCAAGTCCATAGGCGAATATCGAAAGCTCCACCCGACGATCGGCGAGATGGAAAAAGGGATCGCGCCGGGTTCACTCGACCCGCCCGCGTTTCAAACGGATTTCGGCGTGGTCGGTGCCCAGATTTGCTTCGATATCGAGTGGTATGACGGCTGGCAGAAACTCAGGCAGGCCGGCGCGGAGATCGTATTCTGGCCTTCGGCCTTTGGCGGCGGATCCGTAGTGAACACCAAAGCGTGGCAGAACAAGTACTGCGTCGTTTCCAGTACGCGCAAAGGCACGACCAAGATCTGCGACGTATCCGGCGAGGAGGTGGCACGCACGGGCATCTGGGACCACTGGGTCTGCGCGCCAGTCAACCTGGAAAAGGTCTTCCTGCACACGTGGCCATTCTGTCGACGTTTCAAAGAGATCTACGCGAAATACGGCCGAAAGGTCCGCATCCAGACCTTCCACGAAGAAGAATGGAGCATCATCGAAAGCCGATCGCCCGACGTGCGCATCGCCGACTTGACGAAGGAATTCGACCTGCAAACCCACGAAGAAATGATCCAGGCGGCCGAGGCGGAGCAGATCGCCCGGCGGCCGTGTTCGCTGCCTGAATAGAGACGGCATTCGAGGCCCCGGGCGTTTTTCGTTTAACCCCAAGCCCATCGGGCTGGGCGCGACCGCGCGGGCCGTTGGCCCAGCGGCTAAACAACGGTTGTATTTTGGCAACGATCCTTGATTCGTTCCTTGAGTTTGCCAACACGGAGACTTTGAAGTATGAAACCACCACAATTCATCGCCCGGACAATTGCATGTGCCTTAATCTCCGCTGGTCTGTTGCAAGGGTTGGCGACCGCGTGGGATGCACCATCTCGGGAACTGGCCGTGACCGTCCGGGATGTGTCCGGGCTTCAAGGCTTGCGGCCTGTTACTGGCGGCGTGCCAATGGCCATCGGCGTCGCGCCAAAGGGTTCGCATTTTGTCCTGGCCAACGAACAGGGAGAACTGGTATCGTGCCAAACCACTGTCTTAGCGCGGTGGAAGGACGAGAGCGTTCGCTGGGTCCTGCTTGATTTCCAGGCAGCGCCTCCGCCAGGTGGCACAGCGCGATTTACGCTTGGCTGGAGCAACCGGCCGCGCGGACCGGCACCGCAGCTTCCGGTGGAGACGGTTGACCGCGCGAAGGGAGTCATTCAAGCCGGAACGATGCAACTCGGACTGGCAGACGACGCGTTGCTGAGCGTCAGTGATCGACTCGACGTCCGGTTCACGCTAATCGACGACCAGGGCCGACCTTGTCAGGGCGTCGTGGAATCCCGCGCTGTCGAAGCCAGCGGACCGGTGCGCGGTACCGTGCTTGTAAAAGGTGCGTTCCGCCGAGCCGATGGTTCCCGTGTCCTCGGCTTCCGGCTCCGAGCATCCGTGTTTGCCGGACTCTCGCGTGTGTTCCTGGAACCACACCTCCTGGTCGACGCGGACACGGGCGTTGTACACCGGCTCCGCGGGCTATCGCTTGATGTCGTCCCTCGGACACCGCCGAAGAGAATTCAACTCGGCGGCTCGACCGTGCAACTTGCCGCGAGCGCCCGGCTGTTGCAGGTCGATGACGAGACCTGCCGTTTTGAGGGTGTCGAGGGCTCCGGATCGAAAGCTCCCGGATGGGCCGAACTGACCGACGCTGCCGGCACCGTGGCCGTCGCCGTGCGCGATTTCTGGCAGCAGTGGCCGAAGAGTATCGAGTCCGATGCCCACGGTCTGAAGATTGGACTGTTCCCCACGTTCTCCGAAGGCACGTTCGATCACATGGAGCCGTGGTACAAGCACCAGTACCTGTTCGATGGCGACTGCTACCAACTCCGGATGGGCCAGTCGCGCCGATGGCAGATATGGCTCGACACGGCGGGCAACGGCGATTCGCTGGTCCGGAGTGCGAATGCGCCGCTGGTGCCGGCCGCTGATCCGGCGCAGGCCATCGCCGCCGGAGTTTGGGGGCCGATCGCTGCGGCGGGCAGTCCGGAGTTGGAGGCGTACGATGGTTGGGCAGAGAATCTGTTCGTCAAGGGCTACGTGAATAGCATGAAGGCACAGCGCGACTACGGTGCCATGAATTGGGGCGATTGGTGGGGCGAGCGCGGATGCAACTGGGGCAACCACGAGTACGATACGCCGAAACACGTCCTCGTCCAGTTCGCGCGAACGGGCGATCCGAAGTATTTCTATGTGGGTGATACGGCCGCGCGGCATACGAGTGAAGTGGACGTGATCCAGTTCATTAACGCAGACCTGACCGATTTCTTCCACCAAACCGCCGGCCGAAATTCCAATTACCCCATCCGCCCCGGCATGGTTCACGAACACTGCGTCGGGCACGTGAGCGGTTTCTATCCCGTGGACCGCATCCGCGAGCTGTACGTGTCGCTTGGCATTGGCAAGACCAAGAACCCCTATCTCTGTTTGGACCCGTACAACCTGGGGCACATTTGGACGCAGGGCATGGTGTACGACTACTTCCTGACCGGCGATCCGTGGATGAAGGAGACGGTCGAGAAAATCGGTGCCAATCTGGCGCAGCTTGTCGAGGACCGGAAGTTTTCATTCAAAGGAGGCAGCCACTCCGGTCGCGTCAACGGCTGGACCATGCTGGCCATCGCGGGCGCGTACGAATTGGACTTCGACGACCGCTACCTGAAAGCGATGAAGCTCCTGGCCGACGACGCTCTTTCGGAGCAAGATCCGGAGACTGGCGGTTGGCGATACAAGCTCCCTTGGGGTCACTGCTTCTGCGACACCAAACACATAGGAGAAGCAGCCTTCATCGGCGCTGTCCGTCTGAACGGCCTGGGCAAGTACTACGAACTGACCGGCGATCCACGCATTCCGGAGGCCGTGCGACGCGGCGTTACGCACATGAACCGCGACACATGGGAGGAGCAGTACAGCGGTTGGCGTTACACGTCCTGTCCCAAGTCCGCATCGGGCCCCGGTCGCCAGACCGGAGTGATCGTCATGGCGCTCGTGAACAGCATCACCATGACCGGCGATGCCGAGCAACTTCGGATTCTCCGCAGAGCGTGGGAGGCCAAATTCAAGGGCCTGCTGGTCGCCCCGACATCGCGTCCCGGACTAGGGAAAGCCTATTCGACAATCATGTACGGTTGCCCCGAAGCAATGCACCTGTTCGTCGACGACCCGGACGACGGGAAGACGCCCAACGCCAAAGAAACACAGGATACGGAATGATGGATCTTCGCCCTTCGGCAGAAACGATCGGCATGGCGTTGGATGTTTCGGGATTGACGTTGTACGCGTTGCTGGCGATTTGGGCTGCAGCTTCACGGCGACACTGGTTCTTGCGTACTTGTGTTGTGGGCGCGATGCTGCTGGTGGTATTAGTCATCCCGGCCCATGATCTGCTTATCCAATTCTCGATGCTGCAATTGACTGTGGTGACAGGTGTCACGGCTTGGCGATGGCAACAGCATCGAAAGCGCATCGCGCGCGGGGCCCCAGTCGATCCGTCGGCCTTCAGACCGCAGCTTTCATTGGCGTCGATTTTCTTGCTGACGGTTGTTGCGGCCGTCGTTTCCGCGGTAGCGGCTCGCTTCGAGAGCTTCACGATTGCCGCGTGGCTGCGTCTTGTCATTCACGGCGCCGTGTTTGGTGCGTCATGCTTGTTGTGTATGTGGTTCGTGTACGCCCGTCGCCCCCGCTGGTATTTTCGCTGTGCACTAGCGGTGGTATGCGGCGTTGGTCTTGCGAGCATCCTTGCTTTCTATCGTTGGGCCCTGGGGTTGGAGTCGGGTACCTGGCGGTTAGCGGTACTATGGTGGCCCTATTGGCTGAAGTCTGTCGCCGTTGGGCTGACTGCCCTGACTCTCGTCCTTTATGCGTGGCGTGGGAGCCAATGGCTGCCGCTATCGTTTGACGAAATCGATGCCGCCATGTCCTCGAGTAGGCGTCGCAGGCTGGCTCGCGTCGTTTTTGTCCTGCTGTTATTGCTCGCCACGGTTCCGCCCGTCTATATGTTTGTCCGGTTGCTGGTGCGACCGCCGATTCCCGCTGTAGCACTGCCGAATCCGAACGCCTACGACCGCCTCATCAAAGCTGGCAACGCGGTTGTTCTCCCAACGGACCTCAATGCCCAATCTGCAGACACGGTCGCGTTACGAGCCCTGCTAGACTCTCATCGGTCCACTCTGGACGAATTGCGAATTGCATTGCACGAACCATGCTTGGTTCCCGTCAATTACCAGTCCAGGTCTGGAAACGACATAGAAACCCCCCTTTTCTTCCTGGCGCGGCTCGTGTACTGCGAACAGCGATTGGCGGAGCTTGAAGGCCGCAACGAGGATGCCCTGAACGCGCTCCTTGACGGTGCACGACTCGCCGAGCACATAACCCGTGGCGCCACCGAGTCCGAATGGGACATCGCGAATGCGATTCACCAGTTTAGTCCCTACGAAGCGGCGTTGACTATTATCAATCATCTGGACGCAGCATCTTGTCGGCGATTTGTGCGTGAATTGCAGCGGATCGACGCGAACCGTGAACCGTTGGAGCAAATACAGCGGCGCACCTACATCCAACGAGCACACGATTCGAATTGGGGATCGCGCGCGGCGCAAGTGGTGAACGAGTTGGCCGGGGAAACGTCGCACGAAGATTTTTTCCGCGAGCGGTACGGCCTCTCGAAGTTGGATTTGCGTCGTGTGATCGTCGTGGCTGCAGTCAAGGCTTACACGCTGGAGCATGACAAACTGCCGGGCCAGCTACAGGAACTCGTGCCGGAATATCTCGGTGATATTCCCATCGACCCTTTCAGCACGGACCCCAAGCCGATCCAATACGAGGTCACCAAGGCGGGTTATCGGCTGACCAACGAACCCGCGGACCCGCAGGTACTGATCAGAAAACCACTGGAAATCAAGCTCGAAGCCGGCGTGCCCGTTTGGGAAACGTCGTCGCTGGGAAAGTAGGTCCCGCTTGCCGAGCGGGACCTTGGAAGTCTATCGCTGGAGTTCACGCTTCAGCGTGTCTTCCGGCACACTAAAGCGTGAACTCCAACAACCCGGAGGTCCCGCTCGGCAAACGGGACCTACTTTTCGCCATGTCGCGTTCAAACTAGTTTATGCGTCGTCCCTAAAGACGCTGGATCAGACTATCGAGGAGACCGAGATGCCGAAAACGACACGCCGGACGTTTCTCAAGGCCACTGCCGCCACCGCGTTCGCCGCACCGACAGTTGCGGGAACGCGGGCGTCGGCCAGGATTCTGGGAGCCAATGACGCCGTTCGCGTCGCCGTGGTTGGCATGGGGCGGGGGCAGACGCACATCCGCATGGTGCTGGGCACCGACGGGTTCGAACTGGCCGCGCTGTGCGACGTCGACCCGGCAAGACTTGGCGCACGGATCAAACAGCTCGCCAGCGACGGTCACACGGTCGCCGGCGAGTTGGATTTCCGCAAGCTACTGGATGACCGAAACATCGACGCCATCACCATCGCCACGCCCAACCACTGGCATTCGCCGATGGGCATTATGGCCTGTCAAGCCGGAAAGGACGTCTACGTCGAGAAACCCGTTTCGCACAACGTCTGGGAAGGGCGGCAATTGGTCAACGCCGCGCGTAAGTACGGGCGAATCGTACAGACCGGCACGCAAGCGCGGGCGAATCCCGACGTGATCGAGGCGGTTGAGTGGATCCGTGGCGGTGGGCTTGGCGAGATCCGGTACGCCCGCGGGCTTTGCTACAAGCCTCGTCCGCCCATTGGCAAAGGCGGTGGCGGCGAGATCCCACCCGGACTGGATTACGACCTCTGGTGCGGGCCTGCGCCTCTCGAACTGCCGCTGCGGCGCAAACGCCTTCACTACGATTGGCATTGGATCTACGACTACGGAAACGGCGACCTGGGAAACCAGGGCATTCACGAGATGGATATGGCGCGTTGGTTCCTCGGCTACGACGGACTTCCGCGCCGCGTCTTCAGCATTGGCGGCCGGTTGGGCTACAACGACGACGGGCAGACGCCGAATACCCAGCTTGTCTACCACGAGTACGACGGACCGCCGCTGGTATTCGAGGTCCGTGGGCTCCCCAAGTCAAAGGAGCATCAAGACGGACGCTGGGGCAAGAGCATGGATCAACCGTTCGGATTCGACGGCGGCCGAGCGATCGGCGTGATCGTCACTTGCGAGGGCGGTACCCTGGTCCTGGAAGAAGGCGGGTACAAACTGATCGCCTACGACAAAGACGGCAAGCCGATCCGATCGTTCCACAAGCCGCATCCGAAGTTCGGGTTGGGGTGGGGCAAAGGCGACTGTTACGTGTTTCTCAATTGGCTCAAGGCCATTCGCTCGCGTAAGCACACCGACCTGGAAGCCGACATTCTCGAAGGGCACATCTCGACCGCCCTTTGCCACCTCGGCATGATTTCCCACCGGGTCGGAGTCGCCAAGTCGGGCGAGGAGATTGCGGAATCCCTCAGAGATTACCCAATCGCCGCCGACCGCTTCGAATCAATGAACGAGCACCTCACCCGCAACGAGGTCGACGTATCGAAGCCCGCAGTGACGCACGGTCCCTGGCTTTCGGTGGACCGCAAGGCGGAGCGTTTTGTCAACAACGATCGAGCCAATGCGCTGCTGACCCGCGACTATCGCGAGCCCTACGTCATACGCGAAGTGACCTGAAAACAGTGTGCGCTTCAGCGAATGGGCGGTGCTCCGAATGATGCAAACAGAGGCTATGATTGGTAATTGGAGCATCGCCCACGAAATAGCTTCCCCCTTTTGTTCCGGTTCGTGAGCGCTGCTATTTGGCCGCCCGTGGCGGCCGTGGCCAGACATGAGCATATGAGGGTGAAAGACTATGGCGAAAGATCAAGGCGGATGCGCGCCCTAATCTATTCCCTTAATCTTTCTCCTTCATCCTCCGGAATCTCTAAACGAGGACGTTGTCTTGTGGACGTTGCTTCCCCCGCTTGCTGAAAGGAGACAAGCATGAACAAAAGAGCTATCGCGCAAGTACCGGCTACTCTCGGTCCGATTTTTGCCTGCCTACTGTCACTGGCGAGTCCGGCTCTAGCCCAGAAACCGAACATCGTTCTGATGCTGCCCGACAACTTGGGTTATGGCGATGTCGGGTTCCTTGGAACCGGGGGCGAACTGCGGGGCATGCCGACGCCGCGGATCGATCAACTTGCCCGCGAGAGTCTGCGTTTCACCCAGTTCCTTACAGAGCCGGGTTGCACGCCTTCGCGGGCGGCCCTGCAGACCGGTCGTTATCCCATCCGCTCGGGTCTGTCGCTGGTCCTCGTCAAAGGAGCAGCCAACACGTTGAAGGCCAATGAAATCACGATGGCCGAAATGCTAAAGCCGCTGGGCTACACGACCGCCTACGTGGGTAAGTGGCATCTGGGGTTTGCGCAGGAGAGCCAGCCGCAATACCAGGGGTACGACGAGTGGCGGATTGGCTTCCTCGGCTCGACCGACGTGACAAGCTACCCAAGAGAGATGTCGAAGTACCACGCGCCCGACGCAATCATCCAAAACGCGATACACCACATCGTCGAAGCCGATGCTCCCAACACACCGGCAAGAGAGGTGCGCGTCTACGACATCGCCTACCGTCGTCAGATCGAGAAGGACATCGCGGACTACTCGGTCGACTACATCAAACGCCATGCCAACGGGCGGGACCCGTTTTTCCTGATGGTCGCTTGGACTCGGCCCCATTATCCCAACGTGACGCACCCGGACTTCAAGGGCAAGTCGCGCATCGGCCAGTACGGCGACAGCGTGATGGAGCTTGACTACCGCACCGGACAGGTGCTGGATGCGATCCGCGAATCGGGGATCGAGGACAATACGATCGTTCTGTTCCTGTCGGACAACGGTCCGCAGCGCACGACCATATTCCGAGAAGACCTGATCGCCGGCTCCTCAGGCCAATTCCGCGGCGAGCTTTTTGATCCTTACGAGGGAGGCATCCGGACGGTCGGCATGATCAAGTGGCCGGGCAAGATTAAACCGCGCACGACTAACGCGATGATTTCGCTGTTGGATATTTTCCCGACACTGGCCGGGTTTGTCGGAGGCAAGGTGCCGCACGACCGCCCCTTCGACGGCATCGACCAAAGCGATTTCTTCCTCGGCAAGACGGACAAAGCTCCGCGAGAGTCATTGATCACCTTTATCAGAGACCGCATCGCAGCGGTGCGTTGGCGGCAATGGCGGCTGTATCCGCGAACTGTTCTGGCGAGTACGGACGTACTGAATACAACGGGAGTCCAAGGGATTGTCGCCGAAAACAGCGGCTACCCCGCCGCGTACAACATCGAGTGGGATCCGCGCGAGGAGTGGAACCTACTGATCGAGAACAGTTGGGTGTTGGGCCCCTACATGAAGGTCATCCAGAGCTACCGCAAGACACTGAAGGACCATCCCAACCCACCCGCGCCGAACTTCACCGACTTCTGATGCCTTCGTCTATAACCACCAATCTATAACCAAGCCCAAGAGCAGTCTCATGCCACGAAACAACGCTCTTGGCAACGCCGACAATTCGTTGTCGATATTGTACGCGGGAAAGCCAATTCAAGTGGCACTTATGATGTTGTCGGGATGCGGTTGCTGGGGCTGTTCATCAATGAACTTGTACCGTCCGGATTGCCGCAGTTCTTGCTCGACATTGCGGTAGTAGTCGGCGACTTTGCGCAAATCGTGGTCGTGTTCTGCGGAAATCTGGTGCCTGATACGCCGAATCTCGTCAATCTCGTAATCACTCATCGGGGTCACCGCCGCTCAAGAAGTTCAAGGGGGTAGTCAGTACGGGTGTAGGTAATCCAATCTCAAAATTGACGACGCGGATATGATGGAACTTGTTGGCATTGGCCAAATGTCTGCAATTCCATGTTAACAGGAAATCTGCCTTGTGGTAGGAGGCGAGTGCCAAGTGCAATGCGTCGCCCTGCGGATCACGCGGCGTCACGAGTCTATCAATGTAGATCTGGGCAATCTCAATCACCTCTTCTGTGATTGGCAGGACAGTCGCATCATCAAGCAGCGAGGTCCTTTTCTCGATTTTCCCACTGCTTCCCTTCTGCAATTCGTCGATCACGGCGGCACTTGTTACCAGGTTGCTCTTGGCCGCATACTCTTGCCACCATTGGCGCGTCCAGTGCATCCGTGCCACCGACTCCGGGTCTGTGCGCAAGGTGTGGTAGAAGCTCGGAATCGACGTTTCGATGTAGACGGTGTTGTGCGTTGCGTCCATTGCTCAATTTGTGTCCGACTGGCGCGGGTCTCACAGACGTCACTCATCATTCACCACAGCGGTGCAGTTCTCCGTGCGTCAATATCCCGATCGGGGGCAATTGATCCATCTTAGACTACCAGTCCAATTAACCAATAGTGCCGTTTCAACAGTCAGGTCGCCGTCACCGACTTGCCGCATTGTACCATCCACACGGAACATCTAAAGGGTCGGATTCGAGCCCGCGATTGGGCTCATTTTTGGGTGCAATGCTACTCCGGACTGCACCGCAACTTGATCCGCTGGGATCGTCGTGTCATATTGCCGCATCAGACTCTCGATTCACGCCAAAGGAGGACACCATGTCAAGACGATTGATCGTGGCGGCGATGGCCGCCGTATTCGTGACGCTTGCTGCCGGCTGGCTGGCGGTGGCCGCGGAGCCCGCTACCCCGTTGCGTGCCGGGATTATCGGGTTGGACGCCCACGCTAGTTCGTGGACTCGGATTCTGAACGCCCCGGATGCCGAAGGCGAGTTGGCCGAAATAACGGTGGTTGCCGGCTACCCGGGCGGCAGCCCCGACATCCCTCAGAGCATGGACCTTCTGAAAAGGGGCATCGAAACGTTCAAGCAACTGGACGTCGAACTCGTTGACTCGATTGATGAGCTGCTCGAGAAGGTCGACGTAGTGATGATCCTCAGTATCGACGGCCGTCCGCATCTGGAGCAGGCCAAGCCGGTTATTGCGGCGGGCAAGCCGGTGTTCATCGACAAGCCGATCGCCGGTTCGTTGGCTGACGCGATCAAGATTTATCAGCTCGCGAAAGAACGCAAGGTCCCGTGTTTTTCGAGTTCGTCCCTGCGTTTTTCGCCCGGTACGCAGGCCGTGCTGGACGATCCCAAGGTCGGCTCGATCCGGGGATGTAACGCTCACAGCCCCTGTGGACTCGAACCGCACCATCCGGATTTCTTCTGGTATGGGATACACGGCGTCGAAACACTCTTCACGATCATGGGGCCGGGCTGCAAGACCGTCACTCGCGTCCAGACCGAGGACACCGACGTGGCGGCGGGCATCTGGGCCGACGGCCGCATCGGCACGTTCCGCGGCCACCGCGCAGGTCCGCACACTTACGGTGCCACGGTCTTCGGCAGCAAGGGCATTGTGGAATCGGGCAAGTTCGAGGGATACGAGCCGCTGTTGGTCGAGATCGTCAAGTTCTTCAAGACGGGCAAGCCGCCGGTCAGCGCGGAACAGACGCTGGAAATCCTCGCGTTCATGGAGGCCGCCGACGAGAGCAAGCGGAAGGGCGGTTGTCCCGTGTCGATCGAAAGCATCATGGCCGCGGCGCGAGGTGGCGAATGAGAAAGCGCACGTAACATCTTGGCGATTGGCCGCGTCGTTTAACCCGAAGCCGAAGGCGATGGCGGGCGCCGCGAGTGGACCGTCTATCTCACTGCCCGCCATCGCCTTCGGCTTCGGGTAAAACGGGCTGTATGTCATGCAGAAGAATCAGGAGAAGGTACGTTATGCTGATCCACGCCCCCCGCGGCTGTCGCTGTTGCGACGCATATATGCCTTGGCGGAATCATGCCCTGCTCGTTGTATTCGCGGTCCTGACGCTTCCGATCATTGCACCGGCGGCGCAGGAGCCGGATATGGCAGTCCTGCTGTCATTGGACGGGACCGAAGGCGTTGTCGAAACGTACGGCCGCCAAGATGCCAAGCGATTCACGACCACCGCCTCGGGTGAAGGCAACACGATTGACGGCAACGGCGCAATGCACTTCGGCGCAACCACCGCGCCCGCAGCGGAGGGCAACCAGTACTTTGGCGTCATGGCTCCCCTTTCGGAGCCGACCGATCTCAGCCAGCGACGGCTCGTCTTCCACGCCCGGACGAACCATCCGGGCACCACGGCCGCGTTCTATGTCCGCGCCTACAACAAGGGAGAGAACAAACCCGCCTGGAGTTTCAACTCGTGGAGCGGTTTGCTGACGGACCAGTGGCGCGAGTTCTGCCTCCAGCCTGGTCTATCGCTCGGGGGTCTCACGTGGGAGCCCAAAGTCGTGGAGGACCGCGTCGCCACAGCCATTGACCGGATCGAATTCATTATCGGCAGTGGTGAACACAACGTGTCGGTCGACGTTCTGCTTGATGATGTGCGAATTGGTTCCAAACTGGGCTCACTTGACGACCTGGAAGCGCCCCATCCGCGACAGCCGGATACGGTGCTTGTCCAAAACGAGCACGCGCTGACGACCATCCTGCACCCAGACTCCACGGCCGGAAGACAGGCCGCTGCGACGGTGGCAGCCGCCATCGCCGATCGCACTGGCGTGACACCGACAGCCAGAGTCGGCACTCAGGCAGACCGGATCCCGGACGAGCCGACGATCGTCCTGGGGAACGTCAACAACAATCCAGCCATACTGCTGCTCTATGCTCGCTACTTCACCCCGGCCGACAGCATCTGCCCAGGTGCGGGCGGTTCGCTGGTGCATACTGTTTGCGATCCATTCGGCAAAGGGACAAACGTGATTGTCGCGGCGGCCAGTGACGACGACGGACTTGCCGGTGCAGCCAGCGTCCTGGCCGAGGCGATTGCCGGGCAGGCCAAAGGCGACTCACTCGTCTTGCCGCGTCTTTTCGAAAAGCACTACGGCGAGTCGTTTTTGAAACGATTCGGCTGGGCAGACGACGCTCCCGCAGAAAACCGCCTGGAGCAGGGACTCGAACAAGGCAAGGAGGCGCTCGACCGCGGCCGGCACACATCGGTTGCCGGCGTCCTGCGCACGGTGGCCGAACGCTACATGCTGACCGGCCACAGCGTGGAAGCGGAACTGTACGTGGCACTCTGGGACCTCTATGCCGAGAGCGCCGTGGCGGACCCAAGCAAATACGGCGGACTTTGGGGATTCGACAGCGATTTCCCCTCAGCCCAGGTTGTCGCTGGCTGGGATATCATCGAAGAAGACCCGGTGCTGACCGACGACCAGCGGCTGCGCACGACCAGGAGCATGGGACGGTGGCTGACCGAGGCCGTCATTCCCAAATGCGCGAGCGCAGCCGCCGGCACGCGTGTACCGCATAACCACCAGACATTTCCCGGACTCGGGGCTCTTTTCGCCGGGCTCTATTTCTCACAGCATTACGACGTGGCCGAAGGCAAAGTCTGGCTGGGCATCGCCGACGCCATGTTCAAACGCCAAGCCGGATACTTCAAACCGTACGAAGACTGCAACGGATACCAATGGCTCACCAACGGGCACCTGATGCGGTACTGTCTGGTTAGGCCCGACTTCGCCTTGTTCGAAAACGGCAACGGCGCAAAGATCATCGACTATCTGATCGGCACGATGGACAACCTCGGCTACCAGGTGCCGTATGGCGATACGGGCTCGTGGCGATGTTGGAACAGCGAGATGATATGTCTTGACATGTTTGCTCATGCAACCGGTTCGCCCGAGGCCCAGTGGGTGGCCAATCGGAAACGAGTCCTGAAAAACACGCTCGAAACGCATGCCTTCTACCAACTTGAACCAGGCACGCCCCCGGAACGGTTCAACGGCGTTACGATCTGGCCGCTCGAGCCGCAATACTACGCGACGCATCGTGCCCAGGATCGGCCACCGCTGGAGCGCTGCTTCGACAAGATCGCTTTCCGCGAAGCCATGCAGCCGAACGCTGCGTATCTGCTGCTGGATGGACTCAGCAACGGAGGACACAAACACCTGGACGGAAACAGTCTGCCGCGTTTGACTCTTTACGATCGAATCTGGCTGGCGGACAACGACTACTACAAAGCTCCCGTGAAATTCCACAACTCGATAACAGTATTTCGAGACGGAGAATCGGCGGCCATCCCGCCCTATACCGAGCTTGTGGGCGCCGGAGAATCGCAGCGATATGGCTACAGCAAGACAAGGCTGACGAACTATGCCGGTGTCGATTGGGTGCGCACCATCGTCTGGCTCAGACAACAGCAGGCGTTCGTCGTGCTCGACCAACTGACGGCGCTCGGCGGCGACGAATATCAATTCCGAACGCTCTGGCACGGCGTGGGTGCGGCGAAGCTGAGCGACGACGGCTTGCTGCTGACGCAGAACGGCCCGAGCCTTCGGATTCAAATTGCGCCGGGACCGGTTCTCGAACTGCAAGACGACACGGAACTGGGGGCGAACTGGAGCGGCTACGCGCATGCCGAGCCGGTTGTGCGATCCCTGCAAGCGGTGGCCACGGTCAAGCTCGACAAGCGTGATACGTACCTCTTCGCCAGCGTACTCCACGGCAAGGCCGACGGAGTTGCCGAACCGTGGGGTATCGACTTGCTGGACGGAGCGGACGGCGTCAGGCTGTCCACCACGGACGGTGTGTTGGACCTTGTGCTTGGCCCCCATCGAAACCGCACATCAGATGGCAGCTTCGAGACCGACGCAGAGTGTTTCGTCGCATCCGACGACGGCCTGACGCTGCTCGGCACAACCTTCGCTCGTGTCGACGCGCACGAACTGTTCAAGTCCGCCAAGATCGAGAATGTGGATCTCGACAATGCAACGTCGCCCAGTTCGCTGCGCAACACTCGGGTTCGCGAGCCCGTGCCCAACATCGGTGCGGTCGCCGATGCGCCGCCCCATCAAGTCGAATGGTGCGTTCGCCCGAAGCCGACTGGCCCCGGGAACGATGGGAGGCAAACCCGTGTCTCTCGTCTGGCCAGTGCAGCGTTGGGCGAAACAGGCGAGGCCGACACGGTACTGGCGGCCACAACGGACGGTACGCTCTTCGCTCTGAACACGGATGGTTCCACGCGATGGAGCTTCGACGCGGGCACGGCGTTGAATGACGTGGTTGCCGACGACCTTACCGGCGACGGGAAAGACGAAATCATCCTCGCCCGCCAAGACTACAACGTCCAAGTGCTCGACGCGGCCGGCGAGGAACTCTGGAAACGTGCGCTGTCTTACTACCGCAGGCCGCCATACGTTAATTTGGTCCGCACCGGCGACATCGACGGCGACGGTACGCCTGAAGTGATTGCCGGAGGCGAGAACTGGCGCTTCTATGCCTTCAGGGCAGACGGAACTGAACTCTGGAACTACGAGAGCGTGCATCCTTCGCGAGCCGGCGCGGTTGCCGATCTGGACGGCGATGGTAAGGCCGAGGTGATCTGCGGGACGCACTATTACTGGGCCAGCATCCTGGACGCGGACGGCAAGCGACGCTGGCAATACAGCCTCGGGCCGATCTGTTACGATATCG
>JADHUC010000115.1 GCA_016784735.1 Pirellulaceae bacterium | reverse complement strand
GGCTTGGTGGCCGTGCCATTCAAGACGATGCAGAAGACCTACGCGATTGTCGGAGCGCTGTGCATCCCGATGTTGGCGATCGTTCTGCTTTTGCTCAACGGCCGCACAAAATGGGTGGGAATTCGTTACAGGAACTCGCTCCTGACGTCACTCGTGCTGATCGTAGCTCTGCTGTTTTTTGTGTTCGCGGGCTGGCTTCAGATCAGTAAGAGGTTTCGAAAACCAATGGTTCAACCGAGTCCACCGCGAGCCGTTTTCATGACACGAGATTGCTCTTCGGACTGGTTATAGATTGTTGGTTATAGATGAAGAGATTTGTGGTCTCGTGTCAATCCGCTCGAATGGTTCGTCGCGGCGTTATACGGCCTGCCAGGGGCGCACACGGTTCTTTGCTTCTTTGATCGCGGTTAGGGCGACGTTCACGTCGTCCACGATCTGGAAGTCGTACATGCCGACGCAGATGAAATCGGCGCCGTTTCTGAAGGCGTACTTGAATCCGCTGCGCGGGTTGATGGCTCCGGCGGCGAGTACCTTGAAGGCAATCCAAGGTTGGGGCAAATCGTTCATGAAGGTAATGGTTTCATGCGGATCCTCGCACCAGATGTTGTCCTGCTGATTCTCCACGTCGGCAGACCAGTACATGTGGTGATGCAGCGTCTTTACCCAGAAGTCCGACTCCAACCCCTGGTCGATGCACAGCTTTATCGTCCGGATGCGGTGACCACCGATTCCCGCCGGCAGACCGCCTGCCCGCATTAGCTCCAACGCCTTCTCGATGGTGCCGAATTTGCCGTCGCGCACGTAGCTATCCGCAGCCTCGCCTTGCACATAGGCGGCACAGGCACCGTTGTCGATCGAGTAACGCACGGACTCCAGCAGATCTTTCTCGGTGTTGCCTTTGCATTGCGCGATGAATTGGATCTTGCCAAACTCGCGCTTCCGGTACTCGGTGATCATGGGAGCGAGTCTTGGATTGGTCAGCACCGTATTGACACCACACGCTTCGGCCAGCCGGAATGTCTCGAAGATCTTTTCCGGGTAGTGATAGGCGCGGATCAGATTCGATACGTAGATCAAATCGCGGGCATGGGCGAAGCCGTTCATGAGGTTCCCGCCGAGGATCAAACGACTGAGACGGACATTGCAGATCTTTGCCGTGTCAATCGGGCCTTTCAGGTCTTCCACAGTCTTCACTTCGAAAGGCTTCATGGTGGCACCGCTCAGGCCGTCGATCCGGGCGGCCAGTTGGTTCTCCTCGTGGCTTTCGTAGCCCCGTTTCTTCAACACGGCCCAGACAAAGCCACCGACGAAGGGCACGCCAAGAAAGCTGGCCAGCACTTGCCGGCGTCCGAGTGGTGAAGCAAAGGCAGGCTCGGCCAAGTCGGCCGGAGGCTCGCACGCGGCGCCCCGATGCACGGATCGCCGTCGCCATGCGAACAGCAAGCCGTCCAGCCCAAAACGCCCGGCAGGTAGCACGGCCACAACGCACAGGGCCAGTAGCTCGACCAAGTTCTTATTGACGAACAGGTAGGTTCCTTCCGTCATGCCCGAGGGGTCTGCGAACAATGATGGATGCGCAGCGTAGTACAACGCGAGCATCGCGATTCCCAGCGCGGCTGCCACGCGAGTCAGGCAGCCCAGCATCAGCGCCCCGCCGACTAGAATCAGACCCCAGATGTTCGATACGTCAACGACCTTCAGTACCGTGGGATTGGCAGCCATCCAATGGAACAAATCGGCGCCGATCCAGTTGGTGCTTTCCAGGTAGCCCGCGGAACTCCAATTGCCGTCGAACAGTTTCGAAAGTCCCTCGTAGGCGAAGTGCCAACCCACGCCGATTCGCAAAAGGCCTAAGACGAACAGTTCCACATTGGATCTTCGCATTCCAGACATCTCCGTGAAAGCAACATATCAATGATAGTTTATTCCTCCCGCCTTCGGAATGGCACCAAGTGTTCGAGACGCGACAGCCACTTCATTCGTTGCCGCCCTGAATTCGCTGGGTAAGACGGATTTACCCCAACGAATTCAAGGCGGCAACGAATTGAGTACGGTTTGCATCCCACTCGGATTCAGGGCGACGGCGGATTGCCCTGAAAACACAATACCTTGCCGTCAAGGGCCGTGACAAACAGTCGTGCATTTGCCGCGGTCAGCCCGTCGAACACGGGAGGCGAGTCGAGTTTGTGTTCGGCCAGGATTTGCCCGTCGTCGCTGGCGATGGCCAGAAGCACGCCGCCTCGTTCTCCTTCGTAGGCAGCCCAGGGCTCATTCGGATCGACCACGTCCGGCGTACCGGCCGCGAACAGCGTCTCGCCGGCCAGGACCAGCGAAGTCACTCGAAGTGGTACACGGATAGACCAGCGCTTTTGGCTTGTCTTCTTCTTGCTCGATGGCTTAGCGTTCGGTTGGTCGCCACTCGGCGCGGTCGACGCACGGCCGACGGCAAGCAGTTCGTATCCCCGCGATCCTGGCGCGAAGAACCCGCCGTTGTCGCTCGCCGAGTCCCTTGCTCCAACGCCATAGACCGAGTCGGTATCAAAGACGAAGTATTCCGCGTATGGCTTGTCGTTCAGAAGCCAACGGGTACGACTGAACCAGCTATCGTCCAGGAGCCCACTGGTCGAACGAAGCGGTCCACCGCTATCTTGCGACTCCTTTGACGGAAACACCTGACGCCGGCGCATGAAGATCGAGTCGCCATGACTGACCAGGATGTCCGAGAGGAGCCCCGTGTCTGCCAACGGATTGCGACCGATGTCGACCTCTATCGAGTGCGGTGTGGCCAACCACTCTTCGGACAGCACGTCTCCAGTCCGCGCATCAAGCGAACACGCGAGAATTCCGCCGTCCAAGAACGACGAGCGTCCAGCAGCAAAGTAGACAACGCCATTTCGAACCAAGACGCTTCCGTGAATGGGCCAGGCAGACTCGATTCCGTCGAGGGCGCCAACCAGACGCTGTTCCGGCGCACCGCGAAAGCGCCAGACAAGTTGGCCGTCGGACAGACGCACGTTATACACACAACCGTCCGCGCAGCCGAAGAATGCTTGACCCTGATAAACCGTCGGTGGCGTATCCACTCGGCCGTCTGCAGTGAACCGCCATTTTGGCTTTCCGTCGCTGACATCAAAGGCCAGAACTTCATGCGAATCGACATTGGCCAACACGACGGTATCGCCAACCACAACGCAACTGGTCGACTTCCCCCCGACGTTCGCTTCCCACGCCTTCTTCAGATTGGCCTGCAGCGGCGACGGCGTAGTCCCACTTCGCTCAGCATCGTGGCGATACATGGGCCAGTCATGGGGATTCTCGATTGCCGGTTTTCGATTGCCGATTTGGCCATACACCGAGCCTTTCACCAGTCTTTCTGACCTCTGACCTCCGACTTCTGGCCTCTGACCTTCCGGTGCCAACGCCACGAAGCCGTTCAATTTCGAGCTGATATAACAGTTACAGGGATGCGGCGTCGCATACACCATGCCGTTACAGGGGATCGCGCCCAGGCGGCACGTGCCACGGACCCAGTGGTTCAATTGTGATTCGTCGCCATTCCAAGGCAGGAATTCCAGACCCCGATAGCTGGTCATCATGAAGCGCGGCGTGGCCTTGTTTCGGTAGCAGCGATGATGGTGCCCGTCGTTGAACGCTTTGAAGTTTGAGATCTTTCGACGGGTATCACCGGTTGCGGGATCGAGGCCCACCACGAAAGTGCTCTTCGATCCGACCCAGGACTTGCCTGTCGCCAAGTCGGCCGCGGATCTTGGTCGCGCTTCGCGTGCACTCCGCGGTCCGCCCTGGTAGTCATGGACCCACACCAGACCGTCGACGACGAACACGTCGGCCGGATGTCCCCATCCCCACGAAGCACACGGCCGATTCCACAATTCGCTCCCGTTGCGCGCGTCAAACGTATGCAGTCGTCCGCGAATCTCTCGCCAGTCGATGTGACGATCGGGATTCAGTTGAGCGAAAAAGAGGTAGCCGCCGTGATACACCAGCGAACACATGTCCGTGATGCGAATGTTGTAGCGAATCTTGTTCTCGGGAACCTCGGGGCGAGCCGCCCGCCAGACCTCATGACCGTCCTGCAAATCCAAGCTGACGATCTGGTCATCGTCAACAAAGAAAACCTGCCCGTCGCCGGCGCACATCGACAGATGACTGATGCGGTCCATCGACCCGGTCTTGGAACGCAGCCCGACGTAGTCGCCGACTTTCCAAAGCATCCTTCCACTTTCGACGTCGATGGCAGCCACCCATTTTCGAACCGGCGACTCGTCCGCCTCACCGCGCCGATCGGCCGAGGCCCCGCCAGGCTGCTGGCTGGCCTTGTTCAGCGTCACGATCAAACGCCCTTCGTGGCAAAGGATCTCGTCCGTGAGGTCCGTGCCTTCGAACGTGCGCCGCACCTCGCCGGTTGCCGCATCCAATTCGGTAAGCGGAGCGTTGAAGCCGAGCGTGACGTAGACACGGTCGCCGACCGCAACCAAGCGTCGAGGAATGTGGGTGGGTACGGTAAAGCGGCACGTCCACTCGGCGCTCCATGTTTTCCATCCCCATTGCGGAATCGGCTTGCGCCACAACAGCAGGCCGTTAAACGCATCGCGTGCTACCAGCACCCATTTGTCCGGCGCGCTACCGTCCATGCTCGACGGTGCTTCATCGACGATATAGAACAACCGCCATTGAGCCGACACGATACCGGTGACGCTGGGTGCCGTATTGTGGTGCCGCGACCAGAACGGTTTGGCGATCCACTGAAGCCGCCGTGGCGGACCAACGACCGTGTCCTGCGCGACCGCGTTACCATCGGCCCCGTGCAGCCAATGGGTCCACTCGTCGATCTCGTCAGGCCAAGGCTTCACCCATTTCCGATTTTCGATTGCCGATTGTCGATTGAGAAAAAGGGCGACACCGTTGGGGGCCAGCACACGAGCTATTTCTTCATCTGTCACTTGGCATCCGCCGCTTGCCACGACCAGATTTACCATATTTTCGGCGTACGGCAGACGATCGCCCATCCAATGTTGAACCCACACCTTGCTGGACAATCCGATTGAGCGAATATGTTCGCGCGCCCGTTCGATGTCCGCCGCGTCCGAGCCCAGTCCGTGCACCAAATACCTCTCGCCCGCGTGCAGCGATGTGGTCAGCCTCGCGTCGCCACAACCTACATGCACGATCAACCCGCCCTTGATGCCTGTTTTCTCGATGATTTCACGTGCAACGTCACCAGGCGACTCGGCGTCGTTTGCCGTGGCAGCGGATATCCAACAGACTGCAGAGATCAATGCCAGTGGCACAACCGCCTGTGGCTGAAAGAGGCTTCTCCGACCTATCATCTTCTGCTCCTTTCGCGTTTCCCATGCACGAGCTGATAAGGGCAAGTTTCAGGGAGTAGTGTACACGATAGTCTATCCGAGCACCTCGCCGCCGGCGACCAAAATCCTCCGGCCAGAACGATGGCCCGAGACGACCACGCTTGCATTGCCGTTGCACTTGGCCGATATTGCACGCGTACGGATTTCATCGGCAAGGCCGAGTACCAGGTCGTGTCCAGACTTGCGGACATCATGACAATTGGAAACCTCTGGACGGCTCAGTATGCTGAACAAGTAGTGCCATGAAAAGACCTACTCTGGTGATGCTTCTCTTGGGTATGTTTGCTGCGAATGTCTTCTCGACCTGGACGGCCGACGCGCAGACCGAACAGGAGAGGATCATTGCCAAGATTGAGAACCTGGGAGGAAGAGTGAGAATCGACGAACCGGATTCACAAAATCCGGCGATTTCATTGAGCCTATCAACGGGTGCGTACGTTGGCGACGACGATTTGCACATCCTGCGAGAACTGCGCAACCTTCAGGCACTGCGATTGGACAGCGTCAAAGTCACGGATGCTGGATTGCGGCACCTGCAAGGTTTGACCAACCTTAAGAAGCTGATACTTGGCTGCACGTATGTGACAGATGCCGGAATGCAGCACCTGACCGGCTTGGGCAACCTTGAACACCTAGAGCTTTCGGCGGGAATCAGCGGCCCCGGCTTGGCAAACCTGGCGAAGCTGCCCAAACTCCGATCCTTGAAGCTTTACGGGGCTCTTCCGTTTAGACGATATCACCTTACCGACCAAAGCCTGGAACACCTTAAGGGCATGGCGAGTCTTCGCGAACTGGATCTATGGTCGCACGCAATTACTGACGCGGGTCTATCGCACCTTTCCGGTATGACTAAGCTCGAGTCTCTCCGCATCCACCGCAGCAAGGTTGTCGGGCACGGACTGAAGCATCTTCATGGACTACCCGAGTTGAGATGCCTCCAGCTCTGGAATGCGCAAGTTACCGATACTGGTGCGGCGCGATTGGGAGGACTGACGAAGCTCACAGAGTTGGGGCTTTGCGGTTGTACGGTCAGCGATGCAGGGCTGGAACACCTGCAGAACCTAGGCGAGCTCGAAACGCTCGTTCTTAGTCAAAGCAAAATCACCGATGTAAGTCTCGAACGCTTGAAAGTACTTTCCAATCTGCGACATCTGGACATCGGCTTCACGCGCATAACAGATGTCGGCTTGAGGCACCTGAGTGGACTGACTCGACTGGAAGATTTAGATATCGGCGGTAACGGGATCAGCGACGCCGGATTGGTGCATCTCGCAGGACTGCGCGAACTGAAAAACATCGATCTCCACAACACGCGAATTCGCGGTCCCGGTTTGAGATACCTCAAGGGGCTGCGCAAGCTTCGGCAACTCGATCTCCGGTGGACCAAAGTGGACGACGCCGGGCTTGAACACCTTCAAGGACTGACCAGCCTTGAAGAACTGCGACTCTGGGTTGCACCGGTCACCGACGTCGGGCTGGAACATCTCAAGGGGCTCGCCAAGCTCAAGAAGCTGCACTTAGCGGGAACACAAGTCACCGACGCGGGCTTGGCGCACGTTGCGGAGTTGACCGAGCTTACGGACCTGGATTTGTTAGAGACGCGCGTAACCGACAACGGCACCGAGTTCCTGAAGTCGTTGTCAAAGCTCACAAAGCTAAACTTGGCCGCAAACTCCGTGACGGACGCGGGCCTGATGCACCTCCAGGGCTTGACCAACCTCAAGTCTCTGAACCTGGATTCCACCAAAATTACCGACGCCGGCCTCATCTACCTCCAGGATTTGAAGAAACTGGAGTATCTTAATCTAGTCGAAACCAGAATCAGCGACGCCGGCCTCCCACGCCTAACTGGTCTGAGCCACCTGAAGGAAGTTCGTCTCGGCGGCACCCTGGTCAGCGACGCTGGCGAGCGGTACCTTGCCAAGGCGTTGCCGGGGACAGACGTTGGTTGGCTGAGTTCTCCACCGCCGTGAAGGAAGTTGGGTCCGGGATTCGTTCTGTATTCACAGGAAGTCAAGTAGGCGAAGGCGATTTCGAGGGCTCCGCACGTAGTTGTCAAAGCGATTCACCGCCGGCACGGGGCCGAATGGTGCGAGATCAAGCATCTGCGAGGAGACAACGTTCAGAAAAGAGGAAGAGATATGCGTGTACGAGTACGCGTAGAAGTGCGTGGGGACCGTGTTTTCGCCTGAATTCGTGCCGTACTCGTACACCTACTCGTACACGCCAATCTCGGCAACCGCCCAAGAACCCGCACCGAAAGGCTTGATCTCGCAACATTCGGCACGGGGCCGGCGGGGTTAACATGTGAATGGGCAACGTCTTTCCCTTCGTCTTCCCGGCAAGGTGGTGCAGTTCAGGCAGTCTATCCGAGCACTTCACTGGTAACGACCACATTTGCCCGACCAAAGGGACGGCTCCACGACGACCATGCTTGCACTGCGCTGCTGCTTAGTCGATATTGAATAGGCGCGTGTCAGATTGGCAGAGCTCTGGAGGTTGTGGTGTCCAGACTTGCCGACGTCATGACAAACGAACAGCGTCCAACCAGAGAAATGATCACCGAGTGCCCTCATTGCTTCACGCGGATGATTGCCAAGGCGGATGGGACGTGCCCCGCTTGCCGGAGAAACATTCGCGACGCACGCGGCACCGACCCACACCGGACTTCACTTCGTGTTTCGCAGGGGACAGCGCTTCCGTGGATCTGTTGTGACTGTGGCCAGGCGTCCGAGCGCTACGTGGCGGTGTGCCGGTCTTCGGGTGGAGAGCAAGATCAGCCGTCAGGCTTGGTCCAGGCAGTGATTGCGCTAATCGTTTCCTGGCCCACGGCGTTTTACTTCTTTCTGCGCCGGATTCACAAGACGAGCGTCGCACAGGTGAAGATGCCACAGTGCCACCAATGTGCGCAACGCGGCGCGCCTCAGCCGCGTTATGTGGATTTCGCAAACGGGCGAATGACGTTTGTCGTTCATAAGAATCTCAAGGAGGCAATAGATCGGGAGGAAGGCGTCGTACTGGCCACGGTCGCAGAGCCGAGTCATTCCCCTTTGGGACAACGAGAATTGCTGCGGGCGCTGCAAACTCGGCCATTTTGCCCTTTCCGTATCCACGCGGCCGACGGTGCGGTATACGACGTATATCGCCCGGACCTCGTATGGTTGACCACGACCTACGCCCTTGTCGGTTTTCCGGCATCGGAAGACGCACCAGAGACGATCGAGCGACACGACTTAATCGACTTTCTCCATATCGCGAGCCTCGAACCCATCGAGACACCCCCGTCCCGAGCGACGCCGTCGCAGGCCGCCCAACTGAAGACATGATTGACCGTTCCGAGTTTGAGGTGCGTCTCCCGCCGCTTTCCCGGAATGGCGAAGATGATGACCGGTGCGTCAGACAATGGCCGAACGCATCCAGATGAATTGGTAACTGACGGTCGGCGTTTGGGCCTTCAAGGAGAGCTTCGCCGTCGAATCCCGACTTCCGAAAAATGTTGTCCGCGTTGACCTGAGGAGGTATGAAGATGGGACGATTTCTTGTGATTCATATCGCCGTCGCGTTGCTGACGGCAAACAGCCTATCGGCTGGCGGCCCGATCCTCGTCGTAACCGACGCGGGCGGAGCGAGTGCACGCGTTGGCGCGCCGGCATCGGTCGGCATGGATCTGGCAAACGTTTTCGATAGAACGGTGAAACCCGAGTGCATTCGGTTGGTGGAGCGGACCAACAAGCGTGATGATGGTGGACTCGCCGTGGCCGTGCAGTTCGTCCGGGACACGCAAGACTCGACGAAGGGAACGTTGTGGTGGCTGATGCCGCCGGGCTCTGCAGGCGAACGGCGATTCGAGTTGGTCGTCGGCGACGAGCCGGCTGTACCGGCGTTGGCATTGTCTCTGGATCAACGGCGGAAGGCGGTCGACGTGACCGAGGGGACTCTGACAGTGCTCCGTTACAACCAGGGTACAGTCACACCGCCACCGGAGATTGTGCAGCACTTCGAAAAGGACCGTGACCCACCGCTCTATTACGCTCGGGGCGACTACATACACCCCGTCTTTGGACCGGACGGCGAGCAACTTACTGACGATTATTCAATGAATCACCCGCACCACCGTGGCATCTGCTGGGCTTGGCCGGTCGTGCGATTCAAAGGCGAAGTTCGCGACATCTGGGCCGTCCGCGTGTTGCCGAAGCAGCCCGGTGGCGTTTGGGCTCGACCAGTCAGTATGAACCGCATCGAGGCGGGTCCCGTGCTGGCGGCAATCGACGCCGAAAACGTGTGGAAATGGGGCGATCGCGAGCCGATCGTTCGCGAGGACGTGGCCATCCGCGCCTTCCGGCAACAGAATCGCTGCCGGTTTCTCGACGTTCACATAGGGCTGACGGCTCTGGTGGATGACGTGAGCATCGGCGGCCGACCGAAGGCGACTTACGGAGGTTTCAATCTCCGCACCTTCCCCGAATTCGACGAGCGGAGAATCGACATGCACATCGAACCGCCGGAAGCAGAACCGCGACGAGCGTGGTTCCACTTAACTGGCAAGTTCCCCGGTGGCAAAGGCCCGGCCGGTTTGGCGATGCTCGAGCACGTGAACAATCCTGACTACCCGAGTTTCCCCAACCCACAGACCGCCGACCGCGTGCCGGGGCAATACCCTCGCTGGCGCAGCGTCCAGCCAGCTTGGCCCGGTGATCGTGAAGTGGCACTCCAGCGCGACAAGCCGCTCGTGCTGAAGTATCGGCTTTGGATTCACCCTGGACTGAGCGACAACGCCACGTTGGAGTCGGTCTGGGCAGCCTATGCCAGTCCACCCCAGGTGCGTTTAGAGCAATAGCAGGACCACAATACTCAGTAGGTCAGGCTGTGCCTGACGACTTGCGGGTCGACGCCATTCGAGCCCGTTTCCGTCAGGCACAGCCTGACCTACGAAGCCTATGCCAGTCCACCTCAGGTGCATTTGGAGAAGTAGCTTGACCACAGACATCAGAGAAGGGAGCCTTTCCATGTCCAAACACAACGAATACACGCGTCGCCGCTTTCTAGCTCAGACGGCCGCAGCCGGTGTAGCGGTTCCAACGGTCATCTCGCGCACTGCCTTGGCTGCACCCGGCCGGCCCGGCGCCAACGAGAAAATCCGCTTGGGCCTGATCGGGGCCGGCAACATGGGGAACGCCAACTTGGCCAATTGCGCCAAGTACGATGACATCGACGTTGCTGCTGTTTCTGATGTATGGAAGTCACATCTTGATCGCACGCTGGAAAAGTACGGCAACAAACCGAAAGGCTACCACGACTATCGCGAACTGCTGGCCGACAAGGACATCGACGCCGTGATCATCGCCACGCCGCACCAGTGGCACTGCCGGCAAGCGGTCGACGCGTGCGAGGCGGGTAAGGATCTGTACATCCAGAAGCCCATGACGCTACACTTGACCGAAAGCCGCGCGGTGAAAAACGCCGTTCTCAAGCACAGCCGGGTATGCCAGCTCGGCACGCAGATCCACGCTTCGGAGAACTATCGCCGAGTGGTCGAGTGGGTCCGGTCGGGCAAGCTCGGCAAGATCGCCGTCGCCCGCTGCTTCCTTGTATCAAAGCACGCCCCCGATGGCGAGGGCTTCCCGCCGGACAGCGCCCCACCGGAAGGTCTCGATTGGGATTCTTGGGTAGGCCCTGCGCCGATCCGCCCATTCAACGTCAATATCGTCAAGAACGGCTATTCGCATACGCTGTGGCTCGACTACGGAGGCGGCCGCACTTGCGGCATGAGCGAGCACATTCTCGACCTGCCGTACTGGGCACTGGGACTGGACTTCCCCACGCGGATAAGCAGCTTCAGCTCCAAACGGCACATCAAGGACAACACCGACGCTCCCGACACTCACGAGGTGACGTTCGAGTTCCCCGATGTAACGCTCGCGTGGTCGATGTCGCAAGTGAACAGTTTCGGCTTCAATCTGCAGGACGTGGCTCGCTACACAAAACCCGGGGCCAAGATGGAAGGTACCCAGCGTCGCCTGGGCTACTTTCTGCACGGTGTCGAGGGAGCGATCTACGGTGATTACAGGACGCATCAGGTTGTCCCGCAGACAACGGCACTGGCCGAGGCCGAACCGCCGGAGGAGTCGATTCCACCATCGCCTGGCCACGAACGCGAATGGCTGGACTGTATCCGCACTCGCCGGCAGCCGAGCTGCAACGTGGAATACGCCCACAAGCTGAACACGGGCAACATGCTGGCCAACCTGGCGATGAAGGTCGGCCGCGACCTGCAGTTCGACCCGACCACAGAGACCATCAGCAACGACGACGAAGCCACCAAGGCGGCCAAACCCGAGTACCGCGATCCGTGGAAATTCCCGGACGAGTATCTGTAATGTTCTTCACGGAATTCCGGGGAGACTAGCGCCGCGAAAGCTCCTCTCCTCCAGTTCGCGAAGTTGACGTTCGAGGAAAGCATCGATTTCCGCGTCGACCTCACGTCGCCATTCCTCAAAGAAACGATCCGCTTCGGCCGCAGACCGGCTGTTTTGTCGATGCCGCGGCGGGCCCCTGGTATATCCATATCGATAGGTGATGTGGCAGTTCGGCAATTCCATTGCGATCTCTTTGATCCCCTTCTCCGTAACGGTGGTGCCGTAAAGCGCAATCACCTCCAACTGCTTGAATTGGCTAAGGTGCTGCAACCCGGCATCGCCAACTCGTGTGCCTTCGAGCGATATTCCTTGGAGATGCTTCAAGTCCGATAGCAGGCCCAGCCCTTCATCGGTAATGTGTGTGTGATCCAGTAGCAGCCGCTCCAGAGACTTCAATCCCGTGAGCCTTCGCAGACCTGCGTCCGTAATCTGGGTATTGGTCAACAGAAGGTCTGTTAACCCGGATAACGGACTCAAGCACGCAAGGTCGTCGTCGTCAAGTCGGGTCGCATGGAAGAAACTGACTGACCGCACGTCGGCAAGGAAATCGATCCCGAGCAGCTTCCTGAGCCATTCCGGACCAGGCGGCTCTGCATACGGGCGCAATCCATTCACGCCAATCTGGCAGTCGTACACCACCCGCCCGCCCAGACGGTGAATCGCGGCCACCGCGTCACTCTGCGTTCTCGCCTGCTCCAACCTGCCGGTGAACCAGGTGGGCGGCAGACTCAACAACAGGATTATGACGCTGTTTGCTGGTTCCATCATCTGTTTATCCGCTGCTAGTCAGTCACCGTCATTGACCTGAGAGACGTATTACCAGGTCGCCTACAACTCCAAATTCTCACTCAGACACGTCCCACACAACAATTGTCCCATCCACGGCCCCCGATGCGAGCCTCTTTCCGTCCCGGGAAAACGCAACGCAACGGAACTCTCGAAGATGGGCGTCGCGGAGCGCTGACTGCTCGTTTCCACGCCGAAGATCGAATACGTGGATTACGCCGTCATCTCCGACGAGCGCTGCGAACGTGCCATCGTCGGTCACAGCAACCGGGTCCGCAGGATTATAGGGATCATCAGGAGGAATCGACCAGCCATCGAAATGAACTGCCCTCACCATGCTCGCCGTCCGAGCACCAAGATAGTACAACTCGCCTCGCGCGGATGGATTCAGACGGCGGATCGCCGAAACGAAGCAATAGCGGCCGTTGCGGGAATACCAAGCTTCAACGCCAAAAGGGACAGCGACGCCGTCACGAGACGTATTGGTGCTCAATTCATAGTAGACTGCTTTCGCCGCCATCACAGGCTCGGCGGGGTCCCCGAAAAGATCCGACGATTCGTCTTTCCATTCCGCAGTCGTTTGGACTGTGGTGCACACGCGGTCCGGATTTCCTCCAACGAAGGTCAATCCTCCACCGGGAAGTGGTCGTCCCATATCCGGGAGCAACCGGAAGGCATCCTTTGTTCGTTGATAAACTCCAATTCGGTGTCCATCAATGATGTAGGCAAAGGCATTCTGATCACCAGACGCGCCAACCAGGCGAGCTTTCGGAGGCGGCATGCGTTGCCTGAAAGACGGCACCTCGTGCGCACGGATCACTTCCTCATACGTTGGAAGTCGCCGTGACCAGGCACGTTTCCCGGACGCCAGGTCGATTGCATGGAGCGATCCTTGGTCGTCAACGGCGAAGACCTGGAGGCTGTTCCACGGAAAGGTCGGATGATGGACGTTGTCCCTGTGCCACACTTGGTCTCGCGTAGACGTGCTCCAACACCTCACTCCACCTGGCCCGTCGGAAACGATGAGTTTCCCGTTGCCGGAGAATCGCACGGACCACATCGACTCGGGACCGGTGGTCGTGGGGAACTGCTCGCCCGACTCGATATCCCAAAGACGAATACCGAAGAAACTTGCGGTGCCTAAGACCCTCCCATCACGAGAGAACTCCATTTGGTAAGCAGCGCTATAAAGGCCCGGAAGGAACGTCAATGTATCGCCAGACTTCAGGCTAAGAACCGCTACGCCACGACTCGACTTTTCCTGGACTGCTATAAAGGAATCGTCGTGTGAGAAAGCGATGACGGAAAGATGTTCAGTTGACCGTGCAAACCGTCTCACTTCCTTGCCGGTCTTCGTATCGCCCACGACGATCGAAGGCTCTGGACCGCCATCCCCGGCAATGACCCCCGGCATGGCGAAGAACTTGCCGCTGGGCGACAGGAAGACATCACTCGCGGCGGGCAACAAACCCTTCAGTGAGCAGTGTGACTGCAATTCCCCCGTTTCGAGTTTCCACGTAAAGATCTCGTCCCACCCCTCGGATCCTATACAGAGTCCGACGAGAGATTGTCCATCGACCGCAATCGCAGTGAGTTTTCGGCTCTGCGGAGGCTGCACTGTTGCTCGGAGGCTACCGCTACCTGCATCGTAGACGCGGATCGAACGGCCTTCATCTGGAGATACTGCAAACACGCCGCCACCGGGAGAGACCGCCATCTGCCGATCACCCACTAGTCCGTCCACGTGTGCCGGTACGGAGAAGATCAGCTTGACTGGTTCCAGGTCCCATACCCGAAGCGTGCCTGGAACAGTGTACGTGGCCAGCTTCTTGCCATTTGGCCAATACATCAGATACGGGGTTGTCTTGTCAGTTTCGCGTTCCTGGAGGGGACGAACAAGCGTGGCCGAATGTGTGTCACAGATCCCGATGCACCCATCTTCGCCGAGTGGCATTGCTAACCGTCTGCCATCACTGGACAAGGCGATGGACGGCCGCCAGCCACCACTCAGCAACTGCCTGCCGCCAATCCGAGAGACTACGTTGGGGGGTTGTTCCCGTTGTTTCGCCGAGTCGCCATGTTTAGAGCTCGGATCAGATGCTGAAGCAGCCGCCACCGAATGAGCCACCAACGCCATCACTACAATACGTTGCCCCAGCTTCATAATGCCCATTCCGACGTTCTTAACGTTCCTTACCATTCGTTTCGTTCTGACTTTTCGGTTTCTCACGGTTGACCCCAAGCTGTGCCATTGCTTGCCGGATGGCTTTGTGCTCGTCTGGAAAACCAAGAACGAAGATAGTGCTTGACTCGGGATCGCCGTCTATTGTCGCGTTCGGCACGGCCTCCTCGAGCGAGGCAACGGCCTCGGCGATATCGAATTGGCCAAGGCGGTAAGACTGAAATTGGCGTGTCTTCAGGAAGATAACCTGCTCCTTGACTTCGATCCGCGTGTTTCGAAGGTAGGAATCGTCTGGAGGTACGGGGAAATGCTGCAGAGCTCCCGGAAGGCCCGTGCAAAACCCAGATGATGCGTTTGAAAGGCGCAGGTATATCGAGGGCGTGTCGGTGCCGAACAGGATCGTTGATACGCTTACCGGTTCTACCGGTTTCACGCCAAGACGCAGTTCCCACCATTCTCCCTGCCGCAGTACATGACGGTACGGCGGTCGCGGCACGGCCCGCTGCGGAGACTTGGCCGCGAGCTGTTCCTTTAACTTCCTGCGATCCCGAAAGTATTGATTCACATGATCGACCGTGACCGGTTCCTGGCGATCCAGGAACTGGCGGTTCAACTGCGAAATCGCATCTGCATATTCCTTCTCATGCTTCCAGTAGGTATCCGCCACTTCCTGGTAGCGGTCATGATAGTCGCGCACGGCCTGTTCGGCCTTGGGCTCTTCTTCTGCGGCGAGTACACGGATTTCGGTTTTGCCGTCGTTGTCTTTGACTGCGACCCAACTTGCAGATTCCAGCAGAGCTCGTGCGGCGTTTGCAGCGTCATCCGTCGTTTTCGACGTAGGCTCAACGCCAAGGAACAACACGACTGCCATGAAGAAGCGAGCCATCGTCGTGTACCCTCAATGGCTGACACGCTCAGGCCGTGCCAAAAGAACGACCGGTCAACAACAGATCAGTCTACCATTCTGGCCATCGTCTGCACCACAGAAAATCGTCTCTGCTTGGATTCGGCGGCTCGAAGCGCACATCACGGCCGCGCACCTTCGATCGCTTTCTATTTTGACAGATTGGCCACGAATTTCCGTACGCTTTGGCCGTTCAGTTCGGCACGCGACAAATCCAACTCTTCGCTTTCCGCGTTTACATCGCGAATAGCCATGTAAAGAATGCGATCCTCCAGATTACACTGGGCGATCGTGGCATCTCGTTTCGTTTCCGACACCGAGATATTGCAGACGAGCCTGGCCGGACCCTCCGGTTGGGCTTCGACGATGTTCCAATCGGCGAACGCGTCGCTAGCCGGACCTGGCTCGCCGCCAGGCCGGCCAAGCGGTCCTTCATAATAGACTCGCAAAGCTGGATTCAGCCGTTTCGTCGCTCGTGTCAGACGTTTGTGGAACTTGTTCGCCGTGTACAAGCTAATGGACATCGCAGCCCGGTGATCCATGTCGATCTCACCAAGTTGCTCGTCCGCGACAGCCGCATCCTCTACGTGTTCTTTGTTCTTGTATCCACTGCAGCAACACAGCATCATGGCGATTCCCACAGAGGCCAGACTCTTTTTGTTCATGCGTCGTCCTCCAATTTCAGATCAGCAGTGGCGGGTTGCCCCTGCGAAATACATGTGTACCGCGTGCCGTCGACGTAAAGCTCTTGCCTGTCGCCAGCCGTTCTGTCGACGGGTGAGGTGCGTGGCTGGCCGAAAGGCTGGTTCCTATCCCGATTTGGCGTCAGCTTTTGATGTCGTCCGATGGAAACGGCCGCCGATCCAAGCGCCAACCAAGGCAAAAAGCATAGCCCAGAGAGAATGGCCGACGCGCATGAAATTGTAGATATACGGATACGACCCGCTCGATTCATCAACTTGTGACGATCTCGCCTCCGCATACCCGCCCCCGAAGTCGAAGTATCGTGACATAGGACCGGAACCAGGTTCATGATATGTTGGTGCAATAGATGGACGTTCTCGAATCAACGGAAGCAGGTTCTCATACCCGTATTCCAGCACGCGCGTTGTCAATAGCGCACCGGAGTGTGTTTGAAGTCTCCAACGTGGAAGGATGTTGCCCGGAATGAACTGATCGTTAGTCGGCCAATGAGCTATCCAAAGATAGCCCCAACCGAAAACAGTGAATCCAATCCAATGCGCACGCGCAGGCCCGCTTCTCAAGATGCTTCCGATAACGCCAATGAACAGGACGCAAAGCGTGACCGTGAACACGGCGCTCGCCCACAGGTCTGAAGCATTGATGAGAACAACGAGACCCAAGCCGAAAAGGCCCATGGCTGTGAGTAGCGCACGCAGCGAAAACTGTGGCCATTTCATAGCATAACAGTCCTTCCGATCCGCCACTGAGATTGAAAGCGGATGCTTTCAGTTTACCATCCTGGCTGTGGTCTGCACTACATCAAAGTGTCCCGGTAGGAGTGTCAAAACTCGGCCCTAGGGGATACCGTCGCGCTCGCGGCGTTTCGTCAACTGGTATTTTTGTCGTTCAGGATCCCAGTGGATCTCCAGGCGCTCGAACTTCGCGACAAACTGATTCCACTGTTCGCGGGAAGACAGTTTGTCCGACAAGGCTGCCCTCGACTTCTGATCGGCAAGAGGCCAAACCGGATCTACAAGAGCCAGCAGTTGGCAAATGATCCCCATGCGATCCCTCGCGGTTCTTCGCGTGTACATCCAGGCAGCCGATCGTTCGAGCTGTTCCAGCGCGCACAAGGGTCGATTCGATGGGGCAAGTCTATTCGTGCGCAGGACACCCTTTTTGCGGAAGTACTCCAAGTCGGGCCCCACCCACGGCGGTAGCCCTTCGCAGACGTAGCCCCAAACGACCAGCAGAGGAATGTCGCGAACGACGTGGATAGGGAATCGCGGGATCAACTCGGGTTTGTGCGGCGGAGGCGGGTCCGTCCCGAGCCTGATGTCAGGCATGTGTCCCGTGTCTGATGGCACCTGGAAAAGGACTCGCAGCAAAAGCCTTATTCTCTCAGTCCCCGATGCGTGAGTCTCGGGACATACTCGCAGATACTCTTCAATGACCGCCAGAGCCAAGTCCTTTCCCAACGGTTGAAGGGCGTTTACGGCCGCAATGAGGTGCCCAGGGTCATAGCGGCTCGCAGCGCACTCGAATCGGCCGCTCAGCATAACGATCAGCCGCCTCAAGTCCCTTTCCTTGATCCTTGCCAGCTCCGGCGAGGGCTTGCCGCTCCCGTAAACGTGACACACCGTCGCCGCCTGAACATCCTCCGTCAACTCGGTCCCGTAGTAGACGCGACCCAACGTCGGAAACCCGTTCGAGCCCTCCGCGCCGTAGTACCAGATCTCGCAGACATCGGAATACTCACCCGTCGTGTCAACATCACTTGCCCGCACGATATCTGGTCCATCGAAAGACGTCAGAACGACCTTGCCGTGGCGGATCGAATCCGGTCGCCCCAAGATCGCCAAGACGTCATCGCTGCTCGCCCCCACCTTGATCCTGGACATGGCTGCAGCAAACTCCGTGCGCGATACTTCCTTCTTGGTGTCACCGTTCTCACCGGCCAGTGGCGCGAGAGTGAGCAACATCAAGATGAGTTGGGCTGGCATGAGTTCATTACCTCCGACTCGTGGCTGCTCTGGACATGGTCAACGTCCACGGCTAAATGGCCTTGCGCGATTCTGCGCCATATAGGAAAACTGGGGACTCGCGATCCCTCGCTCACTCTTGTGAAAGGAGTCCCCAATGAGAAGTTCCGGTTGGATGGTGAAGGTTCAGGCTGCGTGGAAGAATCAGTCGCGGAAGATTCAGCGACAGCTTCGTTCGAATGCTCAATATCATTCGGACGCGAGGTTCTGTCAACGATGGAAGATTATTTGGAATTTAGTGAGAGGGAATTCGCCCAGCTCGATCGCCCATCATGTGGCCATTTCGTACAGCAACGTTATTCGCGTAGCTCGACGTTTCGTCGAACAAGGTCCGGCGGGGTTGATCGATCGTCGAGAAGACAACGGCACCGTCAAGATCACGGAAGACCATGAGGAACTGCTGTTGATGGCCGCGGCCCAGTCCCCACGAGACTACGGCTTCGATCGGCCGACATGGACGCAAAAGTTGTTCATCCAAGTCCTGACGGACAAGATGGGCACCACGGTCAGTACGACGACGATGAGCCGGACGTTGACACGAATCGACGTCAGACTGAAACGGCCGAAGCCGATCGCACTCTGTCCCTGGAAGAAGGCCAAAAGGACGCGGCGGCTCAATGAAACGCGCAGGATCGCGGGCGGCCATTTAGTCTGTGTGCTGCAATTCTTGGTTGCTGCTCATCGTCTCGGTTGTCATATGCCTGGGACGCTGTGGCCCCGTAACATGCCTCGTTCATTCCTTCTTTGTCTGATGGCCTCCTCGGTGCTGAGCGCGTGCAGGCACTCGGCGGCGCCCACCGAAATCGTTACGTTCGCGGACGCCGAGGCCGAGTTCCACGGCGGCGATTATGACAACGCCATCGAGTCCTTCACGCAGTTTCTTTCCACCCATCCTGATCATGCGAAGGCCCTTCGCGGCCGTGGGACCGCCCATCTGCTGCGAGGTGACTTGGACGAAGCGCGCCGGGATCTGGATCGAGCCATCGAAAGCGACGGCAAGGACCCAATCGCTTTCAACAACCGTGCGCAGGTTTTCAAGCGGTTGGGGCGAAACAAGGAAGCCATTGCGGACATCGAGAAGGCTCTCGAACTTGACTACGATTACGCCGAGCTATGGAATGACCTCGGACAGCTCTACAGCGGCATGGAAATGTACCAAGAAGCCGTCGAGCATTACGGTGCCGCGATCCGCCTGGATCCCAACGAAGTGAATTTCTACCTGAATCGCGGCGCAAGCTACGTCGAATTGGGACGTTTCGCGGACGGAATCGACGATTTCACATCCGCGATCCGACTGGCACATGACGACTACATGGCGTATGCACTGCGATCGAACGCGTACCGTTTGCTGGGCGAAACTGAAAAGGCTCGCAAAGACGCTGAAACGGCCGATCGTCTGAATCCCGACTGGCCAGCTTCGGATCTTGGCGGAGAGCAGCGAACATCACCCGGCCTCTGAGCCGCCGCATGCATGCTACCGCACTTGATTCACGGTACGCCCCGTTAGAGAATCAACTCGGTGGTCGAGTATTCCGCTTCATTTTCCTTGACCTGGGGCTACCTTGGCCCGTGACGAGTGCCGCCGATACGAGACGTCCGCTGGAGTCCAGCCTTTAGGCTGCAGGGGACAGGCTGAAGCCTGGACTCCAACAACCGAACAACCGTTGCTGACCTCCCAAGAAGAACACACTCGCAATCTGGCAAAGGAGTAGAAATCATGCGGTTTTCTCTGTTGATCATATTGTCCGGGATAGTCTGTGTCCGGTCTGCCGATGCAGAATCGTCTCATCCGTTTTCGATTCACGACATGCTGGGTATGGACCGGATTTCCGAGCATCGAGTGTCTCCGGACGGAAGCCTTGTCGTATTCACTGTTCGAGAAACGGACCTCGATGAGAACAAGGGAAAAACGGATCTGTGGTTGGTCGGGGCAGATGGGACCGAACTTCGGCGTCTGACGTCCCATCCTTCAAGCGACCATAGTCCGTGCTGGACGCCGGACGGCGATGGCGTCTTGTTTCTGTCCAGCCGTTCCGGCTCGTCGCAGGTTTGGCGAATTCGCGTCGATGGTGGTGAAGCGCAACAGGTGACCAACATGCCACTTGATGTGAGTAACCTGATCATCTCGCCTGACGGCAAACACATCGCATTTACGATGGAGGTGTTCCCCGACTGCGCTTCAGTGGAGCAGACTAGACAGCGACTTGATGAAGAAGTGAAGCGAAAGAGCAGCGGTCGGATCTACGACGGCGTTTTCGTCCGTCATTGGGATACTTGGAAGGACGGTCGCCGTTCACATCTGTTCGTGTTGCCGTCAACGGGCGCAGGCGATCCCGTCGACGTCATGCAAGGCATGGATGCCGATACGCCGTCAAAGCCGTTCGGCGGATCGGATGAACTCACGTTCACGCCGGATGGAAAAGAGCTAATCTTCACGGCACGTGACGTGGGTCCGAAAGAGCCCTGGTCGACGGATTTCGACTTGTATCGCGTGCCCATCGACGGGGCCGCGCCGCCAGTCTGCTTGACCAAGAAGAACGAAGCATGGGACTGCTGCCCCCTCTTTTCGCCCGACGGAAAGACAATGGCATACTTGGCGATGGCGAAGCCTGGTTACGAATCGGATCGACGCCGGATCATCTTGCGAGCGCCGGGAGGAGATGAACGAGTCCTGACCGAGGATTGGGACCGTTCGCCGTCGTCCCTTTGTTGGTCGGCCGACGGCAGTGAGATCTATGCGACTGCTTCGAATTTCGGACAGCGTTCGTTGTTCGCGATCAACGCGACTTCCGGCGCGGTGCGTGAAGTCGTCCGAAACGGCTACGTCCGATCGCCAGCCATTTGTGGCGATCGGATCATCTACGGCTTGGACAATCTGAAATCGCCCGTCGAGCTCTCGTCGATTCGTCCCGACGGTACCGACCGACGCCGCGTCACGCGGATCAATGACGAAAGGGTCGCTGCGGCGCGAATGGGGGATTGCGAGCAGTTCTCGTTCAAAGGATGGAACGACGAGACGGTGTACGGGTATGTGGTCAAACCGGTGGACTTCGATCCAACAAGGCGATACCCCGTGGCGTTTCTGATCCATGGCGGGCCTCAAGGCTCCTTTGGCAACACGTTCCACTACCGCTGGAACCCGCAGGCTTATGCGGGAGCCGGATACGCCGCCGTGATGGTCGATTTCCACGGGTCCGTCGGGTACGGCCAAGCGTTCACGGACTCGATCCGCGGCGACTGGGGAGGCAAGCCGTTCGAGGACTTGAAGCTCGGCCTGAAGGCGGCTTTGGAGCGTTATCCGTGGCTGGATGGCAAGCGAGTCGGCGCGCTCGGCGCGTCGTTCGGCGGTTACATGATCAATTGGATCGCCGGCAACTGGCCCAACCGTTTCCGGTGTATGGTCAATCACGACGGCAACCTGGACGAACGGATGGCCTATTATGACACAGAAGAACTCTGGTTTCCCGAATGGGATCACATGGGTACCCCATGGGACAACCCCGAGGGTTACGAGAAACACAATCCGGTGAATTTCGTCAAGAACTGGAAAACGCCGATGCTGGTCATTCACGGGGCGCACGACTACCGAGTGGTCGATACGCAGGGAATCGGCACCTTCAACGTATTGCAGCGGCTGGGCATCCCCAGCCGGCTGCTATACTTCCCGGACGAGAATCACTGGGTCCTGAAGCCCCACAACTCGATCCTCTGGCACGACACCGTGATTGGCTGGCTTGACCAGTGGTTAAAGACACATCAGCAAGTTCGGTAGCCATGTAGTCAGTGGCGGCCAGAAGGCCACGGCGATCAGCACGACGATCATGGCAGCCAGGAACGGCAGCAGAGGCAAGGCCACTTGGCTCATCTTGGCTTTGCCTACGCTGCACGCGACGAACAGGGATATACCCACGGGCGGTGTGCTTTGGCCGATGCCCAAGGCCAAGATGAGCATCACGCCGAAATGAACGGGATCCATGCCGATGCCCTTGGCAATCGGCATCAGGATCGGCACCAGCAGGATCATGGCCGGAGTCAGGTCGATGAATGTGCCGATGGCCAACAGGATCGCCAGCATCATCAGGGTCAGCAAGGCAGGGTTCGCGGTCATGGCCGTCATCGAATCGGCGATGTTCTGCGGCACCTGCTCGACGGTCAGCAGCCATGCGAACGGCGCGGTGGCTCCGATGCATAGGACCACAATGCCCGTGACCTTGACCGTGTCCACCAGCGATTCGTAGAAGTCTTTGGCCGTCAGTTCGCGGTAAATCAATACGCTAACGATCAGGGACCAGACGACGGCGACGATCGCTGCTTCGGTGGGTGTGACCATCCCGAGCATGATCCCGCCGATGACAAATACGACGGTCAACAGCGGCAGGATCGAACGTCCCGCGGCGCGCAGGATGTTGGCCAAACTGGTGCGAGATGACGAAGGCGGGTGTTTTTGTACCCGCGCGATTGCGAAAGATACGGCCATCAGAGCAGCGCCAATGGCAATGCCAGGCAGAACGCCGCCAAGGAACAGCTTACCGATGGATATCGAACCGATCACGCCGAGCAGAACGAACGGAATGCTAGGCGGGATGATGATGCCGATCGAGCCAGCCGTGGCCTGAAGCCCCGTGGCAGCTCCGCGCGAAAAGCCACTTTCAATCATGGCCGGAATCAACACGATGCCGATGGCAGCCGTCGTGGCAGCCGTGGACCCGGACACGGCGGCAAAGAACATGCAGGCCACAACACTGACCATCGCCACGCCGCCGGGAATGCGGCCCACGAAGGATCGCGCCAAGTCGATCAATCGGTCGGACATGCCACCACGACTCATGATGCTGCCGGCGAGCACAAAGAAGGGGACGGCCAACAGAGGAAAGCTGCTCGTCGATTCGTACAATTGCAGCGGTATCTGAGTCAGATCGAGCCCGCCGGCTGCGGCGAAGGCCATGGCTGCGGCAGCAGCCAGCACCAGTGCAATCGAAATCGGCACGCCGATCATCAGCAGCACGACGAAGCACGCGACCAGCACTTGGATCAAGCCGCTCATTCCGCTCCCTTCCCATCCTGACAGGCGAGCGCGCCATCATCTGATCGCCACAATCGGACAAACATTTCGATGGTGCGAAGTAGCATCAGCGCACCGCCAAAGGGAACGGCCAAATACAACCATGCGCGAGAGATCTCCAGGACGGCCGTCTTCACCTGCCAATTCAGCACGGCCAGCCTGACTCCGTAGCAGACGATCAACAGGCAAAAGACCGCGACGAGTCCCAGGCCGATCGTTTGAATCAGTCTCTTGGGGGCACTGGGCAACAAATCGACCAGTACGTCCATCGAGAAGTGCTCGTTCTTCTTCAGCGCCAACGACGCTCCGACAAACACGACCCACGAAAACAGAATCGTCGCCAGTTCCTCGCTCCAGGAGAAAGGCGATGCGAGTACGTACCGGCTGGCGACTTTGGCCACCGCGACCAGACACATGGCAACCAGAAGCACTGCCCCAATGATCTCTTCCATGTCCTTGTAGACGCGATTCATCGTACCTCCTCGTTGTCGAGATCACCGCCACCCAGTCACTGGAGCACATTCAGTCATCGCAGGATAACAAAATCCTATTGGATGAACTCATCTGGACTTCGCCCGGGGCTTGTTCCATGCCATCGGTTGTCCGAAGTGTGCCACTGCTTTGAACTGGTTCGGCTTTCCATGCTGTTGGACGCACCACAGTTCAAAGCAGTGCCGCCGATGCAGTATCCATCTGGAGGGCACGGTACCCGCGGATCGACGCTGAACGGCACTGCTTTCGATTGTGGTAGACGCTGCCAAATGGACAGCGTCTTCCAATCGAAAACAGTGGCACACGCGCCGGTTTCCAAGCTTCTTCACCTTCACAACTTCCTATCGGGGCGAGTTATCAAGATCGCGGATTTGCTCTACCAGCGATCCGAACTCCGGCCCGTACTGGGCGGTGTAACGGTCGTAGAAACCTTCGAATTTCTCGGCGAAGGCCTCGTGGTCGACTTCGTTGAAGACCATGCCGGCCTTCTTTAGCTGCTCGATGGCTTGACCCTCGTATTCCCGCCAAAGCTCCCGCTGTTTCTGCCGAGTCTCGTCGGCAGCTTGATCAACGGCTCGCTTAAGGTCTTCGTCGAGGCTGTCGTACCAATCGCGGCTGAGAATCAGCGCGTCGGGGATGGCCACATGGCGTGTCCAAGCAAAGTGCGTACAGCCGGTTTCGTACATTGAAAACACAAGGCAAGTCGCCGGGTTGTTCTCCCAGCCGTCGATCACGCCGGTCTGCAGCGCGCTGTAGACCTCGGCCTGGCTCATGGGCTGCGCCGAGCCTCCGAGTTGGTCGATCGCGGCGCGAAGAACATTCGAACTCATGACGCGAATCTTGAGCCCCTCGAGCTGATCCGGCGCCTCGATGGGGCCGGTCTTCGTCATGATGTTACGGGAACCCGAATCGAAGTAGGCGGCGGCAATGATGCCGCGTTCTGCGAGGTGACGGTCCAACTTCCGGCCGATCGGCCCATCCACGACTGCGTATTGATGCGCGTTGTCGCGGAATACGAAGGGCATTACCAGAACGTTCAAGATCTCGACGTGCTGCGCCAACGGAGCGGTGGAGACGACTGCGGCTTCGACGTTGCCCAGCCGGCACTCCATGATCAATTCGTTAGCCGATCCGATCTGGCCGCTGAGAAACAAACGAACGTCGATTCGACCAACGGATAGCTCTTCAAGACGCCCCTTGAAAAAGCTCATGGCCCGGCTGGTCGGATGATCCGCGGGCAACACCTGGCCCACTTTCAACACGACCTTGTCACCGTCGGACTCGCCCGGTCTTCCACACCCGACGGCAGCGATCAATCCCACCAGCCCAACGACCAATGTGAGCTGTAAACGCTTCGATAGAGATGCATGAAGTTCCCGCAATCTGCTAGACCTTCCGGCAGTAAGATCACAGATGAAATGAGATCCGGCAGCGCTCAAGGGGAGACGCAATGAACCGTCAGACGCGGCGTTTCATTTTCATTCGCCCGACCGACTGCAACAAGTGGGCTCTTCAGATTGGATGCAACAACAGCCCTCGCCACCCGTCTTGCTGCGTATCACCGCAGCGGCGCAGCCGACTCCCGGCTCGACCGTGACGGCTGCAGATGGACAGTTGTGCGCACAGGCACCGCATTCCATACACGCGTCGCGGTTGACAATTCGCGACTTTCCGTCCTGGACGGCAAACACAGCGTGCGGGCAAACGATGGCGCACAGGCCGCATCCATTGCACTTGTCGGCATCCAACGTCAATGTGACGACGCCCGGCAGATACTGCAGTCCGAACATGAATCTTTCTCTGTGTCTAGTGCGCAGTTTTGTGTTATACGAAGCGTCCCGCCAGCCAGAGAACTGCACCCAGGATCGCACAAATTGCTTGGATCGGCGCAGCCACTCGCACTTCGATGCGTACGCCCGATAGCGATGTGTACGTGCTCGCGCCGGTGTAGTTCATCGCCAAGAAGCTTGCCACGGCTGGTATCATCAGACACCACGCAGCGACGGCAAACCAGCTTTCAATCGCCTCCAAGTGACTCCCGACATAAAGGGCCATTCCCAGTAGAAAAACCAGTCCCAGCCAAGCCCCTTTTGCCGCAAACGCTCGTCCTGGCAGCCAAGGCAGCAATGCCGGTGCAAGCACGATGCTGCCGATGCAGGTAGCCAGGAACAACGCGGCCGAACCAAGGCCAACGGTCGCGACCCTTGTCCAATCGAAGCCGTCCGACCCCAGTCCCGCCAGGAACAGGAAACAGACTGCGATCACGAGCATGGACTTGCCTGCGAGCATCAGCTCGACGGGGGCAACGGCCAGACGATCAAGAATCGGAAAACGCACGCGGCGCATATCGGGCGTCGCTTTCATGCCTGCTTCCAAGAACGCAGGCACATCGGCGGCTCGCACCGGACCGTACACAACGCGAAATCCGCAGCGCTGCTTGACTTCATGAGCGGCCACACCCGGTGCGCCGAGTTGTGGCACAACCAAACGGCGATGGGAGACCACTTCAGATAAATTCGTCGCCGCAACTCGGTGGACGATCTCGTCGGTTCCAAACGTGCCTTTGCCGGCGGCGCACCATACGTTGACGCCCTTTGTGTCAAGCACCAGTATCCAGGCATCAATCCCTGCCAACTGAGAACGAAGGCGGTCGAAACTCATTTTGTAGTTGGCCGTCACCAGCACGGGAGACTCGCCGGTTGGCGTTCCCACGGCGTACAGCCCGGGTGCGATCGAGTAACTCATGCGGCCCATACCCCAACGCGCCCTGCACGTGCCCAGATGGTCCGGCAATCGCAAGGAAGTACTCACCTGGGGAACTTCGCCGGCAGGAGTACTCACTGATCCGACTATCCATGGTTCGGTGCGGTCCGCGGAACCTCTGCCGTTGCTGTCCGGGGGCTGATTGGCCGCCAATGCAACGTTCCGTGTTGCCTGGTTGCAGCATCCACAGTCTTCCCGCAGGTCGCTCATATCGCCCGCTTCCTAACGTGGGGCACGTTGGAAACGTGCCCAGACCCCAGTAGGTCCCGTCTGCCGGACGGAACCTGGTTCGGTGGACTGCGCTGAAACTCGCATCGAGGTCCCGTCCGGCAGCCGGGACCTACCACGCTACTCGCGCATTGCGACGGTCCATCGCTCGGAACTGAGGGACTTGAGGAATTCCACCAAGTCCTTCTTTTCCTGGTCGGTCAGGTTCAGCGGTCCGTGCAGGTCGGTCCGTTTGCCTTCGGGGCCGTTCTTATTGTAGAAGTCCACGACCTCTTCCAGGGTCTTCAGACTGCCGTCATGCATGTACGGGGCCGTCCAGACCAACTCGCGCAGCGGTGCAACTCGGAACCTGCCCGCTTCCCCAGGATGGCCCGAGACCTTTGCCCGGCCGGGATCCTTGTAGGCTTTGCCGTCCCAGCCAACTCCGATGAATCGGAACGCACCATCGGCGAAGTCGGGACCGCTGTGGCAGGTAATGCAATTCGCCTTGTCGCGGAAATTGATGTAACCGCGGCGAGCCGATTCGCTGATCGCGCTCTCGTTGCCTCGCGCAAAGCGATCGAAGGGCGTGTCGTGCCTGACGAGACTACGCTGGTATGCAGCCAAGGCCAAAGCGAACGTCTGGGCCGTGGGAGGCTTGCTGAATTCCTCCTTGAAAAGGTCGACGTACTCGCGTATGGACCGCAACCGTTCGTTCAGCTCATCGGAAGTCATGCCGATGATAGCCGGGTGTTCGACGGCGCCCAGCGACATCTCTTCCAGCGACTTCTTGCGCCCGTCCCAGAATATGGAACGCCGATATCCCACGTTTACCAGTGTCGGCACATTGCGCGGGATCTCGAGGCCTCGAACGCCTTTGGCTGTGGTCGAGGTGCTGGCGAAAGCCCGCTGAGGACTGTGACACGTGGAACAAGCCATCGTTCCGTCCGAGGATAGACGCTTGTCGGTGAACAGTCGCTTGCCCAACGCGACTCGACCAGCCGTCGAGGGATTGTCCTCGGGGGCCGCTGGCCGTGGCTGGGCCACGGCGAAATCTACCACCGACTTGCGATCTCGCTCGACAACCACTCGGCGCCCGTTGTACGCGCACCCCTTGAATAGCTCCTGCACCTTGTTCTCGTCGGGCGTCACGCCGGGACGAAAAGTAACGGTGTAAATGTCTGCATAGGCCGACAGTTCGACCGACTGAACCCCGTCAATACCTTTGAGTGCGGACCGCACATCATTCTCGGTGATGCACGCTCACGACGATGTGCCGAGCAACTGCACATAGAGTTGTGCAAGCTGTGGATCTTCGCCGGTCCGCTTGTTGCCAGCGGCACTGGGAACCGTTTGGCCCGCAAGTGACCACGCTAAAGCCGCACCGAACGCGGCACAGACAAACCCCGATTTACCTCTCATCAGTTTTTCCTCCCATCTTCTGGTTTTCCGCACCGGTCGACCCAATCGCACCGAGTCTCTTTCGGGCGGGCCGGCCGGTAACAACATGGTTTAGAACGCTTCAACTCTGCACAGACGCCGGTGGAGACCACTCCCACACGGCCACCGCACTGGACTTTCACCTCCCCATCCAACGCTGCCACAGTAGACTCCTGCGGCGAAGTAACGTGAATGAGTATTTTGGCTTTCCCGCACCGCACGGTGCCGCCGGGCGTCTTGACACAGCATCCACGCTTGGCCTGAGTGGTATCTACACACAGGCTGCCCGCCTGCAACTCAAAGGCGGCTTGCCGTTCGGCCACCGGTCGTTGAGCCTCCAGACGACAGCCCTGCCGCAGCGAAAGCCGCGTCTCGTCATCCAGGCGGATGGCGCCATCGGCCTCAGGGGTACTGAGCACGTCCCCAACCCGCAGTAGCTCCTTTTCGCGCCGACAGCATCGAGAAGGCTGGCCCGGCGGTGTGATCTTCACGGAACCGGTCGTTTCCAGGATGGCCGCTGCGGCCGAAGGCACCATATTCGACCAGACGAGCCAACCCCCGCTGGCGGCACCCACCAGCAGAACAAGCGAAGCGGCCACCGCCCAACTTCGCCTGAGTGATCTCCGCGGTTTGCCGCTCACCCGGCTCGGTTTCGGGCTCAACTCTTGGAGCAAGCCGGCCGAAGCGGCCACCGCCCAACGCCGCTCCGGGGCAACTAGCTCGGCCGGCACCGGTCGTCTGTCCGCTGACGAGCCGTGGTTGTGGCTGAACTCGTCCAGCAACGGTTCGGCCCGCCCGAAGAGCTGTTGCCGAAGTTCCGCGGAGGGCGTGGGAACCTCCTCTACCTCGCTAAGCCGAACCAGCCCGTCGGCCAAAGGACGTAAAGATTCCAGTCGCTCCTGGCATTGCGGGCACGCGTAGCAGTGGTCCCGTCCAGAGTTCGCCTCGTCGGGGCTCGCTTGTCCCATCGCGAGGTCAAGCAACTGATGGTCGTCCAGATGATTCCCGGCCACAGATCATCCCTCCACCAACTGTTACGATCTCGACGGCGATTCGTCCACGGGATTCTCAACTACTTCCAGATTCTTGCACAAATGGGCACGCAATCGTCTGATCGCCAAGTCCATTCGGCTTCGGGCCGTGCTTTCCGGGCAACCGACGATGTCGGCAATCTGTCGATAGGACAATTCGTCGAAGATCCGCAATAACAGTACTTGGCGGCAGAACGGAGGCAAGGCGTCGATAGCCACCTTGAGTCGCTCCACGGTTTCTCGGTCTTCGCTCACCGCGGCTGGGTTTGGCTCTTGGCTTATGAAGCAATCCGGGTCGTCGAGCCCCTCCGGTCGCCGTCGCGCGAGAGCGTCCAAGCAGAGATTTCGCGCAATCTTGTAGATCCAGGTCGAGAAGCACCGCGAAGGGTCGTAGGCCGCGGAGTCCTTGAGCAATCTCAAGAAAACCTCTTGCGTGATCGACTCGGCCTCTTGATGGTCTCGCAACAGACGATGGGTGAATCCCAACATCCGCCGGGCATAGCGTTCATACAACTCTTCAAAGGCCGATTTGGCTCCCTGAAGAGAACTCGCCATCAGATGTTCGTCAGAGAGATCCCCGCACGCACTCACCTGATGCGGGTTCTCCTGTCGACTGCTGGCCCGGACCAAAGGCTCGTCCATGCCAAAACCTTGCCTGATCACTCGTCGTAAGTCGATACGGCCGTCGGGTCCAAGCGTCCACTGCAACGCCACAGAACCCAAGGGCATTACACGTAGTTGTGTAATAATGTAACGATCGTCCTTGCGTAGTGCAATCGACAAAATCCTGCGAAACGCGCCGAGTCGTTCCCAAGTTCTTCCCGTGCGTCTGCAGAGCGAAAGTGTGTCAGCGTTCCCAACGCTACGTTAGCTGCACGGGCGGCGAATTCCAGCTCCGCAGAATTCTCGCCCAGCAGAATGAGCACGCGGCGGGCTGGACGCACGCAGCGGAAGCCGATGCACGGCACGCGCGCTTTGGACTTGTACGGGCTGCGGGTTCGGGCGCCTTGATGCTCCTTTGCCATGATCCAACAGCCTCCGCGCCAGGCGTGTGGCGACGGCCGATCCGAATCCGAGGCTGACTCCTCGGCGCGATCCAAGTCATTGAGACACCCTCCGCCACATTCCCAGTCAGGTCGTAAATGTCCAGGGGGTTCTTCCCGTCCGCGTAACTGCCCACGGGCTGGGGATGCCCCACATTCTTGCCGAAGTTGGCCCGTGCGGGCGTCAGCGGCGCATTGCCCCACGGATACTTGCTCCCTTCCGGTCCGGCTGCTGCCCATTCCCACTCCGATTCGGTCGGCAACCGCTTGCCGGTCCAGCCGGCGTACGCCTCCGCGTCGTGCCAACTCACGAAGCAGATTGGCCAACGTCGCTTACCCGCCTTGGCGACGAACTTGCCGTCGTGCTTCTCAATCTCCTGCTTGTCGTTCCAGTGCTTGGCGTGGGCGGTGTCCGCATTCAGGAAGCGGCAGTACTCTCCGTTGGTGACCTCGTACTGGTCCATGTAAAAAGAGCGGACACGAACATCGCGCCCACCGAAGACGAATTGAGCACCGCGCACGAACACCATTCCTGAGGTGTCTCGCCAGCGTGGCAAGGGCGACTTGGATTCTGCCGCGTCGCCCGATCCTGAGCTTCCAGCCGCCAGGAGAAGAAGTGCCAGACCGCCGAGCCAACGTTTGTATTGAGACGCTGTCATGCCCGAATCTCCCAGGTTTTCGTTTAACCACAAGGCCAGCGGCCCGTTGGGCAGTGCGGTTGAACGAGAGGGCTGAGACCTGCGTTGGCCCGCCTTCCGTAGGTCCCGGCTGCCGGACGGGGCCTTCCTTGTGGATGGATGGTCATTTCGCGTTTCCAGGTCCCTTCCGGCAGAAGGGACCTACTGCGCACATCAAACTAGCCCGTTGACCACGTCGATGCAAGCTCATCCACGTTGTCTCTGGGCCAACCGTTGGCCTTGTCACATTTTGAACGCTCTGGTAGCGTGATGGGTTTCCACTTGGTCGGATTAAGCGA